>JAOPVZ010000102.1 GCA_025965935.1 Frankiales bacterium | reverse complement strand
GGTAGGCGGGCTAGGCCGATCCAGCCTAGGAACAGCCGGTCAGGCGCGTGGTTGAGCCATCTGCCCGTTCTGACCACTTTTGTGGCTACGCCCCCGTAGTCACAAAGGGCCAGGGCGTGCTGACCGTTCGTCCCTCAAGCGCCGACCGGTCGGCGGAGGTGACGCCTCTCCAGGATCGGCATGGTGGATGACACGAAGACCTCCCCAATCCGAGGGAGGTCCGGAGCGAAGCGAAGATCCGCCGGGCGAACTGGTCGCCTAAGAACCGGCGGGGAGCTAGGGCGAAACCGGCGCTCACCGACCTCCTCGAAAGGGAGACCAGAGATGCGCAAGTCCACCAAGATCACTGCCGTCGTCGGTGGTACCGCCCTGACTCTCGCCACCGCCGGCATCGCGTACGCCGCGTGGTCGTCGAGCGGCTCCGGTTCGGGCACCGCCCAGTCCACCACCTCGACCGACTCGGTCATCGCTGCCGGCACCTCGGCCGCCGACCTCTACCCGGGCGCCACCAAGAGCGTCACGGTCACGATCAGCAACCCGAACCCCTACCCCGTCCTGGTCACCAGCATCTCCGGCGGTAGCTCGGTCCTCGTCAACAGCACCTGCGCGGCCGGCTCGGTCACCAGCGACGCCAAGGCGCTCAACGCGGCCGGCCTGGTTCAGTCCGACAACAGCACGAAGACGATCGCGCCGAGCGGCTCGGGCACCTACACGCTCGTGACCCACATGATCGCGGACCCCGACAACGCCTGCAAGGCCCAGTCGTTCTCCCTGGCGCTGACGAGCACCCTCGTCTCCAACGCCTCCTAGTACGAAGCCGGTGGGGGGCCAACACACGGCCCCCCATCGGCTGCACCATTGCCCCCTCTAGGACCTCAGTCGCGCAAGGAGCCTTCCGATGCACACCCCCGCATGGTTGACGACGGCGAGTGGCCAGCTCATGGTCGCTGGTGCAGCCGCCGTCATCGCCGCGACCGCGGTCATCGGAGCCAGCAACCTCGATCTGCTGGGTTCCTCCTCGAGCGGAGGCGGTGCCCCCTCGTACGGAGGTGGTGCCGTCACAGCGGCGAAGCCGCAGCCGAGCGCCACGGCTACCCCGTGCAACAACGGGAACGGCGGCGGCAACGGGAACTGCAGCTCGGGCAGCGACAACAAGACCTTCGCGATCTCCGGCATCGTGCAGCAGTTGGTACCGGGCGCTCAGCGCAGCATCGCGCTCAGCCTCACCAACAACGCCTCGCAGGCGATCAAGGTCAAGACGCTCACCGTCCAGGCCGCCGACGTGAAGAACACGCTCGGCGTCGTCGTCTGCGCAGCGTCCAACCTCCTGCTCGGCAGCCCTGCCACGGCCGGTAGCGGAAGCTTCAGCCCCGCCAGCCTGACGATCGCCGGCAACGCCACCGCGACCGGCGTCGCGTTCCCCGTCAAGCTCGCTGCCTCGGCCGGGAACGGCTGCAAGAGCGTCACCTGGCAGCTCACGTACTCGGGAACGGCGGACCAGGCATGAACCGCCGAATGATCACCACGACCGGAGTCGCCGCCGGCATGGTCGCCCTCACCGCGACCGCCGCCCTTGCCAGCTGGGGCGCCACCGCCGCTGGATCCGCAACGGCGAAGTCGACGGCGATGCCGGCCGGGTCTCAGCCGACCAAGCCCGTCGCGACAGCCCCCACGTCCGTGGGGACGATCGTGGTGCAGTGGACAGTCGCGAACTACCCCACCGTCACGCCGACGACGCCGGTCCCCGGCTACGTCGTCAAGCGGTACAAGGGCGGCGTGCTGGACGGCACCGGCCCCGCCGGCAACTGCACCGGCACTGTCGCCGCTCTGACCTGCAGCGACACCGTGACCGTTGACGGCGCCTACACGTACACGGTGACGCCGGTCAGCGGCACCAGCAACCAGTGGAAGGGCGCGGAGAGCCCTGCGAGCGCCGTCTACAACTACTCGGCTGCCACGGCCACCTTCTTCGCGCTCTCGCCGTCTCCTGCGACCGTGAAGGCGGGCTCTGCAACCACCGTCACGGTGACCGCGCGGAAGCCCGACAACAGCACCGACACCAACTACACCGGCACGCTCACATGGAGCGGCTCGGCGTTCGCGAACAGCCCGAACGGCTCCACAGCGACTGCCGTGGTGGCCAGCGCCTTCAGCAACGGTGTCGCCACGTACACGATCACCCCTAAGGCGGTCGGCGGGTTCCAGCAGCTCACTGCCACCCAGGGGTCGATCACCGGCAGCACCAACTTCACGGTGAACCGGGCGGACGTGCAGCTCACGCTGACCTGCCCGTCCTCGGCTCCGAAGGGCAACCCGGTCAGCCTCACCCTCGGCCGGCCCTCCACGGACGCCTTCGGCAACCCCGTCACTGCCGCCTCGGGCCAGTCCGTGGCAGTTTCCGTCAGCGCCACTAACGTCTCGGCGGGAGCCACTCAGTTGATCACAATTGCCAGCGCGTCCACCAGTCAGACCTTCAACGAGGCACTGAGCTCGGCCAACCAAGTGGTCACGGTGGTCACGACCAACGCACCATCCGGCTACACCGCGGCGAACAGCTGCAGCGTCACGCACACCTAGGCACTCATCACGGGAGCCCGTGGCCGTTCTGCGGACATGACGAGAGCGACCCACCTCGCCCACAAGGCGAGGTGGGTCGCTCTCGTACCGTCGAGCCAGGTCGCGGCGTCCTCCGGACTGTCGGCCCCGGTCGCTGCGGGTGGGCCAGTTGTGGTGACAGTGACGGACGACCCCAGATGCCAGACCGTCACTGGCACGATTAGTGGCACGGGGCATCAAAAAACCGCAGGTCATAGGCTCTGACCTGCGGTTATATGGGTGGGCGATACTGGACTCGAACCAGTGACCTCTCGCGTGTGAGGCGAGCGCTCTAACCAGCTGAGCTAATCGCCCGGAGTTCTCCGGGAAGAGGTACGGGCCGGAACACTAGCGCACCGGCCACGTCTCAGCCTGGCCCTCAGGCGCCCGGGATCAAAGCGAGATCGTCCGTGTCCTGACGCGGACGAAGCCCCATTGTCGGCGCCGCGGGGTCAGCTGAGGACGGACTTGGCGTGGTCCACCAGCTCGTACTTCGACGCCAGCAGCAGGGCCACCACCAGCAGCGCCAGACCACCGCCGGTGACGAGCCCGGCCCGCCAGGGGTGCGCCTGGGCGGCGTCCCACGCCTCGAGCGCCTGCCGCCGCGCGCGGTCCAGCCAGCGCTCGGCCCAGGCGAACTCCAGCGCCCAGATCACCAGCCCGAGCAGGACCGGCGGGATTGTCAGCGGTCCGGGCAGCACCGACAAGGCGAGCCCGAGCAGGATGAAGGCGAGGCCCAGGAGGAAGACCGACACCCGCACGATCGCGTTGCCGGCCGGCAACCGGCGTACCCGCTCTCTGATCACGCCTCCAGTGTGACTCAGACTGCGCCCTGGAACGCCAATCGGCCGCGGGCGGACCCGCCCTTGCCCGCGGTCACCGGAGCCCTCGGAGGGATCCGCGAGGACGCAACGTCGGTCGCGGGTGGGCCGCATGGGTGAAACCGCGGGACCCGGGGGTTCGGAACCGCCTAGAAGGGGCACCCTGGTGGCAACCACCCAGCCGGAGGAGCCCGGATCCATGACAGCCCGCCCCGTCACCGTCCGCAGCGAGTTCCAGCTGCGCCTGGTGGTGCCGGGAGCGGCCTCGCTTCCGGTGCGCGCCGGTCTGTCCTACGACGCCAACGACCCGTACGCCGTGACCGTGGCGTTCCACACCGGCCCGGGCGGCACCGGCGACGTCGTGCAGTGGACGTTCGCGCGGCAGCTCCTCACCGACGGCGTGAGCGCTCCGGTCGGGCAGGGCGATGTGCAGGCCTGGCCGTCCAGCACCGACGGTGACGGCATCGTCTGCCTCTCGCTGAGCTCGCCGTCCGGCAAGGCGCTGTTCGAGATCCCGGTGTCGGAGCTCGTCGAGTTCCTGTCCATGACCTACGCGGCGGTGCCGACCGGGTCGGAGAGCGAGCACGTCGACGTGGACGCCGAGCTGGCAGTGCTGCTCTGGGCAGAGCCCGGGACCTAGGCTCGAGACCTGCGGAACGCCCTACGGAGTTCTGCTAACGTCATCGATCGTCGCCGGGACGCTCGGCGCACGCGGACGTGGCTCAGTTGGTAGAGCACAACCTTGCCAAGGTTGGGGTCGCGGGTTCGAATCCCGTCGTCCGCTCGAAAAGATCCAGCAGCAGATTCAGCGCCTCCCCGGCCGGGTGGCCGAGTGGCTTAGGCAAGGGCCTGCAAAGCCCTGTACGCGGGTTCGATTCCCGCCCCGGCCTCTCCAGCGAGTACGAACAAAACAACTGAACACGCCCCGGGCGATTGGCGCAGTTGGCTAGCGCGCTTCCCTGACACGGAAGAGGTCACAGGTTCGAGTCCTGTATCGCCCACCAAAGAAGCCCGCTGGTCGCAGCGGGCTTCTTCCTTTCCGGATGCAGACCGTGCCACGGTCTCGTGCCACGAGACCAAGCAGTGCAGGTCAGGTGCTGTTGCGTCCGAAGGCGGGCGAGACCCGCGAGCAGTTCACGGAGCGGGTGCGCGCGGCGATGGTGAGGGCCGGCGTCCTGCCCGGCCGCGCCGGACGGCGAGAAGCCACCCAGCTGAGACACCGGTGAGACAGAAGGGTGGCGGGCCTCACGAGACGCCCGCCAAGTCAGCATCTCAGCGTCGGCAGGAGAACTGCCCAGGACGGCGAAGTTCTGGTCCTACCCAGCTCAGTCCTGCCCTCAACCGGGCAAACCCAGAGATGCCGGACACCCCGGCGAGGAGGTCCCCCCATCGTGGCCACCCCCACCACCGGCTCCGCGCCGCGCGCGCAGGAGCCGTCCGGCCTCGTCGACCGCCTGAAGGCCCGGTCCGCTGCCAAGGCGCGCGTGCGTGCCGCGGAGGGCAAGAACGGGCCGGACAAGCTCGTGCTGACGCTGTCCGCGACGCTCGCGGTGCTGATCGTGGTGTTCGGAATGGCGGTCGCCTGGGTCAACTCCGGACCCGGTGGCACCAAGGTGCCGCTGAGCTCGGTCAAGGCGCTCGCCCAGGGCGACCGGGTGGAGAAAGCGGTCTTCCTCAACGAGGACAACCAGTTCGTCCTCACCTTGCGCTCCGCTGCGGAGGCCACCCAGCTGCTGGGCTCGAAGACCGCGTTCCCGACCAAGGTCGAGGGGGTCACTGACGGCGGCGGGACGGTGCGCGTCGAGGTGCCGAGCAACGGGCTCGCGGCGCAGGACCTCCAGAACTCGCTGCAGGCCGGCGGTGCCACCATCACCACGGACCACCAGACCGGCAAGGCGCGCGGTCGTCAGCTGTACGAGTTCCTGCTGCCGATCCTGATCCTGGCCAACATCTTCGCGATCATCTTCCTCGCCAAGGGCAGCGGCAGCAGCGCGATCGGCGACGTCACCAACTTCGGCCGGGTCGAGGACGGCGGCCGGACGGGCGCCTCCACCGTGACGTTCGCTGACGTGGGCGGCGCGGACGAGGCCGTCATCGAGCTCGCCGAGGTCCGCGACTACCTCAGGGACCCTGCCAAGTACAAGGCGCTAGGCGCCGCCCCGCCGAAGGGCGTGCTGCTGTTCGGCCCGCCCGGGACGGGCAAGACCCTGCTCGCCAAGGCCGTGGCCGGCGAGGCCGGCGTGCCCTTCTTCAGCGTCGCCGGCGCGGAGTTCGTGGAGTCCCTGGTGGGCGTCGGGGCGGCTCGCATCCGTGACCTGTTCAAGCGCGTCAACGCGGTGGCTCCGGCCATCGTGTTCATCGACGAGCTCGACGCCGCGGGGCGCAAGCGCGGTGCGGGCGGCGGGGGCGGTGGCTCCGACGAGCGCGAGCAGACGCTCAACCAGCTGCTCGTCGAGATGGACGGCTTCGAGGTCAGCACCGGGGTGGTCGTCATCGCGGCCACGAACCGTCCCGACATCCTCGACCCCGCGCTGATGCGCCCCGGCCGCTTCGACCGCCACATCACCGTCGAGCGCCCCGACCTCGAGGGCCGTGTGCGGATCCTCAAGATCCACGCCGGCAAGAAGCCGCTCGGCCCGGACGTCGACCTCGAGCGCCTTGCCTCGCGCTGCCCCGGCTTCACCGGCGCGGACCTCGCCTCGGTCGTCAACGAGGCCGCACTGCTCACGATCCGCCGCAAGGGCAACCAGATCGCGATGAAGGACATGGAGGAAGCGGTCGTCCGCGTCCTCGAGGGTCCGCAGCGCCGCGGTCGCGTCCTCACCGCCGACGAGCGGCTCCGCGCCGCCTACCACGAGATCGGCCACGTCGTGGTGGCCGCGACGCTCGGTCGGCACGAGGACATCCACCGGGTGACCGTCCTCGCCCGCGGTCGCACGGTCGCCGCGGCGACGTTCGGCGACACCGAGGCGACGCTGCTGACCCGCAGCAGCCTGCACAACCAGCTGGTCGCCACCCTCGGCGGCGTCGCGGCCGAGGACCTGGTGCTGGGCGAGGGCTCGACCGGTGCCGAGCAGGACCTCGAGCACGCGACCGACCTGGCCCGCGACATGGTGACGAAGTACGGCATGAGCGACGAGGTCGGCCCGGTCCGCATGCAGGTCAAGGCCGGCGAGGGGTTCCTCGGCGACGACTCGCAGCTGGTCGAGCTCTCCGACGAGACCCGCCGCGAGGTCGAGGGTGCGATCCGCAAGCTCATCGAGGACGCCCGCGACGAGGCGAAGGCCATCCTGCGTGCGCACCGCAAGGACCTCGACACCCTGGCCGCGCGCCTCGACGCGGAGGAGACCCTCGAGGGCGAGGTGCTCGTGCAGGCGCTCGCTCCGCTCATGAGGGCGCTCGCGACCCCGCCGGCGAGCGCGTCGACGTCGAGCCGGCCCGCTCAGCGTCGTACCGCCACCGCGGTGGCGAAGGCCGCGACACCCACCGCGCAGCCTGCGACGAAGGCGCCCGCAGCAGCCAAGCCCGCCAACAAGGCGACCGCTGCCGGCCGCAGCTCGGCCAGCAGCAAGAGCCGTACCGGCTCGAGGAAGTAGCCGTGCGCCGACCTCGCCTGAGGTCAGCGCTGCTCGTCGCCGCCGTCCTGTCCGCGGGCCTGCCGACGATCGCGCTGGCCGGTGTCCATGACACCGCCCCAGCCCTGCACTGCGGAGTGGCGCAGCACGGCTCGTGGGAGACGATCCACATCGACTCCTTCAAGCCGGTGCAGGCGCTCAGCTCACCGGACAGCGTGTCGGCGTGGACGGTCGACGCGGGCCGCCCGCAGGACCTCGCGGTCAGCAACGGGGTGCGGATCCAGACCACGACGGACCACGGCTGCTCGTGGTCCGACGCGCTGGCCCTGCAGGTGACGCCCGGCAACGGCCAGTCCTTCGCTGGAGCAGGCGCGAAGATCGTCTCACTGGCGCTGCTCGGGAGCACCCGGGTCGCCGCCGTGCAGGAGGGCACCGGGGCGGCGAGCCGGCCGCACGTGCTGGTCAGCAGCAGCGGCGGCAGCTGGGCCACGGCCGACAGCGGCCTGCCCACCCAAGGCGCCCCGAAGCTGCTGCGGGCGGCGAACGACGGCCGCACGCTCTACCTCACGATCAGCCCCACCGGCAGCGGCGGGGGCAGCGGATCGACGAGCGGCCTGCCTGGCATCCCGGTCGGCGGTGGGGACGTGAACAGCCAGACGGGGCTGCTCTACGCCAGCACCGACCGCGGCCACACCTGGACGCTTCGAACGACGGCCAACGACCTGCCGAGCGGCGGCACCGGGTTCAGCGCCCTGGACGTCGACTCCAACGACAGCAACCACCTCTACGGCATCGTGAGCGGTCACCTCGCCGTGTCGCGGGACGGCGGCGGCTCGTTCACCACGACCCCGGAGTCCGACTTCACCGCGCTCACCGCCATGGAACCGCTCACCGTCGCGGCCTTCCGCGCGAGCGGCCACGTCCTCTACAGCGCCAACGGCGGCACCAGCTTCTTCTCCTACGCCGCGCCGGGCGGCGTCACCTCGGCCGGCTACCGCCCAGGCGACAGCACGGTGATGATCGAGCGCAGCGGGCTGCTGCAGCAGCTCACGATCTTCACGGGCATGCTCGTGAACGCGCCGGCAGGCACCCAGCCGCGCAGCGGCTCCCTCACCGGCGACCGGGGCAACCAAGCCAGCTATCACGCGCTCGCGGGTCACAGCCTGCTGCGGTACGTCGACCCGGTCGGCAAGGGCGTGGTCATCCCGCCCGTCGCCGCCGGCGACACGTCGGTCCCACCCCCGAACCCCGGCAAGGTGATCCCCGCATCGCAGAGCGTGACGCTCCCCGTCGGCAGCAGCGGCAGCGTCCCGTTCACCCTGGATCTGCCGAAGAACGACACGCCCCTCGACCTGTTCTTTCTGGTCGACGACTCGGGCTCGATGACGGACTACATCGAGAGCCTCAAGACGAACATCAACAACATCGTGGCGTCACTGACGCGACAGCACGTCAACCTCAAGGTCGGTGTCGGAACTCTCGGCACGGGTCCGCGGAAGGACGGCAAGCCCTATCCGCCCACCTACGTCGACCCGGCCAACCCTAGGCAGCCGTACAACCGACCCGTGATCTACCGCAGGTTGCGGCCGGTCGGCGATACCGGACCCGAGCTCCAGGCAGCGGTCAACAACATCAAGATCGAGACGAACGTGTCCAGCCAGGTCAGCGACAGCGGTCATGAGGGGCAGCTGCTCGCGCTGAGCCAGGTCGCGCTCGGCCGCGGCATCCACACCCAGAACGAGGTCGACCTCGGCCTCCCGACGTTCAGCGATGTGCCGCCTGGTCAGGACGCCGGCTGGCGAGGCAACCAGTCGGTACGCCGACTGATCATCCTGGCGACGGACGAGCCCTTCGACGACCCGTACCCGCAGGTGCACGACGCCCAGGAACGGCCCTCCTTCGCCCAGGCCATCCGGGACCTCAACGCGGTCCACGCGCAGGTCATGGGCATGGGTGCCGGAGGCGACTCCATGGACGATCTCAGGACCGTTGCTCGCGGCACCCGTAGCTTCGCCCCGCCAGGCGGCGTCCACTGCGGGATCGACCCCAACACCGACGAGCCGGAGGACATCGCCGCCGGACAGCCGCTGGCCTGCAACAGCGGCGACCACTTCGCCGAGGCCATCATCCGGCTGCTGTCCAGCCTGGTGGACCGGCAGACCGTGTCCCTCGTGCCGCTGGCCAAGAGCCCGGTCCTCGGTGCGCTCCAGGGCCACGCCCTGACGGGTCTGAACGTGAAGAAGCCGAACGCGGCACCCTTCACCGTCAACGTGAGCTGCGTCGACGTCAAGCCAGGCCGGTACGGCGGAGACATCGCCGCCGTCCTGCGCGGCACGAAGGTCGGCAGCGCCCACGTCAACGTCACCTGCGTGAAGGCCGCGGCCGCCGTGGCACCCAAGCCGCTGCCGCCCGCCGCCGCTCCCCCAGCGCCCGCACCGAACCCACCCGCGCCCGCGGTGGTGCCGGCCGTCCCGCCTGCGCCCGCTGTCCAGGCACAGGTCCAGGTGCAGACCCAGGTCCAGGTGAACCCGATGTCGGCCGGGGCGATTCAGGAGCAGCAGGAGCTGCAGCTCGCGCTCGCCCTCAACGGCACGCTCAAGGACGACGACCCAGCCTTCAACCCGGGCACCCAGCTCGCGATGGTTGACCGGCGCAAGCGGGAGCAGGTCCAGGCGATGTATCTGCTGGCCGTCGCCATGACCGCCTGCGCGGGGCTCGGACTGGCGAGGTTGCGGTCCCGGCCCGAGGTGACGCCCCGTCGGGCATCCTGAATCCAGGGTGGCCGTGGAGTGACTGTTGCGTGATCTTTCGCCCGCCGCTGTCACAACGGTGTGGCGTCGGCGTCCAGCCCCTAGCCTCGGTTCGTGACCGACTCCGGGCGGGTCTACGGGGGGCGCTCAGAGCACGAGCGCCGCTCCGACCGCCGTACCCGCCTGCTGAACGCCGGGCTGGAGCTCTTCGGCACCGACGGGTGGCATGCCGCCACCATCGAGCGGCTGTGCTCCGCGGCCGGCGTGGCGACGCGCTCCTTCTACGAGGAGTTCTCCAGCCGCGAGGCGCTGCTGAAGGCGGTGTACGAGCACATCATGGGCGGCGTCCTGACCACGGTGCTGCCGGTCGTGCAGGCCTCTGACGGCACCCTGGACGACCGCATCCGGCTCGGGCTGGGCGGCTATGTGGGCTACCTCACCGAAGACCCTCGCCGGGCACGGGTCGCGCACCGCGAGATCCGCGTCGCGGGCGTGCTGGAGAGCGACCGGCAGGCCATGATGCTGCGCTTCGCCGAGGTGATCGTCCACGAGGCAGCACTCGAGAAGGGCGCTGAGGGCCGCGCCTTGGGGCTGGCGCTCGCGGGTGCGGTCAGCGAGGTGCTGGTGGACTGGGTCGCGCAGCCCGAGCCGCGGCCCCCGACGGGGCCGATCGTGGACGCCCTGGTGCGGCTCTACGTCGCCGCTGTGACGCGGGTCGAGGCTTAGCGGACCCTGTACGGGGGGTAGGACGAGCCTGATCTCGAGATCAGGGAGACTTCAGTTCGTGCCACCCACCGATCGGCCCTGGCCTGGTTCGCCCTATCCCCTGGGGGCCACGTACGACGGGAGCGGGACCAACTTCGCGCTCTTCAGCGAGGTGGCCGAGGTCGTGGAGCTGTGCCTGTTCGACGCCGACGGCACCGAGACCAGGGTGCGGCTGCGCGAGCGCGACGCCTTCGTGTGGCACGGGTACCTGCCCGGGATCGGCCCGGGGCAGCGCTACGGCTACCGCGTGCACGGCCCCTACGAGCCGGAGAGGGGGCACCGCTGCAACCCCGCGAAGCTGCTGCTGGACCCCTACGCGAAGCACGTCGAGGGCGAGGTCGACTGGGACCAGTCGTGCTTCTCGTACAACTGGGACGACGAGAGCTTCAACGACGACGACTCGGCGCCGCACATGCCCAAGTGCGTCGTCATCTCGCCGTTCTTCGACTGGGACCACGACCGGCAGCCGCGCACCCCGTACAACGAGACGATCATCTACGAGGCGCACGTCAAGGGCCTCACGCAGACGCACCCGGGCATCCCGGAGGACATCCGCGGCACCTACGCAGCCGTGGCGCATCCCGTGATGATCGAGCACTACAAGCGGCTCGGCGTCACGGCCGTCGAGCTGATGCCGGTACACCAGTTCGTGCACGACAGCCACCTGGTCGAGGAGGGCCGGCGCAACTACTGGGGCTACAACACCATCGGCTTCCTGGCGCCGCACAACGACTACGCCGCGACCGACGCCCCCGTCCAGGAGTTCAAGGCGATGGTGAAGGCCCTGCACGCCGAGGGCCTCGAGGTCATCCTCGACGTGGTCTACAACCACACCGCCGAGGGCAACCACCTCGGTCCGACGCTGTCGTTCCGCGGCATCGACAACGCCGCCTACTACCGGCTGGTCGAGGGCGACGAGCAGCACTACTACGACACGACCGGCACCGGGAACACGCTGCTCATGCGGCACCCGCACGTGCTGCAGCTCATCATGGACAGCCTGCGCTACTGGGCCATCGAGATGCACGTCGACGGGTTCCGGTTCGACCTGGCGTCCACGCTGGCCCGGCAGTTCCACGAGGTGGACCGCCTGTCGGCGTTCTTCGACCTGGTGCAGCAGGACCCGGTGGTCAGCCAGGTGAAGCTCATCGCCGAGCCGTGGGACGTCGGCGAGGGCGGTTACAACGTCGGCGGCTTCCCGCCGCTGTGGACCGAGTGGAACGGCAAGTACCGCGACACGGTGCGCGACTTCTGGCGCGGCGAGGACTCCACGATGGCCGAGCTGGCCGAACGGCTCACCGGGTCCGCGGACCTCTACGAGCAGGACGGCCGGCGTCCGTACGCCTCCATCAACTTCGTCACCGCGCACGACGGCTTCACGCTGCACGACCTGGTCAGCTACAACGAGAAGCACAACGAGGCCAACGGCGAGGGCGGCAACGACGGCGAGTCGCACAACCGCTCGTGGAACTGCGGGGTCGAGGGCGAGACCGACGACCTGGACATCATCGCGCTGCGCGAGCAGCAGAAGCGCAACTTGCTCACGACGCTGGTCCTCAGCCAGGGCGTCCCGATGCTGCTGCACGGTGACGAGCTCGGCCGGACCCAGCACGGCAACAACAACGTTTACGCGCAGGACTCCGAGCTGTCGTGGATCGACTGGGAGCGCGCTCGTGACTTCGAGGTGCTCACCGACTTCGTGGCCCGGTTGACGGCGCTCCGGCGCGAGCACCCGGTCTTCCGCCGGCGGCGGTTCTTCCACGGCAGACCAGTGCGAGGGTCCATGGAGGACATCGCCTGGTACACGCCGTCGGGCGAGGAGATGTCGGAGGAGGACTGGGACACCGGTTTCGCCCGCTCGCTCGCCGTGTTCCTCAACGGCGATGCGATCCGGGAGCCCGATGCCCGCGGCGAGCCGGTCACCGACGACCAGTTCTGGCTGCTCCTCAACGGCCACCACGAGGGCATGCCCTTCGTGCTCCCTGACCTCGCCGGCGACCGCTGGGAGGTCGTGCTCGACACGCACGCCCCGCTGTTCGACGAGGTCGAGCAACGCGTCTTCAAGACCGGTGAGCCGTTCGACGTCGAGGCCCGGTCCGTCATCTTGCTGCGCAAGGTCTTCTGAGTGATCCGGTCCACCTACCGGTTGCAACTCACACCGGCCTTCGGCTTCGACGACGCGGCCGCGGTGGTGCCCTACCTCGCGCGACTCGGCATCACGCACCTCTACTGCAGCCCCTGGCTCGCGTCGGCCGCCGGTTCCCAGCACGGCTACGACGTCGTCGACCACAGCCGCGTGGACGAGGAGCTCGGAGGCGCCGACGGGCTGCAGCGGTTGCACCAGGCCTGCCAGGAGCACGGCCTCGGGATCGTGCTCGACATCGTCCCGAACCACATGACCATCGCCGCACCCGAGGACCGGAACGCCGCGTGGTGGTCCGTCCTCCGCGACGGGCTCGCCTCGCCGTACAAGGACTGGTTCGACGTCGACTGGTCGCGCAAGCTGCTCGTCCCCGTGCTCGGCGGCCCTCTCGCCGACATGGTGGACGACTTGGTGCTGGAAGACGACCGCATCAGGTACTTCGAGCACGTCTTCCCTTTGGCGCCAGGCACTCTCGTGCCCGGCGACGTGATGGCCACGCTCGACCGGCAGCACTACCGGCTGGCCGACTGGCACACCGCCACGGAGGAGAGCACGCACCGCCGCTTCTTCGACGTGTCGACCCTCGCGGGCCTGCGGGTCGAGGACCCGGCCGTGTTCGAGGCGACCCACGCGCTGATCCTGCAGCAGGTCGCTGCCGGGATCGTGGCCGGGCTGCGGGTCGACCACCCTGACGGGCTCGCCGACCCGGCCGGCTACCTGGCCCGGCTCTCGGAGCGCACCGGCGGCATCTGGGTCGTGGCGGAGAAGATCCTCGAGCACGGCGAGGAGCTGCCCAAGTGGCCGTGCGCCGGCACAACCGGCTACGACGCGCTCAACCTGGTCACCGGGCTGTTCGTCGACCCCGCCGGGGAGCAGCCGTTGACCTCGCTGTGGAGCTCGGTCACCGGCGAGGACGCCGACTGGCAAGCCGTCGTCCACGCGTGCAAGCGGCAGGTGCTGCACCAGGTGCTGGCCGCAGAGGTCGAGCGCCTCGTCGACCTGGCCAAGCCGCTGTGCGACGCCGCCCACCTCGACATCACCCGACGCGGTCTGCGGGAGGCGCTCGTCGAGGTGCTCGTGGCCTTCGACGTCTACCGCGCCTACCTTCCCGGTGGCGAGTCGACGGTGCAGTGGGCGTGCGAGACGGCGGCGGCGCGGCTGCCGTCCAGGGCGCGCGAGATCCGGGTGCTGGGCGACCTCGTGCTGCAGCCAGGCGAGCTCGCCACCCGCTTCCAGCAGACCTGCGGGCCGGTCATGGCGAAGGGCGTCGAGGACACCGCCTTCTACCGCTACCTGCCGCTGGTCGCCCTCAACGAGGTGGGCGGCGACCCGGGCCACTGGGGCACCTCGGTCGACGACTTCCACGAGTGGTGCCAGCGGACGCTCGCCGACTGGCCCGAGACCATGACGACGCTGTCGACCCACGACACCAAGCGCTCGGAGGACGTCCGGGCACGGCTCGTGCTGCTGTCCCAGCGACCCGGCGAGTGGGGCGAGGCCGTCACCCAGTGGACCGCCTGGCTCCCCCGTCGGCTCGACGCGCCCACCGAGCAGCTGGTGTGGCAGACCCTCGTCGGCGCGTGGCCGCTCGACGCCGACCGTGCGGTCGCGTACGTCGAGAAGGCGACCCACGAGGCGAAGGCCCGCACCTCGTGGCTGGACCCCGACGCGACCTACGACGACGCCGCGGCGGCCTATGTCCGCGCGGTGCTCGCGGACCGCCACCTGGTCGCCCAGATCACGGCCTTCGTCGCCGGGCTCGACGACGACTGGCGCAGCACCGTGCTCGCCCAGAAGCTGGTGCAGCTGACCATGCCGGGGGTCGCGGACACCTACCAGGGCTGCGAGCTCGTGGACCTGTCACTGGTCGATCCCGACAACCGGCGCCCGGTCGACTTCGCGCGCCGCGCCCAGCTGCTCGAGACCCCCGACGGCTCCCTCGACAGCGACAAGCTCCGGCTGGTGCGCGCCGCCCTGCAGGCTCGTGCCGGGCTGGCCGGGTACGAGCCGCTGCCCGCCCCGCCCGGGACGCTCGCCTACCTGCGCGGGGACGTCGCCGTCGCCGTGCCGCTGCGCGGCGGCGCGGCCGAGCTGCAGCTGGACGGCTTCGAGGACGTGCTTCCCGACCTGCCCGTCCGCCTGCTCCGCCGGGCGTGAAGCCCCGGGGTTCAGGGAACGTCAGGGGCATGCCGCTCGACAAGACCTCGCAACTGGACAAGCTCTCGCGGCTCGACCGCCTCGACCCTCTCGTGAGCCCGCTCTCGAAAGCGGTGGCCGGCGTGATCAGGCCCGGCCCGGTCGAGGACGCCCTGCACGGCACCTGGCTCGGCCACCCCCTGCACCCTGCGCTGGCCCAGCTGCCGATCGGCTGCTTCGTGAGCGCCACGGTCCTCGACCTGCTCGGCGAGCGGACGGCCGCGGGCAAGCTCGGTGCGCTCGGCATGGCCTCCGCAACCCCGGCAGCGCTGGCCGGGGCGACCGACTGGTCCCACTCCAACCCGGGCACCCAGCGCACCGGACTGGTGCACGCGCTGCTCAACAGCGCGGCGCTCCTGGCCTGGGGCAGCTCGCTGCTCCGCCGGCGCCGGGGCGGGGGCGCACTGCTCGGGGCGCTCGGCACGTCGCTCCTCGGGGCGAGCGCCTCCGTCGGCGGCCACCTCGCCTACCGGCAGGGGCTGGGCGCCAACGCGGACACCGACATCACCGGACCCACTGACTGGACCGACGCCGGTGAGGACGACCTCGTCACCGACCGCCCGACGCTGCGCACCGTGGCGGGCACGCAGGTCCTGCTGGTACGGACCGAGGACGGCATCCAGGCGCTGGCGGACCGGTGCTCCCACCAGTCCGGCCCGCTGCACGAGGGCACCGTGCACGACGGCTGCGTCACCTGCCCGTGGCACGGGTCGACGTTCCGGCTGTCCGACGGTCACGTCGAGCACGGCCCGTCCACGCACCCGCAGCCGGCTTTCGAGGTGCGCCGCGCGGCGGGACGCCTCGAGGTCCGCCTGCGAGGCTGACCGCATGACGCAGTTCCGCGTGTGGGCTCCCCACGCGTCCACCGTGGTGCTCAGCGACGGCACCGCCATGGTCGTGGACAACGGCTGGTGGCGAGCCAGTGCGGCCCTTCGCGACTACGGCTTCTCGGTCGACGGTGGACCGGTGCGTCCGGACCCGAGGTCGCCCTGGCAGCCGGAGGGCGTGCACGCCCTGTCTCGCACCTACGACCACGACGCGTTCGCCTGGACCGACGACCGCTGGCACGGGGTGCCGCTGGCCGGGGCGGTGCTCTACGAGCTGCACGTCGGGACGTTCACCCAGGAAGGCACCTTCGAGGCAGCCATCGGCAAGCTCGACTACCTGGTCGAGCTGGGCATCAGCGCCGTGGAGCTGCTCCCCTGCAACGCCTTCGACGGCCGGTGGGGCTGGGGGTACGACGGTGTCGCGCTGTTCGCCGTCCACGAACCCTACGGCGGCCCCGACGGGCTCAAGCGGTTCGTGGACGCGGCGCACGCCAAGGGCATCGGCGTGGTCATGGACGTCGTCTACAACCACCTCGGGCCGGCGGGCAACTACCTGCCGGAGTTCGGTCCGTACTTCACCGACGAGCACCACACCCCGTGGGGAAGCGCCGTCGACCTGCGGCGGCCCGAGGTGCGCAGGTTCTTCCTCGACAACGCCCTGATGTGGCTGCGGGACTACCACCTGGACGGTCTCCGGCTCGACGCCGTGCACGCGCTCGTCGATGACAGCGCCACCCACCTGCTCGAGGAGATGGCGCAGGAGGTGGCGGCGCTCGGCGCCCAGCTCGGGAAGACGCTGTTCCTCGTCGCCGAGAGCGACCTCAACGACCCCAAGGTCATCGACCCGCACGGCTGGCGGATGGACGGCCAGTGGTGCGACGACGTCCACCACGCACTGCACGCGCTGCTCACCGGTGAGACGTTCGGCTACTACGTCGACTTCGGATCGCTGGAGACGACCGCCAAGGCGCTCACCAGCGCCTTCGTGCACGACGGCAGCTGGTCGACGTTCCGCGGACGGCCGCACGGTCGACCAGTGCCCGCCGACGTACCGAGCTGGCGGTTCGTGGTGTACCTGCAGGACCACGACCAGGTCGGCAACCGGGCGCTCGGCGACCGACCGGCGCTCAGTCCCGGGCTGGCCCGGGTCGGTGCGGCGCTGTACCTGCTGTCGCCTTACACGCCGATGCTGTTCATGGGCGAGGAGTACGGCGCCCGGACGCCTTGGCTGTTCTTCAGCGATCACAGCGGGTCGCTCGGGGACGCCGTCCGGGAGGGGCGGCGCACCGAGTTCGCGATGCACGGGTGGAGCACCGACGACGTGCCCGACCCGCAAGACCCTGCGACCTTCGAGCGGTCGAAGCTCGACTGGCAGGTCGACGCCGGGTTGCTGCACTTCTACCGCGAGCTGATCGCGCTGCGCCGGTCGCGCACCGACCTCTCAGACGGGCGCCGCAATCACGTGGGCGTCACCTGGGACGAGGACGCGCGCTGGCTGGTGATGACGCGGGGGTCCGTCGCCATCTGCTGCAACCTGGCTCCGAAGCGGCAAACCCTCGCCGTACCAGGGAGCCCGCAGCACCTGCTGCTGGCCAGCGCGCCAGGCTGGACGTTCCAGGACCAGCGGGTCGAGACCGACGGGGAGTCAGTCGTCGTGGTGGAGCTGGCGCCGCACCCGAGGTCCTAGTTGCGGTCGAGGGTGTCGAACGCCCGGTCCTGGCCGAGCTCCTCGCCGCCCTGCCGGCCGCCGGTGTCGTGCTCCAGCTCGGCCTGGAAGACGACCTCGCCCTGCGGCAGCGAGATCCGGTTGCCGTGCACCAGCACGGTCTCGGTCACCGGACCGCCGTCCACCATCACGGTCGCAGGAAGGCCGCGCAGCGTGACGCGCCCGCTCTCCTCGACGATCGCCTCGGCCACCACCGGGTCACCGAGCTTGGTGACTCCCACCTCGAGCGGCCTGGGCGCAGGCAGCGGGTCCGACACGGCGTGCTCGCCGCCGGCGACCGGGACGAGGCGCGGAGAACCAGGGATGCTCATGATCGCCGTGTACCCGGGGCATGCGATCACCACACGCGTCCAGCGACCTCCAAGGTAGGTGAGGGAGAGTGGTGTCATGAGCCCCGCACGCAAGGCGGCCACCGCCGATCCCGGTGAGCTGCTGGACCTGGTGCTGACAGAGGTCAGCAGCGTCGTCGTCGGTCAGGACGTCATGCTCGAGCGGATGCTCGTCGCGCTGCTGGCCCGTGGGCACTGCCTGCTGGAAGGCGTGCCGGGTGTCGCCAAGTCGCTGGCCGTGGACACACTGGCGCGCGCCATCGGTGGCACGAGCGTGCGCATCCAGTTCACCCCCGACCTGGTGCCGAGCGACATCATCGGCACCCGCGTCTACCGGCCGTCGCAGGAGGACTTCGACGTCGAGCTCGGCCCGGTGTTCGCCAACCTGGTCCTGGCCGACGAGGTGAACCGGGCGCCGGCCAAGGTCCAGTCCGCGCTGCTGGAGGTCATGGCCGAGCGGCAGGTGTCGCTGGCCGGGACGACCTACCCGCTGCCGTCGCCGTTCGTCGTCATGGCCACCCAGAACCCCCTCGAGTCCGAGGGCGTCTACCCGCTGCCGGAGGCGCAGCTGGACAGGTTCCTGCTCAAGGTGGACGTGCCGACACCGTCGATGGAGGAAGAGCTCCAGATCGTCCACCGGATGTCGGTCGACCCGCCGCGGGCCGTCCAGGTCATCTCGCTCGAGCAGCTCGTCCAGCTGCAGCAGGCGGCCGACGCCGTGTTCGTCCACGAGGCCGTGGCGGAGTACGCCGTCCGCATCGTCATGGCCACCCGCGAGCCGCAGGAGTGGAACGTGCCCGAGCTCGTCCCGCTCGTCGTGCACGGCGCCTCGCCCCGCGGCAGCCTCGGGCTTGTCGCGGCGGCCCGATCGCTCGCCCTCATCCGTGGTCGCGACTACGCGCTGCCGGAGGACGTCGCCGAGGTCGCCATCGACGTGCTCTCCCACCGGCTCGTCCTCACCTACGACGCCATCGCCGACGGCGTGCCCCGTCGCCGGCTGATCGAGCGCGTCCTCGAGAAGCTCGAACAGCCCGCCGAGGCGTCCGTCGTGCAGGACGACGGCGCGGCATGACGGCCGGCTCCCTCCTCACCAAGGGCGCTCGTGCGAAGCGGCTCTACCTCGAGGTGTCGCACAAGGTCGATGGCTACCTGCACGGCGAGCACCTCGGCATCCAGGTCGGCCCCGGCGGCGACCCGGCCGAGGCCCGGGTCTACGAGCCCGGCGACGACGTCCGTCGGATGGACTGGGCCGTGCTGGCCCGCACCGGTGAGCCGCACGTCCGGACCACGACCGCGCAGCGCGAGCTCGACACGACCTTCGTGGTCGACCTGACCCCCTCGATGGGGCTGGGCACCCGCCGGCAGCTGAAGAAGGAGCTCGCGCTCACGGTGGTCGCGGCCTTCAGCCACCTCGCCTCCGGGCCCGGCGACCGGATCGGCGCCGTGCTCCTCACCCGGGACGGCGTCCGGCGGCTGCCCTCGCGGTCGACCGCATCGGCGGCGCCGCACCTGCTCTCCGTACTTGACCGGGTCGCCGTCGGCGAAGGTCAGGGGCCGGGACTCGGTGAGGCGCTGCACGCCGTACCGCTCCCCCGCCGCGGCCTGGTCGTCGTGGTGTCGGACCTGCTCGGGCCGCGCGACTGGCAGAAGCGGATGCAGCTCTTGGCCCAACGGCACGACGTGGTGGCCGCCCACGTGAGTGACCCCGTGGAGCTGACGCTGCCGGCGGTCGGCCTCCTGCGGGTGCGCGATCCCGAGACCGGCCGCGCTGTCGACGTACCGACCGGGAGCCGGGCTGTTCGCGAGGCGTACGCCCAGGCTGCCGCTGCGCGGCAGGCATCCGCTGCTGCGGCCGTCCGTGCGGCCGGCGCCTCGCACCTCCCGCTGTCGACGGACGGCGACTGGCTCCGGGACATCTCGCGCTTCCTGACCCTGCGGCGGCGGGTGCGGGCGGCCCGGCGGGTGGCGGGTCGGTGAGCTCAGCGTGACCTTCTCGATCCCCCGGCACTGGCGGTTCGCCGAGGAGCCGCGGCTCTGGCTGCTGCTGGCCGTGCTCGCGGTCGCGATCTTCTACGTCGTGCTGCAGCGGCGCCGGTCGACGTACGAGACGCGCTTCTCCGACGTGGAGCTGCTTGCCTCGGTGATGCCGGCCCGACCGGGCTGGCGCCGGCACGTGCCGGCCGCTCTGCTGGTGCTGACGCTGGCTGCCTTGACGACCGGCTTCGCCCGCCCGACGGCTGACGTCAAGGTCAAGCGCGACAAGGCGACGGTGATCGTCGCCCTGGACGTGTCGGCGTCGATGCTCGCGACCGACGTGTCGCCGTCCCGCATCCAGGCGGCCAAGACGGCAGCTACGGCCTTCGTGCACGGACTGCCCTCGACCTTTTCCGTCGGCCTGGTGTCGTTCAGCGGCACGGCCGCGCTGGTCACGCCGCCGACGACGGACAAGAACGCGGTGACCGGCGCGATCAGCGCTCTCCAGCTCGGCGGCGGTACGGCGATCGGCGACGCTGTCGGCGTGGCGGTCAAGGCGGCGCAGGCCGTCCAGGCGTCTGGCAACAAGGCACCGGTGCGGATCGTGCTGCTCTCCGACGGCGGTAACACCGTCGGCCAGCCGGTCAGCGCCGGGGCGGACCAGGCGGTCCAGGCCGGGATGCCGGTCACGACGATCGCGTACGGCACGCCGGACGGGGTCGTGGCCGTCCGCGGCCAGCTCATCCCTGTCCCGGTGGATCAACCGACGCTGGAGTCCCTCGCCCGGACGACCGGAGGTCAGCACTACACCGCGCTGTCGGAGAGCGGTCTCAAGTCGGTCTACAAGTCCATCAGCAAGGAGGCCGGCACGACCACCAAGCGCAAGGAGCTGACGTCGGAGATGACCGGCCTCGCCCTCGTGCTCGGGCTCGCAGCTGCGGCCGCCTCCCTGGTGTGGTTCCGGGCCCTTCCCTAGCTCTGCAGTCAGCCAAGCGCGGCATGAGCCGCCGCTGCGGTCGAACTCGGAAGGTCGGACGCGTCATAGCGTGCTCGCATTGACGACTTCCCCGTGCCGAGGCCGCTGGGAGCCTGCACGTGCGGATCGGCTGCCGACTCACTGCCGAGCAACCACCCCAACGTCCGCGCAGGACGCCAATCCGGCGAGGCCCCCGGCGCCGACCTGAACATCACGATCGGGTAGGTCTCGGCGATCGCGACGCGAGCCGGCGCCTCTATGGTGGACCCATGTCGTCGGTCAAGCAGTTCCAAGTCACCTTTGACTGCGCAGAACCCGAGCGAGTCGCTCGCTTCTGGTGCGAGGTGTTGGGCTACGTCGTACCGCCGCCGCCGGAGGGGTTTGCTGCGTGGGACGATTTCGATCGCGCGCTGCCGCCTGAGCAACAGGGTTCAGCGTTCGCATGCATAGATCCCTCAGGTGTGGGCCCGCGACTGTTCTTCCAGCGCGTTCCCGAAGGCAAGGCCGTCAAGAATCGACTGCATCTTGACGTGCGGGTCGGCAGCGGGCTCGTGGGTGAAGAGCGCCTGGCCGCACTCGAGGCCGAGTGCGCACGACTGGTCCCGCTCGGCGCGATACGCCTGCAACTACTGCGTGCCGATGGCGTCAACGAGTCGTGCCTCGTGATGCAGGACATCGAGGGCAACGAGTTCTGCCTCGACTGAGTGGTCGCGAGCCTCCGCGAGTCGCACCCGATGCCGGCCTGACCTCGCACCACGAGGCGGCTCGCCAGGAATCCACGTCGTGCGGTCCATGTTCGGCCCGAACGCGCGGAGCGTCGCCCGTGCACCGCCGGCAACCGACAGGGGCAGTCTCTGCACGGCCGCGGATGCAGGCCAGTCATGACCTCATCCCACTGTCGGTTCAACGCGCCGGTCTACGGTCCGGCGACCAGGTGGCGAGCATCTGCTGGCGCTAGTCGAGCAGCCACTCCGGGGATCCGCCGCTGCCCGTGGCCAGGCCCCAGGCGGGGCGGATCGGCCTTACGAGCGAGTCTTACCTGCAGGCGGTGGATGGCATGAAGGGCTGCACTCGCGGGCCGGACGCGCTGCCGATCATTCCTTGCTCGAAGACGATGAAGTCCTGGTCACCGGCGTGCACAACCTTCACGATGCCCCACTGCGGGTCGAGTCGGAGGGTCGCAAGTACCTGGCCCTTGCTGTCGAGGCAGTCGAGCCAGCCGAAGTCGGACAGGTAGCTGATGCCGTTTGCCACCGACGGCTGGATCGCGTTGCTACCGCCCGGACCGTGGGTGCTGCTCCAGGTCCCCGTGGATGCGTTGGGCTTCAGGCGTTGGGTTCCGGCCGACATGCCGGTCGGGACGCTCACCCAGGCCAGCCCTGGGCCGGCCGCGAGCGACCCGAACCCGAGGGCGCAGTCGGCGTGCTGCACGGGCGTCGGGTTGTTGCCCAGCCCGCTCGGTCCGGTCGCGAAATACAAGGTGGAGCAGCCTGTGCGGTCCTCGGCAGCGACCCAGAAGCCGTCGCCGAGCAGGTCGGCGGCATCCCAGGTTGTTTGCATCACAGGTTGGGCTGGCCACCTTTCTGGGGAGCTGCCGCCGGTCTCCTTGTCGCCGAGCAGCCGGGTGAGGCCATGGGTGTCGGCGACCCACAAGCCGGACCGGGTGACTGCGACTGGGCCGAGCAGTGGCGCTATTGGATCACCCCACGAACCCATCGGAGTCAGGGTGGCGGTGTGGAACCGGCGAACGGCGCGGCTGCGCGGTTGAGTCACGTAGATGGTGCCGTTGGAGTCGATGGTGAACGAGCCAGGGTCACCAGCGATGATGCTGCTGCGGGTGACGGCCAGGGTGGTCGGGTCGATGCGGATCAGGCGGAACCCCGTGACGGAGCCGCTGTCACCAATCTGCTCGAGACCGTAGATGCCGTCGGACGACCCCGTCGGTTGGATCAGGCTGATGCGCACGGCTTGCGGACCGATGCGCCAGCCACCTGGTGCCGGCGGCGCGGTGCTCCCCGCAGAGGTTGGCTGGCTGGTCGAGGGCGTCGTTGTCTGCCCGGCCGGTGTGGGGGTCGCGCTCACGGACGGTCGCATGGCCGTGGGGTGCGCCTGGCCGATGCAGCTACTCAACAATGCGGCAGCGCAGACGAACAGGCCAAAGCGAAACGATTGGCTCATGCGCACAGTGTGGCGCGGCGCGATACTTCGGACAGGTTTGCCAGCCAGCTTGCCAGCCGGCCTCCAGGTCGGGCGGTGGGCGATGCTTGCTTGTGCGGCGAGCCGGTCACCGAGCTGCAGGCCACCGCTTTGGGCGCCGCGGCTTCGACGAGAGGGCATCAGCCGATCCTCTCAGCCACGGACGGATGATCCAGTCCGCATACAAGGCGGCCTCGACCGGCTGACCGCGGACGGCTACGGCTTTGGGTTGCGCGGCGCCTATCCCGACCCTTGACCAGGCCCCACGGCGCCATCGGCGGCCGCCACGAACTGGAACTCACCCGCCTCGGCGGCAGCGAGCAGCCCGTCGGTGCCGTTGAGCACCGGTCCGTCGGCGAGCCACTCCGGCATCGTCCAGAGCGCGTAGTCGCGACGAAGCAACTCGGCGGCCACGTCGGTGAGGTTCTGCACGCCACCGCATTCGAATACGACGACCGGCCGGTCCACGGTGAGAACGCGGCGCGCGCCCCGGAACAGGTCGAGCTCTGCGCCCTCGACATCCACCTTGAGGAACTCCACCCGGGGGCTTCCCGCCACCACATTGTCCAAGGTGTCGACCGGCACCTGCAAGTCCTGGACGGCCTCGCCCGCCTCGCGGTCGGGCCTCACGAGCAGGCTGCTCAGCGCAGGCCGATCGGGAAGGTACCGGAACTCCGCGGTCCCCACGCGGTCAGACAGCGCGAGGGCGCGGACGTCAGCCTTCGGACAGCGGCGCCGCAGGGCCTTGACGAGGTCCGGGATCGGCTCGAACGCCAGGAACGTCGAGGACGGGGAGGCGGTGATGAACTGCACGAGCAGATCGCCCTTGTTGGCGCCGGCGTCGACGCAGGTTCCCGTCCCCGTGAGGCTGCGGCACGCGACCTCGACCGTCATCCGGTCGTAGTCCTCCGCCTTCTGCTGCAGGGGCGTGAGGGTCTTCGGAACGAGGCTGCGGTAGCCCCGGTACGCCCGGCGCGCGACTGGTCCCAGCATTGGGTTGGTGGCGAGACGTCGCAGTCGGCGCTGCATGCGCGGATTCTGGCATCTTTCGGCTGCCGACGGTTCGGAAACTCGCGAACCTAGCGCCGGTTCCCGGAACCGGAAGTGGCACTTCTCGCGCACCCTTCAACGGGCACCATGGCTGCTGTCCAGGCGCTGCAGCTCGACCGATGAGTTCCGCTCCTGGCCACCGTCAGAATCAGCAGACCGGCTGCAGCCGATGAGGAGGCGACGACATGGCCGACGAAAGCGTCAGCGCCACCACCACGATCGATGCCCCGGCGGACATCATTTTCGCAATACTTGCGGACCCAGCCAAGCACGCCGCGATCGACGGCACCGGCCGGGTCCGCGAACCTCTCGACAGCCAGCCGTTGACCGCGGCCAAGCAGACGTTCCGCATGGCCATGTACCACGAGAACCATCCGGACGGGCGCTACCAGATGGCGAACAGGGTGCAGGTGTTCGACCCGCCCAGCGCCCTCTCCTGGGAGCCGGGTCACTACACCAGCGATGGCAGCTTGCGCTTCGGCGGCTGGATCTGGCGCTACGACCTCGCGCCAGCCGGGCCGTACAAGACGGAAGTCACTCTTACCTATGACTGGTCGGCG
>JAOPVZ010000088.1 GCA_025965935.1 Frankiales bacterium | reverse complement strand
GTCCAGCTTCCGCCGTACCGGTCCACGACGTGCCGCCGGACCTGGGAGCCAAGGCCGAGGGAGAACCGGCCGCCGGACGCGCGCTGCAGGTCCTGGGCGAGGTAGGCCAGGTGCATCGGCGACCGCGGCAGCGCGATGGCCAGGTTCGTGTACAGGTCGAGCCCCGACCCGCTGGCGACCGCCAGCGGAAGGAACGGGTCGGAGGCGCCCTCGTAGGTGAACACACCGGCGACGCCCGCCTCGCGCAGCTCGGCCACCGCGCGCGGCACATCCGCGAGCGAGGCGTCGAGGCGGACGTCCAGCAGCACGGTTCCTCCTGAAGAACGAGAACAGGTTCTAGCACGATCGGCACCGCTGCGTTACGGTCCGGAGCATGTCCAGAGAGCTCGAGGTCGAGGTCGGCCCCACCTGCATCAGCAGCGGCTACTGCCGCAACTTCGCGCCCGACGTGTTCGGTGCCAAGGAGGACCGCAAGTCCTACGTGAAGGCCAACCCGGTCAGCGAGACGCCGCAGGTCCTCGAGGCCTTCGAGAGCTGCCCGGTCGAGGCGATCACGGCCAAGGACGCCGGCACCGGCGAGGAGGTATTTCCGTGAACGCAGTGAACGGATCTTCCGGAGAGGCGGGGCAGCCGTGAACGAGGTGAAGCACCTGGTGACCGAGAAGGTCGGGCACACGCTGGTCTGCACGATGAACCGGCCGGAGGCCAAGAACGCCTTCTCGCCGAACATGCTCTCCCGGATGCTCGAGGCGTGGGAGACCGCGGACGCGGACGACGACATCCGGGTCGTGATCCTGACCGGCTCGACCGACGTGTTCTGCGCCGGCGCCGACCTCAAGGCGATGATGAGCGCACCCGACCCGGGCGACGAGCACGCCAAGCGCTACTCCGAGGACGCCGGCCTGGCGTGGAAGGCGCTGCTGCGGCACTACCGGCTGACCAAGCCGCTCATCGCCGCGGTCGAGGGCCCGGCGATCGCCGGCGGCACCGAGATCCTGCAGGCCACCGACATCCGGGTGGCCGGTGAGGGCGCCACGTTCGGCGTCGCGGAGGTGCGTCGCGGCCTGTTCCCGCTGGGTGGTTCGACCGTCCGGTTGCGCCGGCAGATCCCGTACACGATCGCGGCCGAGATGCTGCTGACCGGCAAGACCATCACCGCCCAGGAGGCCCTCACCTGGGGGCTCATCGGGCACGTCGTGCCGAGCGGCGAGGCGCTGAAGAAGGCGCACGAGATCGCCGACGCGATCGCCGAGAACGGCCCGATCGCCGTGCGGTCTGTGCTCCGGAGCCTCAAGGAGACCGAGGGCCTGCCGGAGGACCAGGCGCTGAAGGTCGAGCTCGAGATCGGCATCCCGGTCTTCGCCACGAACGACTCCAAGGAAGGGCCCCGGGCCTTCGCCGAGAAGCGCAAGCCACACTTCACCGGCACCTGAAGTGACCACCCCCACCCAGCTGACGCCGGGGGTCGACCAGCTCGCGGCAGCGATCCGCGAGCTGATGGAGGCGACCGTCCGCGCCCAGGGCGGCGACGTCGCGCACGCCACCGCCCTGGTGCGGCAGGCCACCGCGTCGCTGGCGGACCTGCGTGAGGGACCGTGGGTCGTCGGGGGCACGGACGCGTCGCCGTACAACACAGTGGTCGGGTCGGGGAACCCAATCGCCGCACCGGTGCACCTCACCTGCAAGGGGTCCGACGGGGTGTCCGGCACGGTCTGCTTCGGCACGCCCTACGAGGGCGCTCCCGGCCTCGTGCACGGTGGCGTGCTGGCGATGGTGATGGACCAGGTGTTCGGCGAGGCGGGCATCGCCGCGCAGGTCGCCGGCATGACGATCGGGCTCGAGATCCGTTACGCCGCACCCACTCCGGTGCACACGCCGCTGCAGCTCGAGGCCCACGTCGTCGCCAGCGGCGAGCGCTTCGTCGAGATGGCCGGGTCCATCAAGGCGGGCGACACCACCACGGTGACCGCGACGGCGACCTTCTTCCGGCTGACGGAGAAGCACGCCCGGCGCATCTTCCCGCACCTGATCCGCGAGTGAAGTGGGGCCCGTACGGCCGCAGGCCTCTGGCCGTGCTGTGCCTGGTCGGGCTCGTCGACTCCTTCGACAAGGGGGTCCTCCCCGCCGTCATCGAGGCGGTGCAGCGCGACCTGCACTTCGGTGACCAGGCGGCCGGGCTCCTCAACACCGCGCTCATCGTCCCGGCGATCCTGCTCGCCGTACCCGGTGGTCGGCTGACCGACCGGCTCGACCGCCGGATCCTCATCACCGCGGTGCTCGCGGTGTGGTCGGCAGCGACCGTCCTGGCAGCCGCGAGCCAGCGGTACTGGCAGCTGTTCACGATGCGCTGCTTCCTCGGCGGCGGCGACGCGTTCAACGACCCGGCCGTGCAGTCGCTGGTCAGCGACTACTACCCGGTGGAGGTGCGCGGCCGTGCCTACGCCTGGCAGCGGGTCGTGCCGACGGTGGGCATCGGACTCGGTACGGCGCTCGGCGGCCTGGTCTTCCACCTCGCCGGCTGGCGAGTGGCCGTGCTGGCCGTCGGTCTGCCCGGCATCCTCGTGGCGCTCTGGGTGCGCCGGCTGCCGCTGCCGGCGCGCGGCCACTCCGACGTGCACGTACAAGCGGTGACCGAGGAGGGCGACGAGCTCGGGTTCTGGGACGCGGTCCGCGCTGTGTGGGCGGTGCCCTCGCTGCGCGTGCTGCTGGGCGCAACGGCGTTCATCAACGGCATCCTCACCGCCCTCGGGTTCTGGGGGATCGCCTACCACATCAGGGCTTCCGGGCTCTCGGAGTCCGCGGCACCGGCCATCGCCGGCAGCGTCATCCTGCTGGGCGCCGTGGCCGGGGGCGTGGGTGGCGGCATCGCGACCGACAGGCTGCGCGGCCGGGTGCCGGGCGCCCTCATGCTGCTGACGTCGGGCGTGACCGCCGCGGGGACGGTGCTGCTGTTCGTCAGTTTCCTCGACGGCATGCCCGTCTACTCCGTGCGCCTGCCGCTGCAGATGCTCGGCGTCGCCCTGGTCGTGTCGGCCCTGCCGCCGATCACCTGCATCGCCGCCGAGTGCGTGCCCGCAGGCCTGCGCGGGATGTCCTTCGGGCTGCTGAAGCTCGGCGCGAACACGCTGTCCGCGGTCTCGCCGCCGATCATCGGGACGATCGCGTCGACGCACATGGTGCGGATCCACACCGGTGAGCTGAAGGGCGACCTGGGCCTCGCGTTCCGGTGGGCCACGCCGGTGATCCTCATCGGCTCCGCCCTCATGCTGCTCGGCACCCGGCACCTCGATCGCGACGTCGCGCGTGCGCTCGACCCCGTTTGATGCTTGACTGAAAACAAGAACACGTTCTATCTGGGGAGCTCGCGTGTACCTCGACTACACACCCGCCCAGCACGAGCTGCGCGACCAGCTGCGGGCCTACTTCGCCGGCCTCCTGACGCCCGTGGTCAAGGAGGCCATCGCGACCGAGGGGCACAACGGCCCGACCTCGCTCGAGGTGCGGCAGAAGATGGGCGCCGACGGCTGGCTGGGCATCGGCTGGCCGCGCGAGTACGGCGGTCAGGGCCGCTCCGTCCTGGAGCAGTTCGTCTTCTTCGACGAGGCCACCCGCGCGCAGGCGCCGGTGCCGATGATCGCGCTCAACACCGTCGGGCCCACCCTCATGCGGCACGGCTCCGACGAGCAGAAGGACGCCTTCCTCCCGCGCATCCTCGCCGGCACGCTCGACGTGGCGATCGGCTACACCGAGCCCGGGTCGGGCACCGACCTCGCCTCCTTGCGCACCAAGGCCGAGCGGCAGGGCGACGAGTTCGTCGTCAACGGCAACAAGGTCTACACGACCGGTGGACTCACCGCCGACTACGTGTGGCTGGCCGCGCGCACCAACCCTGATGCCCCGAAGCACAAGGGCATCTCGATCCTGCTGGTCGACACCAAGACGCCCGGCTTCTCCGCCACGCCGATCGTCACGGTCGGCGGCGAGGTGACGTCGGCGACCTACTACGAGGACGTGCACGTGCCGGCCTCGATGGTGGTCGGCAACGTCGACGAGGGCTGGCGGCTCATCACCTCGCAGCTCAACCACGAGCGCGTCGCGCTCGCGGCGATGGGCGGCCGGTCGCTCGAGCTGTTCGAGGCCGTGCGCCAGTGGGCCGTCGACGAGGGCGTCATCGAGGTGCCGTGGGTGCGGCAGACGCTGGCCCGGGTCTACGCCCGCCTCGACGCCCTGAAGCTGCTGAACTGGCGGATGGCGTGGAAGACCGACGCCGGCACGCTGACACCGGCCGACGCCAGCGCCGGCAAGGTCTTCGGCTCGGAGACCGACATCGAGTCCTACCGGCTGCTGCTCGAGATCATCGGGCGCGCCGGCATGGTGCAGAAGGGGTCGCCGGCGGCAGAGCTCGCAGGCGTCCTCGAGAAGGCCTACCGCAGTGCCCCGGTCCGGACCTTCGGCGGCGGTT
Organism: Frankiales bacterium; assembly: GCA_025965935.1. GTDB lineage: Bacteria > Actinomycetota > Actinomycetes > Mycobacteriales > SCTD01 > RYN-111. The sequence goes on along the minus strand of JAOPVZ010000088.1, from coordinate 4,549 downwards.
CGAACGAGGTGCAGCGCGAGATCCTCGTCCAGACCGCCCTGGGGCTTCCCCGAGGGGCGCGGTAGTGCGCAGCGACAGCGGAGGAACCTGACAGTGGACTTCACCCCGACCGAGGAGCAGCAGGCCGTCCGCGGCCTGGCCCAGCAGCTGCTCGCCACCGCCACCCACCCCGGGCTCGGCGTCGAGGGCTTCGACACCGACCTGTGGGCCAAGCTCGTGGAGGCAGGTCTGCTCGGCCTCGGCGCACCCGAGTCCCTCGGCGGTGGCGGCTTGCCGCTCGCCGTCGTCTCGGTGCTCGCGGAGGAAGCCGGCAAGGCTGCCGCACGGGTACCGCTGGTGCCCGTGCTCGCCGCGCTGCCCGCGCTGAGCGATCCCGCGCTCGTCGCCGACGTGCTCGGGGGCTCGCGGCTCGTCGTGCCGGCACTGCGGGCTGACGGCTGGAAGGGCGGCGTCACCGTGACCGACGGCCGGCTAACCGGCTCGCAGGTCGCCGTCGCGTGGGCGTCGGAGGCGACGCACGCCGTGGTGTCGGCCGGCGACGACCTGTACCTCGTCGACCTGTCCGCGACCGGCGTCACGCGCACGGTCGAGGAGGTCAGCTCGAACGAGCCGGCGGCCACCTTGACGTTCGACGGTGCTCCCGCCGTACCGCTGTCGGAGAAGGCGAGCACGGCGGTGCAGCGGCTCACGCTGCTCACCTGCTCCTACGCCGTCGGGGTGGCGGAGGCTTCGCTGCTGCTGGCGGCCAAGCACGTGTCCACGCGCGAGCAGTTCGGCAAGCCGCTGGCGGCCTTCCAGGCCGTCACCTACCAGGTGGCCGACTGCTACATCGACGTCGAGTGCATGCGGCTCACCACCGCGCAGGCGGTCTGGCGGGTCGACGAGGGTCGCGACGCGACCGAGCAGACCGCGATCGCGGCTTTCTGGGCGGCCGACGGCATCCACCGCGTCACGTCGAAGGCCGTGCACCTGCACGGCGGGCTCGGCGTCGACGTGAGCTTCCCGCTGCACAAGTGGTTCTTGCTCGGCAAGGTCCTCGAGCTGTCCCTGGGCGGCGCCCAGCGCTCGCTCGAGGACCTCGGCGAGCTGCTCGCGGCGCGATGACCTGGCACCCGACGTACCTGGAGCCGTCCGCACGCCGCGTGCGCAAGCACGCCCTGGCGGAGGAGGTGCGCGCTCTCGTCGACGACGTGCTCATGCTCGACATCGAGGCCGCCGACGACGACGCGCTGTCGGAGGCCGAGGAGCGTCTTGCCGTGGCACGCAAGGCGATCGCGGCGCTCCCGGACATCCGCGCCAACGGGCCGCACCGCACACCGGTGGACAGCTCGCTGTTCGAGCGGTCCCCGCTGTCAGGCCTGTCCAACGCGCTCGCCGCGCCGCTGGTGCTCGAGTTCGACGGGGACACCACCCGCGGGCACGCGACCTACCCGGACCGCTTCGAGGGGCCGCCGGGCCTCGTCCACGGCGGCTACGTGATCAGCGCCTTCGACGACCTCCTCGGCGTGGCGCAGTCGGCGTCGGGGATCGCCGGCTTCACCGGCACGCTCACCGTCAAGCTGCTCGCCGGCACGCCGCTCAACCGCCGGATCGAGTACGAGGGCGGCGTGCGCTCCGTCGAGGGGCGCAAGGTTGTCGCCTGGGGCCGGTCCACGCTGGACGGCGCGGTACTGGCCGAGGCGGAGGGCATCTTCATCGAGCCGCGCGGCGGCCACCCGGGGAAGAAGCTGCACGAGCAGGGCGCCGCTGCCCGCTCAGGGAGCTGATCGCGCGGTCCCGCAGGGGCTTGTAGTAGTGCTCAGTGCCACGGGCGAACAGCCAGCCCCCGGCGATGAGGGCGAGCGCGACGCCGAGCACGAGCCCCCACCCTGTGAGGTCCGGTCGGTGCGAGCCGGTGAACGCCCTGCCGTTCGGCGTCAAGACCGTCGAGAACAGCGCCAGCACGGGTAGGTGATAGGCGTACAACGAGTAGCTGGACTCGGCCAGGTGGCCGGAGCCGGTGAGCGCGGAGTCGACCCACGCGTGCCGTGGGCGGACGTCAGGCAGGTACAGCACCACCAGAGCGGCGGTGCAGACCGCTGTGGCGTAGGTGCCCACCGTCGGATGGCCGACCCCACCGCCGAGGACCTTGTCGAGGCACATGGCTCCGACCAGAGCCGACAACGTCACCACTCGCGCCGCGTTGCGCAACCCACCCAGTCTGCCCACACGTGCCCGCAGCGCGGGCTCCTTCCACGCGATCAGGGCCCCGGCAACCCAGGTCACGAACAGGGCCATCACCTGCGGCCCCGTCACCAACGCGACGGCGACGATGACGGGAACGGCCGCGAGCCGTCGCGCCCTCCCGGTCCCCACCGCCACCCCCACAACGACGAGCGGGAACAGCAGGTAATAGGCGTACTCGTAGCCGAGCGACCACAGCGGGCCGTTGGACCCGTACACGGGAACCACGTGCGGCTGGAGGAAGAACAGGTTGCCGACCATGTCACCCAGCCCTGAGTTCACGACCGCCCGCGCCGTATCGCCGTACATCTCGCTGTGGGGATAGGCGTGCCGCCCGATCCGGTCGAGGAGTGCAGTCAGGAGCAGCGCCGGCGCCAGCACCAGCCACAGCCTCAGGGTTCGCGCTGTCAGGTAGTCCGCCCACCGGAAGCTGCCGCGCGCTCGGTCCCGAAGGACGCTCCCGCCGACGAAGTAGCCGCTGAGCACGAAGAAGACCATCACGGCGCCGTGGCCGAGGCTCGTCAGGGCGTAGGCGACACGTGTGGGCGCACCGAAGTGGTTCCCCTCCAGGGGCTTCAGGAGGTAGGCGCGCACATGCCCCACGCACACCGTGATCGCCGCGGCCGCACGCATCACGTTCAGCGCACGGTTCGCGCTCGAGGGACTCACCGGACGGCTGCTCCCTGTCTCGACGGATCGCAAAGCTGCTCCCTGTCTCGACGGCTCGCAAAGCGTGGCGCATCAGAACAATGAGAGTGCCGAATCTGGCCTCCTGATACCAGCCGGAACGATCAACCCGACGCACGTGCCCTCGCCTAGGTGTACTGACCGGACAGGTTGGTGCAGGCGTGACTCACCCGTGATGGGTGCTTGATCTGAAGAGGACCTCCTGTCGAGGTGTGGGGCTGTCTCAGGCATCCACGCCGACCAGGAGGTCCTCGTGCCGCACCGTCATGCCCCGCTGACCGAGCTCGGGCGTCTGCGTTTGGCGCAGTGCATCGTCGATGACGGCTGGCCGATCGCTCGCGCCGCGGAGCGGTTCCAGGTAAGCCGCCCCACCGCGACCCGCTGGGCTCAGCGCTATCGCGAGCAAGGACGAGCCGGCATGGCCGACCGCTCGTCACGGCCGCACAAGTCGCCGAACCGAACCCCACAGCCGATCGTGCGGAAGATCGTGCACCTTCGGTGGAAGCAGCGACTCGGCCCAGTAGCGATTGCCGCCAAGGTCGGCATCGAGCCGCGCGGCGGTCACCCCGGTCGGAAGCTCGCGGAGGAGCTCCGGAGCCGCGGGGACGGTTAGCCACCACCGGCACCACCGCAGGGCGAGGAGCGCCCCGCGGCGGTGCCGGCAGCTGTCAGCTCGGCGAGCCCAGGACGGTCTGGCCCTGGATGCCCGCGGCCGGGACGCCCGCACCGGCGCAGGCGGTCGGGTCCGGCGGCTCGAACGCGAGCGCACCGATCGCGTTGTCCGCGAGGTAGCGGGTCGTGGTGAACGTCGTGGTGCTGCCATCGGCCGCGGTCGCGGTGAGGCTCGGCACCACGGTGCCCTTCAGGCCCACGGCAGCGGCGGCACCCGTGGTCGTGTACGAGATGACCGTGACGGCGTTGTCCGACCACTGCACGAGTGCCGCCCCGGCCGTGGTGCTGCTGGCGCACGAGCCGTTGCCGGTCGCCTTGGGCTCCTGGTAGGCCACCCCGCCGACCGTGACGGGCGAACCCGCCGAGATCTTGGCGGTGACGGTCGACGCGCCCGGCAGCCCCGGTGACGACGCATCGCCGGCCGAGCAGCTCGTCAGCGTGCCGGTGAAGCCGTAGCTGAAGTCGTGGGCCGTCGAGCCCAACGGGGTGCTGAAGGTGGCCTGCCCGTTCAAGGTGCAGGTCGCCCCGTTGGGGGCGGCGAGGGCGGGCGGGGCCAGGGCCAAGGCGGTGGCGAGTGCCAGGCTGAGGGTGGAGGTGCAGACCACGGCGGTGAGCTTGTCCTTCACGAGCGCTCCTTCTGCCCTGCTGGGGGCCAAAGCGTCCGCGCCCGCTGGGCCACCGGGAGCGGATGCGTCCGGCTCGGTCGGGCGACGGCTTCTCGGGGGGAGGGCGGATCGTGACGCATCGGGACATCCCTGCGCAACCCCGTCGAAACGGGCCAGGCGGTCCAGCCACCGGGACCACCCCTGGCGCGCAGGTAGAACGTGTTCCATACTCAGGGCAGCAGCGGGCAGCGGAGCCTGCGGTTGGGAGCTCTACAGGTGGAGACGCGCGAGCACATCTACGTCGGCGGGGAGTTCGTCCCCAGCACGGGCACCGGGGTCATCGAGGTGATCAGCCCCCACAC
>JAOPVZ010000061.1 GCA_025965935.1 Frankiales bacterium | reverse complement strand
CCAGCCCGGAGCTGCAGACCTACGCCCAGTGGCTCGGGCAGATCAAGCCCGGCGCCACCCCGACCGACCTGGGGCAGTTCGCCTGGGGCGCCTCCGCCCTGTTCTTCCAGGAGATGATCAAGCTCGGTCCGAAGCCCACGCGCAAGGGCCTGCTGGCCCTGCTCGCCAAGGAGCACAACTACACGGACAACGGCCTGTTCCCCGGACAGGACGTGGGCGGCCGGAAGCTGAGCGACTGCATCCAGATCACCCAGGTGAAGAACGGCAAGTGGGTGCGGCAGGTGCCGACGGCCGCGCACACCTGGCGCTGTCAGGACGGCTACTGGGACTTCACGGTCGGCCGCAAGGTCGCCGGCTACCCGAAGTAGCCGGAGGGTCAGTCGTCGGGGAGGACGAGCCCGATCGCGAGGTGGATGTCGCGCCAGACGTCTGCCGCCTCGATGCGGCCGCCCAGCCAGGCGATCTGACGGGCGAACCACACGTCCTGCAGGATCGCGGCCAGCTCGACGTCGTGCTCCTGCTCGCCGTCGTCGCCGCGGATGGCCTGCACGATCAGATCGCTCATGCCCTGCCGGACCGCGTTGACCTCGGCGGCGACGGTCGCGTCGGCGGCCATCATGGCGCGCACCATGGCCTCGGTCAGGAGCGGGTCCCGCAGCAGCGAGCGGGTGGACCGCTCGAGGACGAAGCTGACCCGCTCGGCCCGCGTCTTGCCCGGCGGCTGGCGCTTCTGCAGCCGCTGGGAGAGCTGGTCGACCTCCGACGCCATGGCAGAGACGAGCAGGTGCACCTTGGAGGGGAAGTACCGGTAGAGCGTGCCGAGGGCGACCTCGGACCGCTCCGCGACTTCGCGCATCTGCACGGCCTCGTACCCCCCGCGCGACGCCAGTGCGAGGGTGGCCGAGATGATGCGGGCACGACGGGCGCGCTGCGCGGCGGTCTCGGTCTCGGAGGGCACGGGAGCCGGGACTGCTGCCGGCGCTGTCGTCACGCGTGCCCCCTTCCATCGGCTGCCGGGCCAGAAACTAGCACCCGTTCTACCCCGTATCGGGGAACCGAGACGTGCCAGAAACAGGAACGTGTTCTAGTATTTCACAGACCTGAGGGGAAGGGCACCTGCAGATGTCGATCGGCGTGACCGAGGACCACGAGGCACTGGCGGCGTCGGTGCGTGGCTGGGCAGAGCGCGCGGGTCTGCGCGAGAGCGCCCGGGCCGCCTTCGAAGCACCCGAGGAGCGCCCGTCCTGGTGGACGGCGCTCGCGGGGCAGGGGCTGCTCGGGCTGCACGTCCCGGAGGAGCTCGGCGGCTCCGGCGCGGGGGGCGTGGAGCTCGCCGTCACGGTCGAGGAGCTGGGACGCGCGCTGGCCCAGGGTCCCGCGCTCCCCACCTTGCTGGCGTCCCTCGTGCTCGCCCAGGTCGGGGGTACGGCGGCCAAGGAGCTGCTCCCCTCGCTGACCGACGGCACCTCGACCGGGGCCGTCGCGCTCTCTGAGGAGCTGACCGCCACGAGGAGCGACGACGGCCTGACGGTGAGCGGCACCGTGACCGGCGTGCTCGGCGCCGGGCTGGCTGACGTCCTCGTGCTCGGCGCCGGCGGGACCTGGTTCGTCGTCGACGCGGCACAGGTCACCGTGGCTGAGCAGAGCGGTCTCGACGGTGCCCGTCGGCCGGCGACGGTGTCGCTGAGCCAGGTCGCCGTACCAGGCTCTCGGGTCCTGCCGGGACTGACGAGCGCGGCCGTCGGGTCGCTCGCCGGCGTGCTCGCCGCGGCCGAGGCCTGCGGCGTCGCCGGTTGGTGCCTCGACACCGCAGCGGCCTACGCGGCCACCCGCGAGCAGTTCGGCAAGAAGATCGGCGCCTTCCAGGGCGTGAAGCACAAGTGCGCCGAGATGCTCGTGCGCGCCGAGCAGGCCTACGCCGTCGTGTGGGACGCGGCGCGGGCGCTCGACGAGGCGCCGTCGGCCGAGCGTGACCTCTCGGTCGCGATCGCCGTCTCCGTCGCGATCGGTGCGGCCGTCGACAACGCCAAGGACTGCATCCAGGTGCTCGGCGGCATCGGCTACACCTGGGAGCACGACGCGCACCTCTACCTCAAGCGCGCCCTTGCGCTGCGCGCCTGGGTCGGGTCGCCGTCGACCTGGCGCGGGCAGGCGTGCGACCTGGCGCTGGACGGAGCGCGGCGCCGGCTGGAGCTGGACCTCGGTGACAGCACCGCCCTGCGCGAGGAGGTGCGGACCTTCCTGGCCGGGCTGCCCGAGGACCCGAAGCAGCGCCGGATCGCCATCGCCGACGCGGGCTTCCAGACGCCGCACTGGCCGGCTCCCTGGGGCCGCAACGCCTCAGCCATCGAGCAGCTCGTCATCGACGAGGAGTTCGCCGCAGCGGGGATGCAGCGGGCGGACCTGGTCATCGGCGGCTGGGCCGCGCCGACCATCGTGGCCCATGGCTCTGCCGAGCTGGGCGAGCGGTTCGTACGGCCGACGCTGCACGGCGACATCATCTGGTGCCAGCTGTTCTCCGAGCCCGGCGCCGGCTCCGACCTGTCCGGGCTGCAGACCAGGGCCGAGAAGGTCGAGGGCGGCTGGCGCATCAACGGCCAGAAGGTCTGGACGTCGGTCGCGCACTTCGCCGACTGGGGCATCCTGCTTGCCCGCACGAGCGGCACCGGCAAGGGCGCGGACCGCTCAAAGGGCATCACCTACTTCCTCCTCGACATGAAGAGCCCCGGCGTCGACATCCGTCCGCTGCGCGAGCTGACCGGGCACAACAACTTCAACGAGGTCTTCCTCGACGACGTCTTCATCCCGGACGACCTGGTGGTCGGTGCCGTCGACGGCGGCTGGAAGCTGGCCCGGACCACCCTTGCGAACGAGCGAGTCGCGATGAGTGGCGGCTCGCGCTTCGGCAAGGGCGTCGAGTCGCTGCTGCAGGACGTGCTCGCCACCGGCGCTCCCGACCCGTTGCTGCGCGACAAGCTCGGCCACCTCGTGGCGGAGGCCTTCGGCCAGTCGCTGCTCGCGTTCCGCACGACGCTCCGCCAGCTGTCGGGCGCGGAACCCGGCTCCGCCTCCAGCGTTCGCAAGCTGGTCGGCATGCGGCACCAGCAGGACGTGGCCGAGCTGCGCTTCGAGCTGCGCGGCAGCGCGGGCGTGTCCCGGGACGGCGAGCTCGACCAGCTCGCCCAGGACATGCTCCAGACCCGCTGCCTCACGATCGCGGGCGGCACCAGCGAGGTCCTCAAGAACGTCGTCGCCGAGCGCATTCTCGGCCTGCCCCGCGACACCTAGGAGTTGTGTGATGACGACTGATCTGAAGCTCGGCTTCCAGTTCGGCTACTGGTCCGGCGAGGGCCCCGGCGACATGATCGCGCCGGCGAAGCAGGCGGAGGAGTTCGGCTTCGACTCCGTCTGGACCGCCGAGTCGTGGGGCAGCGACGCCTTCACGCCGCTGTCGTGGATCGGCGCGCACACCTCACGGATCCAGCTCTGCACCGGGCTGGTCCAGCTGTCCGCCCGCACCCCAGCAGCGACGGCGATGTCCGCCATGACGCTGGACCGCCTGTCCGGCGGCCGGATGAACCTCGGCCTCGGTGTCAGCGGTCCGCAGGTCGTCGAGGGCTGGTACGGCCAGCCCTTCCCGAAGCCGCTCGCCCGCACCCGGGAGTACGTGCAGGTCTGCCGCGACATCTGGCGCCGCGAGGGGCCGGTCACCAACACCGGTGAGCACTACCCAATGCCGTACCCGGGCGGCACCGGCCTCGGCAAGCCGCTCAAGGCCAACATCCACCCGCTGCGTCCCGACATCCCGATCTACCTCGGCGCCGAAGGACCCAAGAACGTCGAGCTGGCCTGCGAGATCGCCGACGGTTGGCTGCCCATCTTCTTCCACGTCGACAACGCGCCGGCCGTCTACGCCGACGCGCTGTCGAAGGCCAAGCCCGGCTTCGAGATCGCCTGCCCCGTAACGGTTGTCGTCAACGACGACACCCAGGCGGCCATCGAGTGGGTCAAGCTCACGATGGCCTTCTACATCGGTGGCATGGGCGCGAAGTCGAAGAACTTCCATCTGGACGTGGTCTCCCGCCTCGGCTTCGAGGAGGAGGCCAACAAGGTGCAGGACCTGTTCTTGTCCGGTGACCGCGACGCCGCGGTGAAGGCCGTCCCCGACGAGCTCTGCGACGGCATCGCGCTCTGCGGCCCTCTCGACCGCATCGCCGAGCGGCTCGAGCTGTGGCGGAGGTCTCCCGTGACCACGCTGATCATCGGCGGTGTCAACGACCCGGCACATCTCAGGGCCATCGCCGACATGGTCCGCTAGGTGGAGAAGCTCGACCTGCTCGTCTGGTCGGCGGAGGCCCTGTCCGTAGCCTCGGCTCTCGACGTACCAGGCCTTCGATCGGTCGCGGTGTCCGGAGCGGCCGACCTGGAACGCAAGACGCTGCTGATGGGGCGCGGTGCCGAGCTGGCAGGGCTGGTCGAGGTCTGGGTCGACAGCGTCGACGTGTGGCCGACGATCGCTGCGCAGGTCCCGGGCGACCTGTACCTCGTCACGGAGTCCGTGCCGCAGCCCGTGACACCAGGTCTGCTGACGCACCTCACGTGGTTCCCGAAGCCCGCGCGGCTCACCGAGGAGGACTTCTTCCACGGCTGGCACGTCGTGCACACGCCGTCCTCGACCGCTCTGCACCCGCGCCGACAGGGCTACGTGCGGGATGCCGTCGCCCGCACCCTGACGCCGGGATCGCCTGCCATCAGGGCGATCGTGAGCGAGTCCTTCACCGTCGAGGACTACCTCGACCCAGCCCGGCTGTTCGGCGGACCCGAGACGCTGCAGGCCACCATCGACGAGCTCCTGCTCTACGCCGACCACGCTGACATCTCCAGCTGTCCCGTCCTCCGGAGGAACCCGTGATCTCCCACCAGGAGCTGTCCGACCGCTTCGAGATCCAGGACCTGATCGCCCGCTACAGCCAGCTGCTCGACCGGCGGGCGTGGGACGAGATGGATGCGCTGTTCACCGTGGACTGCGTGCTCGACTACACCTCGACGGGTGCCATCAAGGGCAGCTGGCCCGAGCACAAGGCCTACGACATGGAGGTGCTGACGCCCTTCAAGGGCACCCAGCACGTCATGGGGTTGCCGGTCATCCACGTCGACGGTGACACCGCTGCTGCTCGGACCATCTGCTTCAACCCGATGATCATCAACGACAAGAAGCTCTTCTACGTCGGTCTCTGGTACGACGACGAGCTGGTGCGGACCGAGACGGGCTGGCGCTTCGCGAAGCGCACCGAGGAGCTGTCCTACTTCGACGGCCTGTGACGGCGGCTCGCCGTCATGAGCTGGGACTGGCAGTCGGCGTGGGGGCTTCGCTGCTCGGTGCGGAGCTGGGCGGCGGGGACGTGGTCGTGGACGGCGTCGGCCCCGTGTCAGCCGCTGCACTCGGAGAGCCGCTGCCCGTCGGGGCGGCTTGGCTCGGGACCGCCGCCGGGCTTGCCGGAGCCGAGGCAGACGCCGAAGCCGACGCTGATGCGGTGGCCGTGGTCGCCGTGACGCCATCGACGAGGCCGGCGTCGACGAGGGTGGCCAGGACGTTGTTCTGCGCCGCGGTCACCGCGGCTACCAGCTGAGCCG
>JAOPVZ010000060.1 GCA_025965935.1 Frankiales bacterium | reverse complement strand
CCAGCAACCCGATCGCCACCGCCATCCAGCACGGCGGGATCGCCGCGGTGCTGGTGACGGCGCTGGCCGTCTGGTGGGGCGGGGTCGCGCTGAGCACCGGGCTCTGGTGGACGGGGATCCGGCGGGCCCGCGCGCAGCGCTGAGCTCAGCAGATCCGCGGGAGCGGGTCGCCGACCAGCATGTCGATGAGGCGGTGGCCGCCGAAGGACGTGCGTCCGAGCACCCGGCCAGGCGGATCCTCGTGGACCTCCGCGACGATCGCCGCGTCGGCGCCGCTGGGCAGTGAGCGCATGGTCTCGAGGGCGGCGTCGGCCAGGTCAGGCGCGACGAAGGCGACCAGCTTGCCCTCGTTGGCGACGTAGAGCGGGTCGATGCCGAGGATCTCGCCGGCGCCGGCGACCTCGGGACGTACGGGCACCCGGCTCTCCTCGAGCACGATGCCGACCTCCGCTGCCAGAGCGATCTCATTGAGCACGGTCGCCACACCCCCTCGTGTGGCGTCGCGCATGCAGTGGAGGCCGGCACCGCAGGCTCCGAGCAGGGCCTCGGCGAGGTCCCAGAGCGGCTGGGTGTCGCTGCGGACGTCGGCCTCGAGGTCCAGGTCGCCGCGCGCGAGCAGGATGGCGATGCCGTGGTCGCCGATGGTCCCGGACACCAGCACCTTGTCGCCTGGGCGGACACGCTGGGGCGAGAGGTCAGCGGCTTCATGTACCGCTCCGATGCCGGTGGTGACGACGTACAACTGGTCGCACTTGCCTCTCTCGACGACCTTGGTGTCGCCGGTGACGACCGGGACGCCGGCCCTGGTCGCCGCGTCCGCCATCGCCTGCACCTCGGCGCGCAGGACGTCGGCGGCCAGCCCCTCTTCCAGGATCAGGGCGACCGACAGGGAGACGGGGCGGGCCCCGGACACGGCAAGGTCGTTGACGGTGCCGTTGACGGCGAGGTCGCCGATCGAGCCGCCGGGAAAGCGGAGCGGCCGGACGACGTAGGCGTCGGTGGTCATCGCCAGTCGGGTGCCGTTGACGGTGAGCGCTCCGGCGTCGGAGAGCTGCTCGAGCGCCGGGTTCGCCAGCGGCGGTACGACGAGGCCCTCGACGAGGGCGCGGCTCGCCTTGCCGCCGGCACCGTGGGCCATGGTGATGTGGTCGTCGCGGAAGCGCTGGGGACGTCGGCGCATCTGCTCGATGCGCTCGCCGACCTGGTCCTCGGTGAACTGCGTCGTCATCGGAGCACCTCGAGTGTGAGGCGCTGCTTCGCGTACTGCCCGTAGTTGTAGTAGGCCGCGCAGGCGCCCTCGCTGGACACCATGCAGGTCCCGATCGGGGTCTCGGGGGTGCACGCCGTTCCGAAGACCTTGCACTCCCATGGCTTCAGCACGCCCTTGAGCACCTCCCCGCACTGGCACGCCTTGGGGTCTGCCACTCGGACGCCTGGGATGTCATAGCGGAGCTCGGCGTCGAAGTCGGCGTAGCGCGGCGAGAGCTGCAGCGCAGAGTGGGCGATCGAGCCGAGCCCTCGCCACTCGAAGAACGGGCGCAGGGCGAAGACGTCGGCCAGCACCTTCAGCGCGACCGGGTTGCCGTCGTACTGCACGACCCGGCCGTACTGGTTCTCGACCTCGGCCCGACCCTCGGTGAACTGCTTCATGATCATGTAGACCGACTGCAGCAGGTCGAGGGGTTCGAAGCCGGCGCACACGAGTGGCATCCCGAAGTCACGGGAGATCCACTCATAGGGACGGCACCCGATCACCGTCGACACGTGGCCAGGCCCGATGAACGCGTCCAGGCGCAGGTCGGGGGAGTCCAGGATCGCTTTGATGGCCGGGATGATCGTGACGTGGTTGCAGAACACCGAGAAGTTCGAGATGCCCTCCTGCTTGGCCCGTAGAACGGTCAGCGCGGTGGAGGGCGCTGTCGTCTCGAAGCCGATGGCGTAGAACACGACCTGGCGATCGGGGTTGGCGCGGGCGATCCGCAGCGCGTCCAGGGGCGAGTAGACCATTCGGATGTCGGCCCCGCGCGCGTTCGCGTCGAGGAACGATCCGCGGCCACCGGGCACCCGCATCATGTCGCCGAAGCAGGTCAGGATGACGCCGTCCTGCTCCGCGATCGCGATGCCGTCGTCGACGCGGCCCATCGGGATGACGCAGACCGGGCAGCCCGGGCCGTGCACGAGCTCGATGCTCTCCGGGAGGTGGTCCTGGACGCCATAGCGGTAGATCGTGTGGGTGTGCCCGCCGCACACCTCCATGACCTTGTAGTGGCGGCCCGGCTCGCAGAGCGCGGCGATCTCCCGTCCGAGGACCTCCGCCAGCTCCGGGTCGCGGAACTCGTCGACGAAGCGCATGCTCAGACTCCCGTCAGTCGTTCGATGGCGACGCCCGCGTGGGCAAGCAGGCGGTCACCGGGTACGACGTTGCCGACCAGCTCGGTGGCGATCACCTCGTGCCGCCCCTGCTCGTCCGCGCAGGTCGCGTCCGGACCGTCGACGGCGAGCACCGTCAAGGGCACAGCGACGTCACCGCACGTGATGCAGCCGGGCTCGCTGCTGCAGCTGGTCATCCGATGCTCGACTCGGCCACGGCCTGGAGCTCGTCGGTGAAGGTCTGGCCCATCATCTCGAGCATCGACAGGGCCTCGGCGGCTTCCTTCTCGTCGACCTTCGACATCGCGAAGCCCACGTGGATGAGGACGTAGTCGCCCACCTGCAGGTCGACGTCCTGCATCAGACCGATGTTGACCTTGCGCTTCACGCCCACGACGTCGACGAGGGCGAGCTGGTCGTTGTTGCCCGGCAGGAACTCGACGAGCTGGCC
>JAOPVZ010000312.1 GCA_025965935.1 Frankiales bacterium | reverse complement strand
CGCGCGAAGGCGGCACCGACGCCCTCGGAGCCACCCGTGATGAGGGCCCACGCCCCGTAGCCGCTCGCTGTGGCTGTCACGCGGGCAGCTCGGGGGCCCAGGCGCTGCCGTTGATGTGCGAGCCGCCGTCGGCGAACAGCGTGTTGCCGGTCAGGTAGCGAGCGCCCTCGCTGGCGAGGAACACAGCGACGGGGGCGATGTCGTCCAACGGGTCGCCCATCCGACCCATCGGGATGGCGGAGCTGGCCGTCTCGACGATCTCCGGGTTGGTGGCGATGACGCGCTCGAGCGCCGCGCTGCGCGCCGCCGGACAGATGACGTTGGCGACGATGCCCGTGGCCGCCCACTCCCGTGCCGCGGTCCGGGTCAGCGTGCGCAGCGCCTCCTTGGCGGTGTTGTACTCGACCGACCCGATGTGGGCGTTCACCCCGTTCAGGCTGCACATGCTGATGATCCGGCCGTAGCCCTTGGCCTTCATGACCGGAAAGGCCGCCCGCATGGCGTCGTAGGGCCCGAAGAACCCGACCGCGAAGGCGTTCTCGAGGCCCACCCGGCTCTTGTTCTCGACCCGGCTGAGCTCTCCGCCGCCCCAGGCGTTGTTGACGAGGATGTCGATGGTGCCGAAGCGCTCGACGGTCGCGTGCACGGCATCGCCAGCCTCGGTGCGGACGTCGCACTGCACGAAGTGCGCACCGAGGTCGGCCGCGGTCTTCTGCCCCAGCTCGGCGTTGACGTCGGCGAGGGCTACTTGGGCCCCTTCGGCGAGGTACCGCTGCACGATGCCCCGACCGATCCCCTCGGCACCGCCGGTCACCAGGGCCACCCGTCCGTCCAGCTGCATCGCGGTCTCCTTGTTGTTGGTAGACCTACATACATGTCAGGATGAGAGGGTGTCAACGCGCGCTGCCTCGCTCGAGGAGCTGCACCGGCAGCTCGAGGCGGTCGTGGGCTTCGCCGGTGATCCGCGCGCACACGCCTGGATGGCGGACCGGGTGGGCATCAGCCTGCCGCGTTCGCAGGCCACGGCGTTGTGGTCGCTGCAGGCCCACGGACCGCTGCGGCTCGCCGACCTGGCGGGGCTGCTCGACGTGGACGCCTCCAACCTCAGCCGTACGGTGACGGCGCTGGTGGACGCCGGGCTCGTCGCCAGGTCGGAGGACGGCGGTGACCGTCGGGCCCGGGTGCTCTCGCTGACCGCACCCGGCCGCAAGGTGGGTGCTCGACTGCGGGCGGAGTGGGCCGCAGCCCTCGGCGCGCGGCTGTCAGGCTGGTCCGACAAGGAGCTGGCTGGTGCGGCGGCGGTGCTGTCGCGGCTCACCGCCTCGCTCAGCGGAGCGGACCAGCAGCCAGCACCCCGCGCACCTCGGACTCGGTGATGCCGAAGGGCGAGAAGCCCCGCATCCACCAGGTCGCCCCGACCTGCTCGTACGGCCGTGGGTCGGTGTCGTCCTCCGCGCCGACCGCCACGTCGTAGGCCCGGTCGGTCGGCCGGTCGAGAGCGGCGAGCGTCTCGGCCAGCTTGTCCGGGTGGTCGATCTCGATGGGGAAGACGCCGTCGAACCGGGCGGCGCGCGCGAGCGGCTTCGGCCGGCCGTACCGGACGCCGACCCAGACCGGCAGCCGGCCCTGAACAGGCCTGGGAAGGACGGTCAGCCCGTCGGCGACGTAGTGCTCGCCCCGGTGGCTCAGCGGCTCACCGGTCCAGGCCTGGGTGAGCACCTCGAGGCCCTCGTCCAGCATCGCGCCCCGGACCCGGTCGTCGACCTCCTCGCCGGAGTGCGTCAGCTCGCCGCTGTTGTCGCCGCCGATCCCCACGCCAAGCACCACCCGCCCCTGCGAGAGCCGGTCCAGGGAGACGACCTCTCGCGCCAGCTTCAGCGGCCGGCGGCGGGGGAGCGGGGTGATCATCGGACCGAGGGTCACGGCGGACGTCGTCATCGCCATCGCAGCGAGCGTCACCCACGGGTCGGCGATGCCGGTGACCGGGGCGCGGTAGTCGATGTGGTCCCAGACGAACACGCCGTCCCAGCCGGCCTCCTCGGCGTCGGCCGCGATCGACGCCATGACCCGCGGCTCCGCGAGCTCGTCGAAGATCGGGACGAACAGCGCCTGCTTCAACGCTCCCCGCCCGGCTTCCAGAGGACATCGCCCTCCGGGTTGGCGGTGCGGGACAGGATGAAGAGCAGGTCGGACAGCCGGTTCAGGTACAGCGCGGCTTCGCGGTTGGTGCGGTCGGCATCCACCTCGATCAGCGCCCAGACCGCCCGCTCGGCACGACGGACGACGGTGCGGGCGACGTGCAGCAGTGCCGCTCCCGGCGTACCGCCCGGGAGGATGAAGCTGGACAGCTTCTCGAGCTGCCCGTTGTAGTGGTCGCAGGCCTGCTCGAGACGCGCGGTGTACTCCGGCAGGACCCGCAGCGGCTCGTAGCCGAGGTCCTCCTGCACGACCGGCGTCGACAGGTCGGCGCCCACGTCGAACAGGTCGTTCTGCACCCGGCGCAGCAGGGCCCAGACGTCCTCGGGCAGCTGGCCGAGCGCGAGGGCCACGCCGATGGCGCTGTTGGCCTCGTCGACGTCGGCATAGGCCGCGAGCCGGGGATCGGTCTTGCTGACCCGGCTCAGGTCGCCCAGCGCCGTCGTCCCGCCGTCACCGGTCTTGGTGTAGATGCGCGTGAGGTGGACGTTCATGCCCGCAGCGTAGGCCGATCAGCCGCAACCCTTGGCAGCGCACAGGAACGGTGCCACCGGCCCGCGGTAGATCGGGTGGTCCATGTTGCCGTCGCCGTCGAGCTGCTCGATCCGGTCGTTCGTCGCGGTCTTCGAGCGGTCGACCAGCCCGATCCCGTTGAGGTCGCTGCGGCCGCTCGCCACCGCCACCAGCTTGGAGGTGGCGTCCGGGGCGTAGGACAGCTGGCCGGTGCCGGGTCGTGGCACCAGCACCAGCAGGTCGGTGGGCGACCCCGGGATGCTGTCGACGAGGAGCGCGACCAGCTCGGTGTCCATCGGGGTCTCGGGGCCGAGGAAGGCCTGCGGCCCGCTGGTCCCGCCGGTCGTGTAGCCGAACGTGTGCGCTCTGCGGTCGCCGTCGTAGTACGCCTGCCCGATCGTGTAGCGGACTCCGTGCGTCACGCCGTCGAACAGCGACAGGTAGTGGGCCTTGCTGTCGTCGGTGTGTCCCGTCGCCTGGGTGAAGGCGTGCAGCACGTCGGCGGTCGGGGGTTGCTGCGTCGCGTCACCGCGGTGGATCCAGGTCGTCAGCAGGTTCGCCGGCGGGCTGCCCGCGGGCGCGGTCCAGTCCGGAGCCGGCTCGACGA
>JAOPVZ010000278.1 GCA_025965935.1 Frankiales bacterium | reverse complement strand
AGGTCCTGCGGTCGACCGTGACGCTGGAGCAGGCCCAGGAGCAGGTGCTCGGCTACCTCAAGGAGCACGTCGAGCCGAACAAGGCCCCGCTGTGCGGCAACAGCATCGCGACCGACCGCGGCTTCCTGGCGCGTGACATGAAGCAGCTCGACGACTTCCTGCACTACCGGATGGTCGACGTCTCCTCGGTCAAGGAGCTGGCCCGCCGGTGGTACCCGAGGGCCTACTTCAACTCCCCCAAGAAGGCTGGCGGGCACCGGGCGCTCGCTGACATCCTCGAGTCCGTGCGCGAGCTGAGGTACTACCGCTCCACGGTCTTCGTCCCGATGCCAGGTCCCAGCAGCGACGAGGCTGCCGCGGCGGCCGCCGCCCTCACCGAGGACTGAGTGGATCGGACCGCGGCGCTCCTCTCGGCGTTCGAGCTGGTCGAGGCGGTCCAGGGCGAGCAGCGCGCGACGGCGGTCTCGGCCATCCCCGAGGCGGAGGCAGCGGCCGACGCCTGGCCGGACGTCCTCTTCCTGCTGGCGACCGCCCGCACAGTGCACGCCATCGTCCAGCCCGGCGAAGGCGCCGACCTCGACACGCTCACCGAGCAGCTGCTGGACCAGGCACCCGGGCCGGCGGCGGCCGCGATCGCCCTCGGCCTGCAGGCGTTGGTCGCGGCCGGCGCCGGCGACACCGCGCGCCTGCTCGCGGCCACCAGCCGCGCGATCGCCCTCCTCGACGACGAGATCCTGCCGGCTCGCGAACGCTGCCTGGCGCTCGTCATCAACGCCGCCGCCCTCAACACGCTGCGGTTGTGGGAGCTCGTCGACGAGCTGTACGCCGCTGCGCTGGCCGACCCGGACGCCGCGCGCGAGGCAGGCCAGGCCGAGGCGGTCGCGATCAACCGGGTCATCATCGGCCTCGAGCACGGGCTGGCGCTGCTCGAGTGCGATGAGCCCGCGGCCGCGGCGGAACGACTGCGCGCCGCGGCAGCCCTCGTCCCCGCAGCCCTCGCGACCGACCTGCGGCCGCTCTGGCAGCACGACGCCCTGGCCGCAGCCGACCTGGTCCGGCTGCTGCTGGGCGAGCCCACCGACGTACCAGTGGAAGAGCACGCAAGAGCCCTGGCCGCCGAGGGAGACGTCGAGGTGCTGCCGCTGCTGCTCGGGGCGCACGCACTGCGGGCCTGGCGCGATGACGGTGACAGCCGCCCCGCCGAGGCGCTGGGCGGCAGGACGTCGACGAGCTCCGGCGCGCGCAGCTTCCCGCTGTGGGTCCGGGCGCACGTCCTCGCCGCCCGGGCACCCGGCCCCGAGGTGGAGGCCCTGCAGGCGCACGGCCGGCTCATCGACCGGCTGCTCTGGGAGTCCCGCCTGGCGGTGCTGTCCGCCGCCCGCGCGCAGATCGACGCTGAGCGCCGGCGGGCCGAGCACGACAGGCTGACCCGGGCGGTGCACACCGACCCGCTGACCGGTCTGCACAACCGCCGCCGGTTCGACGACTGGCTGCAGCGGCCCGGCAGCGGTCCGACTGCGCTGCTGCTCATCGACCTGGACGGCTTCAAGGCGGTCAACGACCTGCACGGCCACGCCTGCGGCGACGAGGTGCTGCGCCGCATCGGGTTGCTGCTCCGCTCCTCGGTGCGGCCAGGTGATTTGGCGGTCCGGCAGGGCGGCGACGAGTTCGCCCTGGTGCTGCGGGCGGACGATCTCGACGAGGACACCGTGCTCACCCGCGCGGAGGACGTGGCCCGCGCCGTCCGCGAGGAGGACTGGAGCCAGCTGTCAACTGGGCTGTCCGTGGCAGTGAGCGTCGGCGCTGCGCTGGCCACCGCAGACGTCTCGGGACCCGCGCTCTACGCGGCCGCCGACGGCGCGCTCTACCGCGTCAAGCGGGCCGGACTTCCGCCGGTGCTCGAAGTCCTGAACCGCTAGACTTCTCCGCGCTTCATGGTGGGCGTAGCTCAGTTGGTAGAGCACTGGGTTGTGATCCCAGTTGTCGCGGGTTCAATCCCCGTCGCTCACCCCACGCAAGAGCCAGGTCAGGGGCGGTTCGACCGCCCCTGACCGCGGCTCCCGGACCGGCCCTCGAGCACGTTGGCGGTCGTCGTGGTCGGTGTCGGCTACCCGCACGTCGCAGCCAGTGCGGTCCTCCTCTGCTGAAGGGGCGCGGCATCTACGGCCGGAGCGTCAGGACGCGCCCGTGCGTTTGAGGTAGTCGGCGCCGATCTGCCGCATCCGGAGGTGAACGTCGGCCAACGGTCCTCGGCGCGGCGGCAACCACTGCTTTCTGATCTTCGCGACACTCGTGTAGTTGGTGTCGCAGACGTTGGCCAGTGGCGACTCCACCGCCTGCGTCACCAGCTGGTACGCGTCCAGCTTGGACAGCCCATGATCGGCCGCGATCCACTCAACGAGATCGACCTGGGCGATGCGGAAGGCGTCCTCCAGCGGTCGCGCCGACCCCGTCGACATGACGTAGTCATCGTTTTCCAGGCGTGGCCAGGGGGTGGCCCGTCCCTTGATGACGTCGACGATCACAACCGTGTCCATGGCGCACTCGACGGCGACACCGCAGGTCTCGCCCTCGCCCTGCCGAGCATGGCCGTCGCCGAGCGAGAACATGGCGCCTTCAACGTTGACGCCGAGGTAGCACGTCGTTGCGGCTCGCATCTCTGGCGTGTCCATGTTCCCGCCATGCGCGGCCGGCGTCAGCGCGGACAGGACTTCGAACCCCGCCGGGGCCACCCCCACCGTGCCGTGCATCGGATCCATTGGCAGGTCAACGGTGAAGTCGCCATCGAGCGCACTGAACCTGCACGTTCGACCCACGGCGTCCAGCTCCCAAATCCACACGCGCTCGGGCAGCGGGTCCTGCAACGTTCGTGTCAGGTTCGTGGAAGTCAGCGCCCCGAACAGCGGGACCGTCGACGAAGCGGCCCAGCTGCGGCTGGGCTCGATGCTCACGAAGTGCACGGCCAGCGTGTCGCCAGGTTCGGCTCCCTCGACGTAGAACGGGCCCGTCTGCGGGTTCAGCCCCGGCCCTGTCAAAACCGCGGACGGCAAGTCGTTCACGGAACGCACCTGGCCGGCGAAGCAGTCTTCAGTCCACACCTCGAGCACCGAGCCTGGGGCAATACGCATCACTGGAGCCGCGCCACCGAAGGTCCAGGCATACTGCGACGGGTCGGGCCGGAACGGGACGATCCTCATGTCAGCCATGGGCGCGCCTGCCCTCCAGCGCTGCCGGGCCGTCATGCTCCGCATCCCCTCGCGCAGGTCTCACCGCGCCAGCGTAGACACACCGGCACGGCAGCCGCGTGGTGCACAACGGCAACGCGCTGGTCAGGACGCGTACCAGCGCCGTGGTCGCCGAAGCGCAGCTCAACTCAGTCAGCGCTTCCTGGGGGTGACTGTGGCGCGGCCGGGCCGGGAGTGCCATGACCCTCCGGAGCGGCGAGACCGAGACTTGGGCAGAGGGTGGGCCTAGCGGGACGACCAAGATCATGGCAAACGTGGGGCAGTTGCTCGCCGACTCGGCCTCGCCACACCTTGCTGGACGTGCTGGACCCCTTTATTCCCAGGCCTTAGCGTGACGACGTCACTACTCACACAGGGCCAGTCCGAATTGTGATCCCAGTTGTCGCGGGTTCAATCCCCGTCGCTCACCCCCTGCTGGTCCGGAGGGGCTCTCGTCCGCGAGAGCCCTCGCCCAGCTCCGGAGGAGGCGCGCGTGCTGTCGGTCGCTGAGCGCTCCGTGGGCGCCCTCGTCCTCGGTGCGCTGATCGGCGGCCTGACCGTCGCAGGCACCGGGACCCCGGCCGGGCGTGGCGCGAGCGCGCCGGTGGTGACCACCGCGGTCGCGACGCCGACGCCCGCACCGACCGCGGTCCCGCGGCCGCCGGCGACGAAGAGCCCGGCCACGAAGAAGCCCGCCGCCGCCCCTGTCGACCGCCCGATCGCCGCCGCACGTCCCCTGACCGGCTGCCCGCCACGGCCCCTCCCCGGCGGCGGCGGTCCCCGGCCGCTCGGCGCACCGGCGGTCGCGGAGTCGGCGCTGCCGCCGGCCCTGCCTGTGCACGGCAAGGCCACCGATCTTGTCGCCCTCCGTGGCAAGGGCCTCTGGGCGACGCCCTTCGGCACCAAGCCCGTGGACGTCGCCGGTCTGGTCGCCCAGGCCCAGCGGTCCCACGTTCGCAGCATCTGGATCCGCACCGGCGGTTCCCGGCAGGGCTACTACGGCGGCCAGTTCCTGCCGCAGCTGGTGGCCCTCGCGCACAGCCGCGGCCTGCGGGTGATCGCGTGGGACTTCCCGTTCCTGTCCGATCCGGTCGCGGACGCGAACCGCGCGCGGCAGGCGCTCAGCGCCGGCGTCGACGGCTTCTCGCCGGACGTCGAGACTGCGGCGGAGGGCACGCACCTGACAGCGCGGCGGCTGCGGCTCTACCTCTCCCTGGTCCGGCGGTACGCCGGGACGCGGCCCGTCATCGCCACGGTGCCGCGGCCCAGCTCAGCGCGGCGGACCTTCCCCTACACCGCCTTCCCGCCGTACGCCGATGCCTTCGCGCCGATGGTCTACTGGTCGTGCCAGGAGCCGGGCGCCCTCGTCGAGCAGTCCCTGCAGCGGCTCGGCAAGCTGTTGCCGGTGGCGCCGGTCGGGCAGGGCTATGACATGGGCGCCGAGGGCGGGCGACGCGGGACGCCGTCGCGGCTGGAGACGCTGCGCTTCCTCGACGCCGCCCGGCGCGGTGGCGCGGTCGGCGCCAGCCTGTGGACGGTCGAGCAGGCCGGGCCGGCGCAGCTCAGGGCGCTCGCCGACTACACCTGGCACTGATCATCCGCTTCAGGTCCCGCTGACCGGGATCATGTGATGTGCCCGACTTGTGCCCCTTGTGCAACTCGTGAGACTACGTCTAACTTGCGACTGTGTCGCAGATCACCCAGGCCGAGCCCACTGCCCCCCAGGTGATCATCAGTCCCGCGCCCGGCCTTCGGGAGCGGAAGCGACGGGCCACCCACCAGCGGATCGCCGACGAGGCCGCCCGGCTGGCCCGGCAGAAGGGCATTGACGGCACCACCATCGACGAGATCGCTGCCGCAGCGCAGGTCGCCCGGGCTACCTTCTTCCGGTACTTCGACGCCAAGGAGACCGCTGTCGCCGAGGGCTTCAGCATCCCTTGGCTGACCCTCCTGGTGGACAACCTCGAGGTGCAGCCCCCCGAGCTGCCTGCGATGGCCGCCGTCATCGAGACCTTCATGGGCTTCGCCGGCGGCTTCGACGCCGACGTCCGCAACCTGGTCCTGCAGCAGGTCCGCCTGCTGCAAGGCTCTCCCTCCCTGACGGCCTGGACGCTGGCGCTCTACGTCCGCTACGAGCTGGCCATCGCCGAGGCCGTGAAGCACCGCTTCGCCGACCTCACCCCTGACGACGCCCGGCCACGGATGGTCGGCGCGCTCACCATGTCCGCCATCCGCATCAGCCTCGACACCTGGCTGGCGTCCGGCGCGACGACGGACCTCGCGGAACTGCTGCAGGACGCCCTGCACTCCGTGTCCGTCAACTGATGATCACGTCTGCCGGACAGCGGAACCCCCGCAGTGCATCCTCTGGAACGGGAAGGAAACACCACGTGCCAAGAAGGTCCCCGGCCACCCTGGCCCTGGCGGGCTCGTTCGCCGTCGCCGCGCTCGCCCTCACCGCCTGCGGTGCCCGGGTCGACAGCAGCTTGCGCCAGCAGGCCGCCAACCAGGCCCTCGGCAGCAACGGCGGTGGTACGGCCGACGGGTCGACCGGCAGCGGCTCGACGGGGTCCAGCGGCAGCACCAGCGGCACCGGCTCGACCGGCACCGGCTCGACCGGAACCACCGGCAGCACGAGCGGCACCGGCTCCAGCGGCAGCACCGGCTCCACCGGCAGCACCAAGGGGACCGGCGCCAGCAGTACGACGGGAGCGCCCGCGCCGGCCGGGGGCAACGGCGGCGCCACCGACGTCGGCGTCACCGCCAACAGCATCACCGTGGGCCTGGTCGCCGACTCCTCCGGTCCGGTGCCGGGCCTGTTCCGCGGCGCCTTCGTCGGTGCCCAGGCGTACTTCGCCAAGATCAACAGCCAGGGCGGGATCTACGGCCGGCAGCTGAAGATCGACTTCGGCGACAGCCAGCTCGATTGCGGGCAGAACAAGTCGGCGACCCAGGCACGGGTGGGCAAGGTGTTCGCGTTCGTGGGCGACTTCTCCCTCAACGACGACTGCGGCGAGCAGGTCCTGGCCCAGCACCCCGAGGTCCCGAACGTGTCGAACGCGCTGGGCCCGAAGACGGCCGCGCTGCCGCAGACCTTCAGCACCGCTCCCCTCGGGAACGGCTGGCGCACCGGCCCGCTGGCGTACTACGCCAAGACCTACGGCGCGAAGTGGCAGCACATCGGCGCCATCTACGCCGGTGTCGGCACCGGCCCGAACGTCTGGTCCAACACCGTCAAGGCCATCAACCACTCCGGCGGCAAGGTCGTGCACCAGGAGAGCTACGGCGCGACCGACACCGACTTCACCGGCGCCATCATCCGCATGAAGAGCGACGGCGTGCAGATGACCTACATCAACACCACGGACGGCGCGACCACGGCTCGCTTCGTCAACGCGGCGAAGGCGCAGAACGTCAACTGGCCCCTCATCTTCGGCGCCACGGCGTACGACTCGAACTTCCTGCAGCAGGCCGGGAGCAACGCCAACGGCGTCATCAACGACCAGCAGTTCGCGATGTTCTTCAACGCGGACGAGGCCGCGCGCAACCCCGCGGTGAAGGACTTCCAGAAGTGGATGAACTACGTCAACAGCGATCAGACCAAGGACATCTTCGCCTCCTACGGCTGGACGTCTGCGGAGCTGTTCGTGGATGCGCTGAAGAAGGCCGGCCCGAAGGCCACGCGCAAGTCGCTGTTCGCCGCCCTCAGAACGTTCACGAACTACGACTCGGGCGGGATGCTCGCCCCGGCCAACCCCGCCCAGAAGAAGCCCGCGGCGTGCTGGCTGCTGACCAAGGTCGTCAACGGCAAGTTCGTCAGGCAGTCGCCCTCGCCCTCGAGCGGCTTCTACTGCCAGGGCGCCTCCTACTACCCGCCGGTCGGGTGACGCGATGGAGTTCGTGCAGCTCCTGGTCGTCGGGCTCGTCACGGGGTGCGTCTACGCCCTGAGCGCCACCGGCCTCGTCGTGACCTACACGACGTCGGGCATCTTCAACTTCGCGCACGGCGCGATCGGCATGCTCGGCGCCTTCACCTACTGGCAGCTCACCGTGGGATGGGGCTGGCCGGCCGCCCTCGCACTGCCCGCGGTGCTGCTGGTGCTGGCGCCGCTGTTCGGCGCCGGCGTGGAGCGGGTGCTGATCCGACCGCTGCACGGCGCGTCGGTCGACGTCACGCTCGTCATCACCTTGGGCCTGCTGCTGTTCCTGCTCGGCGCGGCCAACTACATCTGGGACCCGGCGACGTCGCGGGTGCTGCCGGAGCTGTTCACGAGCGGCGGCACCAGCATCGCCGGGGTCAACCTGTCGAGCCAGCAGATCCTCATCGTCGTCGTCGCGGTCGCCGTCGCGCTTGCGCTGCGCACGCTGTTCTCGCGGACCCGCATCGGCATCGCCATGCGCGGTGTTGTCGACGACCCTGACCTGTGCGCGATGTCGGGAGCGTCACCGGCCCGCATCCAGCAGCTGTCCTGGGCGATCGGTGCCTCGCTCGCCTCGGTCGCAGGCATCCTCATCGCCCCCAAGGTCGGGCTCAGCAGCATCCAGCTGACGCTGCTGGTCATCAACGGCTACGCCGCCGCGCTGTTCGGCCGGCTGAAGAGCCTCCCGCGGACGGCCGTCGGCGGCATCCTGCTGGGCATCGTCGTGGAGATGTACCCGGTCTACATCGCGCCCCACGTGCCGGGCTTCTCCACCACCGCGACCGAGCTGACCAAGGCGGTGCCCATGATCTTCCTGGGCGTCCTGCTGCTCTTCCTGCCCTCGGCCCGACTCCGCACCTCCACCGCGGCCGGCCGCATCGCGCCGACGGTGCCCGGCCTCCGGCAGTCGCTCGTGGGCGGGGTCGGTCTCGTCGTGGTCGCCGTCGTGCTCACCGAGAGCCTGTCCTCGGACAACCTCGGCATCGCGACCAGCGTGGTGGTCCTCGCGATCGCGCTGCTGTCGCTCGTGCTCCTGACCGGATACAGCGGCCAGACGTCGCTGTGCGTGCTGACCTTCGTCGGTCTGGGTGCCTGGGCCATGGGCCACTCCGGCCACTCCGTGCTCGGACTGCTCTGGGGTGCGCTGCTCGCAGGGGCCGCCGGCGCGCTGGTCGCCCTGGCGACCGCTCGGTTGCGGGGTCTCTACCTCGCGCTCGCCACCTTCGCGTTCGCGAAGGGGATGGACGAGGCGTTCTTCTACTTCCACCTCGGCGCCGGCCAGCAGCTCGAGATCGCTCGGTTCCGGTTGCCGGGCATCGACACCAGCTCGGCCTCGACGTTCTTCCTGCTCTGCACCCTCGTGCTCGCCGTCGCCTCGGTGGGCGTGCTCGCCGTCCGGCGCGGCCGCTGGGGTCGGCAGCTCACGGCTCTCAACGACTCCCCCGCCGCGTGCGCCACCCTCGGCGTCAACACCACCGTCACCAAGGTCGCCGTGTTCACCGTCGCCGCAGCCATGGCCGGCTTCGCCGGCGGTCTCTACGGCTCGTCGCGCGGCATCGTGACGAACAACGACTTCGCGGTGCTGGGCAGCCTCGCGCTGCTCCTGGCGGTGCGGGTCGGCGGCATCAACACCATCACCGGTGCGGTGTTCGGCTCGTTGACGATCACGATGTTCCCGGAGATCCAGAAGCACGTGCACGGCCTGCCCGACAAGCTGCAGCTGGCCTACCTGCTCACCGGCCTGGCCGCGGTGAGCGTCGGCCGCGACCCGGACGGGCTCGGCGGCCAGTTCTCCAGGCTGGGCCACCACCTGCGGGGCTTGCGGACTCCCCCCTCCTCCTCGCCCACGGGCATCCCCGAGCTGGAGGAGGCACGTCTTGTCCACTCCTAGCCTCGACCTGGATACCTACGTCCCGCACGTCGACCACACCTACGACCCGCGTGACCCCGAGGTCGCGCTGTACGTCGATGAGGTGTCCGTGCGGTTCGGCGGCGTGCAGGCCGTGAGCGCCGCGACCATCGCCGCTCTCAGGGGACAGGTCACCGGGCTCATCGGGCCCAACGGCGCGGGCAAGACGACCACCTTCAACGTCATCACCGGTCTGGAGTCGCCGACCAGCGGCAGGGTGTGGCTCGGCAACGAGGACGTCAGCGCGCTCCGGCCGTACAAGAGAGCCCGGCGCGGGCTGGCCCGGACCTTCCAGCGCCTGGAGGTGTTCGGCACCCTGACGGCCCGCGACAACATCCTGGCGGCGGCCGAGTTCCGGCGGAGCTGGTCGCGGGACGGCTCGGACGCGCGGGCGACGGCGGACGAGATCGTCGAGCGGGTCGGCCTGTCGCACGTCCAGCACGAGCGGGTCGACATGCTCCCGACCGGGCTTGCGCGGCTGGTCGAGCTGGGCCGCGGACTGGCCACCCGGCCCAAGGTGCTGCTGCTCGACGAGCCCGGTTCAGGACTCGACGTGGCGGAGAGCGAGGCGCTCGGTGACCTGCTCATCGAGCTGGCGAAGGAGGGCATCGCGGTGCTCGTCGTCGAGCACGACGTCGACCTCGTGATGCGGGTCTGCGACCGCATCCACGTCCTCGACTTCGGACGCATCATCAGCATCGGCTACCCCAAGGACGTGCAGGCGGATCCTGCCGTGCAGGCCGCCTACCTCGGAGCGGAGGACTGACGTGGCCGCACCTGCACTAGAGCTGCGCGGCATCACGGCCGGCTACGGCCGGATCGAGGTGCTGCACGACGTCTCGCTGTCCGTACCGTCGGGCACCGTCTTCGCGCTGCTCGGCCCCAACGGCGCCGGCAAGACGACCACGATGCTCGTCGCCTCCGGGTACGTCCGCCCCACCGCCGGCTGCGTCCACGTCGCCGGCACGCACGTCAACCGGGTGGCGCCGGAGAACCTCGCGAAGGCTGGCGTCTGCCGGATCCCGGAGGGCCGCGGCATCTTCCCCAACCTGACCGTCAACGAGAACCTGCGGATGTTCACCTACTCCAGCCCGTTCTCGACGAGCGAGGTGCAGGAGAAGTCCTTCGCCCGGTTCGCCCGGCTCGGCGAGCGCCGCAACCAGCTCGCCGGGACGCTGTCCGGCGGCGAGCAGCAGATGCTCGCCATGTCGCGGGCGCTGGTGTCCGACCCGGGCATCCTGCTGCTCGACGAGATCTCGATGGGTCTCGCGCCGAAGATCGTGAGCGAGCTGTACGAGCTGGTCGGGCAGCTCGCGCAGGAGGGCATCAGCATCCTGCTGGTCGAGCAGTTCGCGCGCACCGCGCTCGCCGTTTCCGACTACGCGGCTGTCATGACCGGCGGCCGCATCGCGATGGTGGGGCAGCCCGCGGACGTCGCGGACTTCGTCAACGAGGCCTACCTGGGAGGCGCGGCATGAGGCGATCAGGAGCGGCCCTGCTCGCGACAGGGCTGGCGTGCGTCGTGGGCGCCGTCTTCCCCTCCGTGCACGCTTCCGCGGCCGGCGACCCCGGCTCGGGCTTCGGGTCCTACGCGCTGTCGGCCTCTGCGCCCGGCGCGCAGCTCACCGTCGGGGAGCCGACCTACTGCTACACCTCGCCCGCCGGCCTCCAGGGCTGCGACGGAGACGTGCCGGAGGCGACCTCGGACCTCTCGAACGGCCCGACCGGCAGCGCCACCGCCGCCGTCGCGTGGCCCGGAGCGCTGGCCTCCGACATCGGCAACCTCATCATCACGGCGAGCAACGGCGCGGCTCCCGACCAGACCAGGATGCTCAACGACCCGGTCCGCGCGCAGGTCCGCACCGGTCAGTCGCCCGACACCGTCACCTACGACTCGGTGCCAGGCTCGAGCATGAAGGCCGTGGCCAAGGCGGCCGTGACCTCGGCCGACGCGCACGTGCAGAGCTTGAGCGCCGCCAGCATCGGGACGTTCGGCCCGATCACCGGCAGCACCCTCACGCAGCTCACCGGACCGAAGGCCGCGCTGGCCAAGGCCACCAGCAGCGCCTCCGACATCACCATCGCCGGCGTCCTGCACATCGGCTCCGTGCAGTCGACGGCGACGGCGACGACCGACGGCACCACGGCCAAGGTCACCGGCGCCACCAAGGTCACCGGCGCCACCGTCGCCGGCGTGCCGGTGACCATCGACGAGCGCGGCGTCTCGGTGCAGGGCAACGGGGTCGCGCTGACGACCCTGACGAACACGGTCAACTCCGCGCTGTCGCAAGCCGGACTGGTGCTGCGCGTCAGCGAGCCGCAGGGCAAGCCGATCGGCAGCGCGGTCACCTACAACGCCGGCAGCCTGGTCGCGGTCTTCAAGCCCGACCCGACCCACCTGTTCAGCGTCGTGCTCGGCGGCGCCAACGTCAGCGTGAAGGCTGGCAAGGCCTTCGACTTCGGCAGCACCGGCGGCACGACAGGGTTCGGGACCACCGGGGTGACGTCGGGGACCACCGGCAGCACCGGCGGCAGCAGCGGTGGGCTGGCCGCCGTGCCCGGCACGACCGGCGGGCCGCTCCCGTCCGTCACGACCGGCGGTGGCGTGCCCGACCCGCAGACCGCCCCCACCACCCAGAACGCCGCCAGCGCACGACGCCTGTACGGCGGTGTGTCGCCCTGGCTCGGAGTGCTCGGGCTGCTGGGTGCGAGCCTGATGGCCTTCGGCTTCAAGCGGTTGCCCGACAAGGTGCTCCAGGCCAGCCCGTCCGCGTGTCCCCTCGAGGAGAACTGATGACCACCTCTGACGCAGTCCTCCGCCAGGAACGGCTGGCCACCAAGGTCAAGGGCCTGCGGATCCCGCGCACCACCTTCTCCTTCAGCGACCGGTGGATGCTCGTCGTCGGCGGCACCCTGCTGCCGCTCGGGCTCGTCCTGGTGCTGCTCGGCTGGTACGGCGCCTCGCACACCGTGCTGCTGTTCGAGCAGATCCCCTACCTCATCTCCGGCGGGGTGCTCGGGCTGTCCCTCGTGATGGGCGGTGGGTTCGTCTACTTCGCCTACTGGATGACGCTGCTCGTCCGGGAAAACCGCACCACGCGCGAGGACCTGCACGCCGTGCTCCTGCGCATGGAAGACCTCCTGCAGGCCCAGGGGCAGCCGCAGTCCCGCCGTACCAGCTCTGCCGCGGTCGCGGCCACAGAGCTGGTCGCCACGAAGACCGGCACGATGATGCACCGACCCGACTGCGTGGCGGTCGACGGCCGCGACAACCTGCGCTCTGTGACGGCCTCCACGCCCGGGCTCACCCCGTGCAAGCTCTGCGACCCGCTCGGCGCAACGCAAACCGCCAGCTGATGGCCCCTTTTCGCCAGGCATGATCAGCCCTTGCGAGTCAGGCAGGCCTGCCCGCTGAGGTCCCACCCTGCAGGCATGACACTTCTGGCACTCGTGGTCGACGACGAGGACTCCATCCGCGAGCTCATCGAGGTGACCCTCCAGATGGAGGGCTTCCGCACCCTGGGTGCTCCGGACGGCCCGACCGCTCTCGCGCTCGCGCGGGAGCACCGGCCCGACGTGGTGACGCTCGACATCATGATGCCCGGCATGGACGGCTGGGAGGTCGCCCAGCAGCTCGGCCGCGACCCAGGAACCCGCGGCGTCCCCATCGTGGTCGTGTCCGGCAAGCCGGTCGGCGAGCTCGACAGCGCCCCCGACCGGGCGCTCGCCTCCGCGGTGCTCACCAAGCCGTTCGACTTCGCCACCTTCGTGGAGGTCGTCGCCGGTGTGCTGACGCCACAGGTGCCCGTGCAGCGCCGCGCCGTCGACGACGAGCCCAGCCGCACCCGCCAGTAGCCGACGTTCGACGGATCCCCCGTGCGAAGTCGGAAAGCGTGACCGGTCAGGACAGGTCGACGCTTCCGACTTCGCGGCACCCTGCTGGCGTGGCCCGCCAGAAGTCGGAGAGCCCGACCGGTCAGGACGAGTCGACGCTTCCGAGTTCGCTCCCAGGTCAGGTCAGAGGCTGGCGACCAGCACCTCCTCACGCCAGCACCTCGTGCTTCCAGGGCGGGTCGGCGCCGACTCGCGAGACGGTGATCCGGGCCGCGGCCGCGGCCAGCTCGAGGGTGGTCCCGCGGGTCGCGATGAGACCGGCCATGAAGGTGTCTCCGGCGCCGACGGTGTCGACGACCGGGGCGCCGTCGGGCACCGGCACCTCGACCAGCTGGTCGGCCAGCGCCAGGGCGCTGTGCGCGCCTCGGGTGACGACCACGAGCCGTGGCCCGAGCGCGCGCCAGCGGCGAAGCACCTCCTCGATCGGGAGGCCAGGCAGGAGGAACGCGGCGTCCTCGTCGCTCAGCTTCACGACGTCGCAAAGCCGGACCAGCGCCTCGACCGCGGGCAGGTCCGGCTCGGCGGTGAGCAGCGGCCGGCAGTTCGGGTCGAAGCTGATGGGGCAGCGCCCCCGGTGGGCCGCGACGAGCGCGGCCACCTGCTCCGAGCCGGGTCGCAGAACGGTGCCCAGCGAGCCGACGTGCAGCCAGCTCGGGATGGCCGGCGTGGGTGCGCCCTCCAGGTCCCAGTCGATGTCGAACCGGTAGGTCGCCGCCCCGGTCACGTCGAGCTCCGCGATCGCCACGGCGGTCCGGGCGAGCGGCGCGGCGAGCACCGCGGCGCCCGAGGCCTCGACGTGCGCCCGGACCAGCTCGCCGTGCGGATCGTCGCCAAGAGCCGTCAGCAGCTGGACGTCGAGGCCGAGCCGGGCCAGCGCGACCGCCACGTTGGCCGGGCTGCCACCGGGTCGCTCCACGACCGTGCCGTCCGGCCGGCGGACGACGTCGACCAGCGATTCCCCCACGACCAGGACCGTCATCCCGCCAGCATCCCCTGCAGCGGCCCGCGCGGGGATGTGCCTAGCCGTAGGCGAAGAAGCCCTGACC
>JAOPVZ010000243.1 GCA_025965935.1 Frankiales bacterium | reverse complement strand
GATCACGTCGAACAGGTTGCGGCCCATCACGACAGCGCCGGCGCGCTCGGTTGAGCGGGCGAGGACCTCGGCGTCGAGAGGGTCGTCGCTGTCGAGGACCCACGTGTGCAGCGGCTCCCCGCCGGTACCGAGCCCGTTGTCCGGGCCGGCGTCGGGGCCCGTCACGAAGCCGTCAAGGGAGACGGAGATGTCGGCCACCACGGTCGTCACGGGAGGGCCTCCTTCGATCGTCGGTCATCCGGTTGACGGACGGGGCGGCGCTGACTCATCGGTCGGGCAAGGCTGTACCTGGATCCGGCGCTGCCCAGTGCACCCGGCGAGTGCCGGCACCATCCACAACGCAGGGTACGTAGCACCTGTCCCACAGCTCATCGCCGCGACCGCACCTGTCCACGGCGCCGTGCTGTACACCCGAAACGCCGGCGACTTCCGCGGGCTCGAGCCCTTCATCGCCCTCGTCCCCGCTTGAGAGCCAGGCGCTCTCTGGCGGTCTCGCCGACCCGATCGGTTGCGGGCTCGACGGACCCGGCACAACTGGTTGCGAGCTGAGCGTCAGCGTGATCCGTTCCAACCGATCCGGGTGGTCGAGGGCGCGAAGAGGTGCCGGTCCGACTCACTGGCGCAGGAGCCGGGTGCACCTTGCTGGCGAACTCAGAGCCGCCTGAGCCCGCGGGGGAGCAGCGAGGCGGCAGCCTCGTCGAGCAGCCAGAGGGTCTGCGAGCGGCCGCGCGCTCCAGCCGCGGGCACCTGCACCTGGCCGGCGCCCGACAGCGCCATCGCAGCCGCGGCGGCCTTCTCCTCGCCGGCGGCCACGACCCAGACCTCGCGGGCCTCCTGGATGGCGCGGAAGCCCAGGCTGATGCGGGTCGGCGGTGGCTTCGGGCAGCCGTGCACTGCGAACGCGGTGCGCTCGTCGTGGGCCGCGGGGGACTCCGGGAAGATCGAGGCGACATGCCCCTCCGGGCCCATGCCGAGCAGGAGCACGTCGAACAGCGGTACGTCGTGGTCGTCGGACGCGAACCTGAGCAGCTCCTCGGCGTAGCGCTGCGCCGCCGCGTCGGCGTCGTCGCCGTCAGGCCCGCCCAAGGCCCCCATCGGATGCACCCGGGCGGGATCGAGGTCGAGCGAGTCGAGCAGGGCGCGGCGCGCCTGCACGTCGTTGCGCTCCTCGCTGTCGGCGGCGACGAAGCGCTCGTCGCCCCACCAGACGTCGACCCGCGTCCAGTCGACGGCCGCGCGCGCCGGCGCTCGCCGGACGGCTTCCAGGGACGCGACACCGAGCCCGCCCCCCGTCAGCACCACCGATGCCCAGCCGCGCTGCGCCTGGGCGTCGACGAGCCGGGTGAGAAGCCGGGCAGCAACTGCCTCGGCCAGCAGCGTCGGGTCGCGATGGACAACGACCGTCAGCCCCGTCACGACGTGGTCAGTGCCGGGTCGGGGTCGCTCGCGTCCATCGGGTCCTGCCACACGTGCGTCCGCTTGGGCGCTCGGGCAGACAGCCCGTGCAGCCCAGTCACCGTCTCGAGCGACTCCGCGTAGATCTCGTCCGCGTCGAGGCGTCGCAGCTCCTCCGCGAGCAGGTCGCCCAACTCCCGGCGCGGCAGCGGCATCGCGCGGTCCGGCTGCCCGGTGCGGGACAGCGTCGCAGTGCGGCCATCCTTGCGGGCCACGGTCACCGTGTCGTCACCGATCTTCAGCTCGACGCCCGTGACGCCTGGCCCTTCGCTGTCCTCGACGGCGACGTGGACACCGAGCCGGCGCTCGAGCCAGCCCGCGAGCAGGGCCCGCGACGGGTTGCTCGCCTCCCCAGTCACCTTCGCACCGTGCGGGTCGCCCGACAGCGAGTCGTAGGCCGACGCGCACAGCGACCGCCACAGCGTCGTGCGGGTCCACGCCAGGTCGGTGTCACCCGGCGCGTAGTCGTTGGCGCGCGTCCGCTGTGCAGCCGCCGGGTCTTCGGCGGCTGCGGCGTCGGTGATCCGCCGGTCGGCGATCACGCCGAGCGGGTCGTGCGCGATGAGGTGCGGCGGCTCGCCGAACCACCACGTCACCACCGGAGCATCCGGGGCGAGCAAGGGAAGCACGACCGACTCGGCATGCAGCGCCAGCCGACCGTACATCCGCATCACGACCGCCTCGCCAGGGCCGAGACGGCCACCGACCGAGACCTCCGCGTCGAGCCGCGGCTCCGGCGCGTCGGGGCGGCGACGCACCACCACCAGCAGCCGGCACGGGTGCTGCGCCGCCGCGGCCGTGGCGGCCTGCTCTGCCTCGGTGACCAGCTTCTCGTCCACGACCGCCACGAGCGTCAGCGCCAAGCCGGACGACACCGATCCCGCCGCCCGCCGCTCGGC
The DNA here is from genome assembly GCA_025965935.1 of Frankiales bacterium. GTDB lineage: Bacteria > Actinomycetota > Actinomycetes > Mycobacteriales > SCTD01 > RYN-111. The sequence continues at coordinate 14,680 of JAOPVZ010000243.1, read as the reverse complement.
CGACAGCGCCTTGATCACCGCCGTCCCACTGGTGTCCCACAGCGCCGTCATGAACGTGCCTCCGGCCTTGTCACGGTCGCCGCCACGCCCTTCCGTCTCGCGCGAGCATCTCGTCGGCACCCCTCGGACCCCACTCGCCGGCTCGGTAGAGCTCCGGGCCGCCGCCCTGCGACTCCTGCTGGCGCCACAGCTCCTCGATCGGGTCGATGATGCGCCACGACGCCTCGACCTCCTCGTTGCGTGGGAACAGCGCGGCGTCGCCGAGCAGTACGTCGAGCAGCAGCCGCTCGTAGGCCTCGGGGGAGTTCTCGGTGAACGCCTCGCCGTAGAGGAAGTCCATCGCGACGTCGCGCACCTCCATGGTGGTGCCAGGCACCTTTGAGCCGAAGCGCAGCGTCACGCCCTCGTCGGGCTGCACCCGGACCACGAGCTGGTTGGCGCCGAGCTCCGAGGTGTCGTCGCGCGCGAACGGCAAGTGCGGCGCCTTCTTGAAGACGATGCCGATCTCGGTGACACGACGGGGGAGCCGCTTGCCGGTGCGCAGGTAGAACGGCACGCCCGCCCACCGCCGGGTGTCGACGTCGAGGCGAACCGCGGCGAACGTCTCGGTGGTGGACCCTGGCTTGACGTTCTCCTCAGCGAGGTAGGACTTCACTCGCGAGCCAGCGAGCCACCCCTGGTCGTACTGCCCGCGGACTGCGTAGGCACTGAGGTCCTTCGGGAGGCAGACCGCTTCGAGGACCTTGATCTTCTCGGCGCGCAAGGCCGCCGCGTCGAAGGTCACCGGCTCGTCCATCGCCGTGAGCGCGAGCAGCTGCAGCAGGTGGTTCTGCAGCACGTCGCGCGCGGCTCCGGTGCCCTCGTAGAAGCCGGCGCGGCTGCCGATACCGACGTCCTCGGCCATCGTGATCTGCACCGAGTCGATGTGATGGCTGTTCCAGATCGGCTCGAACATCTCGTTCGCGAAGCGGAGCGCCAGCAAGTTCTGGACGGTCTCCTTGCCGAGGTAGTGGTCGATGCGGAACACGTCGTCGGCGGTGAAGACATGGTCGACCAGGCTGTTCAGCTCGATCGCCGAAGCCAGGTCGTGCCCGAACGGCTTCTCGACGACGACCCGGCGCCAGCTCTGGGTCTGCTCGTTGTCAGCCATCCCGGTGCGCTCCATCTGCTTGAGCACCGTGGGGAAGGCAGCGGGCGGGATCGACAGGTAGAACGCGGCGTTACCGCCTGTGCCGTGCGTGGCGTCGAGGTCCTTGAGCATCTGCGCGAGCCGGTCGAAGGCCTGGTCGTCGTCGAAGGACCCCGGCAGGAACTTGGTGGCGGCCGCGATGCGCTGCCAGACCTCGTCGCGCCAGCCCGTCCGGGCGCCTGCCTTCGCGGCCTCGTGGGCGATCGACTCGAACTCCCCATCGCCCCAGTCGCGCCGGGCGAACCCGAGGAGCACGAACCCGGGCGGCAGCAGCCCTCGGTTGGCGAGGTCGTAGACCGCCGGGATGAGCTTCTTGCGCGCCAGGTCGCCGGTGACGCCGAAGACCACCAGGGCGCACGGCCCCGGCACGCGGGGGAGCCGTCGATCCCGAGGATCCCGCAGCGGGTTGCTCGACACGAGGTGGCGGGGGCTGCTCATGTCAGCACCCGCAGCACCGCGTCGAGGCCCCGGCTGGTGAGCAGGTTCAGCCGGAGCACCGGTCGGCCCTTGTCCGCGAGCACCTTGCCGTCGCCCGCGGCCTGAGCCGCGATGAGAGTCCCGTAGCTGAAGTCCCGGTCCGGGATGGCGAGGTCGCTGATCACGTTGCCGGTGATCTGCAGGTAAGCGCCGATCGGAGGTCCGCCCTTGTGGTACTGACCGGTCGAGTGCAGGAACCGTGGTCCCCAGCCGAACGTCACCGGCCGCTCGATGCGGCGCGCGAGGGCCGGCCGCACGGCCGCCAGCTTGGCGTCGCGCAGCCGGTCGAGGTAGGCCATGACCGCGAGGTACCCCTTCTCGGGTACGGCGGAGAGCAGGGCTGCGACGGCGCCCTGGACGGTCACCTGGCCGCTGAGCAGCCCCTCGGTCGCGTACACCTCGACGTTGCCGTCGGTGAAGGCCGGGGTCTCGGGCTCGGGCTGTGCGTCGAGCAGGCCTCTGGCGGCCTGCTTGGCGCTCTCGACGTCGGGCTGGTCGAAGGGGTTGATGCCGAGCAGTCGGCCTGACACGGCCACGGCGTACTCCCACGCGAGCAGCTGCTGACCCAGGTTGCCGTCGACGTTCGTGCCGACCGGGGGAGCCTGGCCGTTGATCCGGATCACGTGCACGTCGTCCGCGGGCCGCAGGACCTCTGGCGCGTCAGGCTCCACGACGACGGGCAGCAGGCCTTTTCCCAGCTTGCCGGTGGACTCCGCCACCAGCTGCTCGGCCCAGTCACCGAAACCGGGCAGCGGCGATGCTTCGGCGTCGATGGCGATCTTGTCGCGACCGTCGGCGCCGAGCGCCGCACCCAGCTGCAGGCCGGCGTTGTCCTCCTCGGGAAGCAGGGTGGCGAACGAGGAGGCCTGGTCCAGCAGCAGCTCGATGTCCGCGCCGGCGAGGGCGGACGGGACGAGCCCGAACGCGGTCAGCGCGCTGTAGCGACCGCCCACGTTGGGGTCGGCGAGGAAGACCGCCCGGTAGCCCTCGTCGCGAGCGAGCTTCTCGAGCGGTGAGCCGGGGTCGGTGACGACGACCATCCGCTGCCTGGGGTCGATGCCGATCGCGGTGAAGGCCGCGACGAACGAGCGCCGCTGGCTGTCGGTCTCGAGGGTCCCGCCGCTCTTGCTCGACACGACGACGACGGTCTTTCGCAGGTCGCAGGCGAGGGCCCCGCGGACCTGGTCCGGATGGGTCGAGTCGAGCACGGTGAGCTCGACGCCTGCGTTCTTGCAGATGACCTCGGGGGCGAGCGAGCTGCCGCCCATGCCGCAGAGCACGACGTGGTCGATGCCCTCGGCACGCAGGGCGTCGCGGAGCGCCAGCAGGTCGGGAACCAGCTTCCAGGAGACGTCGACCGCGTCCAGCCAGCCGAGCCGAATGCTCGCCTCGTGTTCCGCGTCGGGCCCCCACAGCGTCGCGTCGTGCGCGACCAACCGGGCTGGGACGCTGTCGTGCTGGAGCGCCTCGAGCGCCGCGGCCTGCTGCTTGACGAGCCCCTCCCCGTGCACCGTGACGGTGACGATCACGGGCGGGCCTTTGCCAGCTGGTCGGCGACGGAGTCGAGGAGCTCGGCCCAGGAGTCCTCGAACTTCTGGACTCCCTCCTTCTCGAGGACCTCGGTGACGTCGTCGATGTCGATGCCTGCTGCCTTCAGCTCGTCGAACACCTGTCGCGCCTCGGCGTAGCCGCCGGTGACGGTGTCGCCGCGGATCTCACCGTGGTCGGCGACGGCCTCGAGGGTGGCCTCCGGCATCGTGTTCACCGTGCCGGGTGCGACCAGCTCGACCACGTACTGCGTGTCCGGGTAGGTCGGGTCCTTCACACCGGTGGAGGCCCACAGCGGCCGCTGCGGCTTGGCGCCGGCGGCCTCGAGCGCCTTCCAGCGCGCGCCCGAGAAGACCTCCTCGTAGGCCTGGTAGGCCAGCCGCGCGTTGGCGATGGCGGCCTTGCCGCGCAGCGGGTGGTCCTTGCCGTGCAGGCTCTCGAGGCGCTTGTCGACCTCGGTGTCGACCCGGCTCACGAAGAAGCTGGCAACGGAGCCCATCTTGCTGATGTCGTGGCCGCCGGCCTTGGCCTGCTCGAGGCCGGCGAGGAAGGCGTCCATGACGGCCCGGTAGCGCTCGAGGCCGAAGATGAGGGTCACGTTGACGCTGATGCCGTGGGCGAGCGTCTCGGTGATGGCCGGGAGGCCCTCAAGGGTGGCCGGGATCTTGATGAACAGGTTCGGCCGGTCGACGAGCCACCACAGCGCTTCTGCCTCGGCGACCGTGCGGTCGGTGTCGGCGGCCAGTCGCGGGTCGACCTCGATGGAGACCCGGCCGTCGACGCCGTCGCTGGCGTCGTACCGGAGGTTCAGCACGTCACAGGCCCAGCGCACGTCGTAGGTGGTGAGTGCGCGCACGGCCTCGCCGAGATCCACCCCCCGCAGGGCGAGGTCCTTGATCTGCGCGTCGTACGCGGCGCCGTCGGCCATCGCCTTCTGGAAGATGGACGGGTTGGTCGTCACGCCGACCACGTGCTTGGTGGACACCAGGTCGGCGAGGTTTCCCGAGCGCAGCCGCTCGCGGGACAGGTCGTCGAGCCACACCGCGACGCCCGCGGCGGAGAGTTGGGCGAGAGCATCTGACACGGGAGTGGCCTTTCAGTTACCGGTGGTCGAACCCTTGGTCTGGCCGAGCTTGGCGAGTGACGCGTGTGCCGCTGCGACGGCCCGGTCAGCGGTGAGCCCGAACTGCTCGTAGATCGTCTGGTAGGGAGCGGAGGCGCCGAAGTGCTCCAAGGAGAGCGGTACCCCGCCCTCGCCCAGGTACTTCCACCAGGACTGGGCCACGCCGGCCTCGATCGACACCCGGGCCCTGACGCTGGGCGGGAGCACGGTGTCGCGGTAGGCCTGGTCCTGCTCGTCGAACCACTCGAAGCAGGGCATCGACACGACCCGCGTCGTGGTGCCCTCGGCCTCGAGGACCTCGCGGGCGGCGAGGGCGATCTGCACCTCGGAGCCGGTGGCCATGAGGATGACCCTGGGCTGGCCGTCAGAGGCGTCCTCGAGGACGTAGCCGCCCTTCGCGACGCCGGTGACCTTCGCCGGGTCGAGGGTCGGGACGTTCTGCCGGGTGAGCGCCAGTCCCGCCGGTCGGTCGGTGTGGTTGAGGACGGTGTGCCACGCCGCGACGGTCTCGTTGGCGTCGGCGGGGCGCACCACGTCCAGACCAGGGATCGCTCGCAGCGCCGACAGGTGCTCGACCGGCTGGTGCGTGGGTCCGTCCTCTCCCAGCCCGATGGAGTCGTGCGTCCAGACGTAGGTGACGGGCAGCTTCATGAGCGCGGCCAGCCGGACGGCAGCGCGCATGTAGTCGCTGAACACGAGGAAGGTACCGCCGTAGACGCGGGTGCCGCCGTGCAGCGTGATGCCGTTCATGATCGAGCCCATGGCGTGCTCACGGATGCCGAAGTGCAGCACGCGGCCGTAGGGCCCGCCGCTGAACTCCTTGGTCTGCCGGTCCTGCGGCAGGAAGCTCGGGGCGCCCTTCGGCGTGGTGTTGTTGGACTCGGCCAGGTCGGCCGAGCCACCCCACAGCTCCGGCAGCACCGGCGCGAGCGCGCTGAGCACCTCACCGGACGCCTTGCGGGTCGCCATGCCCTTGGGGTCGGCGGGGAACGACGGCAGCTCGTCGGTCCAGCCCGTCGGCAGAGTGCGGGTCTGCATCCGCTCGAGGAGCGCGACGCCGTCGGGGTTGTCGGCCGCCCATCCGTCGTACCTCTCCTGCCAGGCGGCGTGTGCCTCGCGGCCTCGCTGCACCACCTCGCGGGCGTGCGCCAGCACGTCCTCCGGCAGGATGAACGACTGGGTCGGGTCGAGACCCAGCACCTTCTTGGTGGCGGCGACCTCGTCGGCGCCGAGCGCCGAGCCGTGCGCCTTCCCGGTGCCCTGCTTGGTCGGTGCCGGCCAGCCGATGATGGTCCGGAGCGCGATGAACGACGGCCGGTCGGTGACGGCCTGCGCTGCGCGGATCGCCCCGTCCAGCGCCGCGACGTCCTCCTTGTACGTACCGTCCGCTCGCAGCCAGTCGACCCGCTGGACGTGCCAGCCGTAAGCCTCGTACCGGGCGCAGACGTCCTCGTTGAAGGCGATGTTGGTGTCGTCCTCGATCGAGATGTGGTTGTCGTCCCAGAGCAGCAGCAGGTTGCCGAGTCGCTGCGTGCCGGCGAGCGAGCTGGCCTCGGAGGAGATTCCCTCCTCGAGGTCGCCGTCGGAGGCGAAGCAGTAGACCTGGTGGTCGAAGACCGACTCGCCGGCTGGCGTGTCCGGGTCGAACAGGCCGCGCTCGCGGCGCGCGGCCATCGCCATGCCGACGGCGTTGCCCACGCCCTGGCCGAGCGGTCCGGTGGTGGTCTCGACGCCGATGGTGTGGCCGTGCTCCGGGTGGCCGGGTGTCAGCGATCCCCACTGCCGCAGGTGCGACAGGTCCTCGACGGTGAGTCCGTAGCCGCTCAGCAGCAGCTGGATGTACAGCGTCACGCTGGAGTGCCCGCAAGACAGCACGAACCGGTCGCGGCCGAGCCAGTGCGGGTCGCTCGGGTCGTGTCGGAGGTGACGCTGGAAGAGCAGGTACGCCGCCGGCGCGAGGCTCATCGCCGTGCCCGGGTGACCGGACCCGGCCGCCTCGACGGCGTCCATCGCGAGCGCACGGATGACGTCCACCGCCCGCCGGTCCAGGTCGGTCCACTCCAAGCTGCCCACTGCGTTCCCCTCAGCACTTGATCAACGATCCGAGCCTATCTCTGAGGGGTGCCCCGGACTCCGGCGCCCAACCCGGGCCGCAGCAGGACGGTCAGGTGGGGTCCCGCTAGAGTCACGCCTTGTGACGAGCCTGGCCGAGACGACCGCGGCCGCCGTCCCCACGGTCACCGGCTTGGCGCGTGCGAGGACGACGGTCGCTGCCTACGTCGCGCTCACGAAGCCGCGCATCATCGAGCTGCTGCTCGTCACCACCGTCCCCACCATGGTCCTTGCCGCCCGCGGCTGGCCGGGCTGGGGCCTCACCGCAGCAACCCTCGCGGGCGGCTCCCTCGCGGCCGGCAGCGCCAACGCGCTGAACTGCTGGTGGGACCGCGACATCGATGTGGTGATGAACCGCACAGCCCGCCGCCCGTTGGCCCGCCACACCGTCACGCCGACGGCCGCCCTCGTCTTCGGCCTGGTGCTGGGGGTGCTCGCCACCGCCGAGCTGTGGCTCACCACCAATGGCCTGTCGGCGCTGCTCGCGGTCGCGGCGATCGCGTTCTACGTGTGCGTCTACACGATGCTCCTCAAGCGGCGCACCTCGCAGAACATCGTGTGGGGCGGCGCCGCCGGCTGCATGCCCGTGCTGATCGGCTGGTCGGCTGTCACGAACGGCCTGTCCTGGGCCGCGCTGGTGCTGTTCGCGGTGATCTTCTTCTGGACGCCGCCGCACTTCTGGGCGCTGGCCATGAGGTTCAAGGACGACTACGCCCGCGCCTCGGTGCCGATGCTGCCGGTGGTCGCGACGCCGCAGACGGTCGCCCGCCGGGTCGTCTGGTACTCGTGGGCGATGGTGCTCACCAGCGGTCTGCTCGCGCTCGATGCCACGGGTCCGGTCTACCTCGCCTCCGCCGTGGTGCTGGGGGGTCTGTTCCTGCGGGAGGCGCACGTGCTCGAGCGCCAGGTCCGCGCCGGCGGGGCGTTCCACCCGATGCGGCTGTTCCACTTCTCGATCACCTACCTCGCGCTGCTGTTCCTCGCTGTCGCGCTCGACCAGCTCCTCTGAGGTGCGGGTCGCGCTGGCGACGTGCTCCCGGTTGCCGGAGCTGGACGACGACGGGCCGGAGCTGCTGGCCGCGCTCGCGGCCGAGGGCCTCGACGCCGACGTCTGCGTGTGGGACGACCCGGCCGTCGACTGGGACCGCTACGACCTGACGGTGATCCGCACGACCTGGGACTACTGGGACCGCCACGATGACTTCCTGGGCTGGGCCCGCCGGGTGCCGCGACTCGCGAACGACGCGGGCGTTGTCGCCTGGAACACCGACAAGACGTACCTGCTCCGGCTGGCCGAGGCCGGCGTGCCGGTCGTGCCCACGACCTGGCTCGCGCCGGGGGAATCGTTCACGCCGCCTCGGCATGCCTTCGTCGTCAAGCCGTCGGTGTCGGCGGGTGCCCGGGACTCGGCCGCCTACGAGGCCAGTGACGAGGCCGCGACGGCGCACGTCGCGCGGCTGCACGCGACCGGCAAGACCGTGATGGTGCAGCCCTACGTCGAGGCGGTCGACGAGGCGGGCGAGACCTCGGTGCTGGTGTTCGACGGTCAGGTGTCGCACGGCGCGCGCAAGTCCGCCGTACTCAGCAGGGGTGCGGGGGAACCCGAGCTCGGCAGCTGGTCGATGTCGGCCCGCGAGCCGTCGGACGAGGAGGTCGCGCTCGCGCTGCAGGTCGTCGCGGTCGTGCGGGAGTGGGGCGACGAGCTGCTCTACGCGCGGGCTGACATCCTGCCGGGCCCGGTCCTCGTCGAGCTCGAGGTCACGGAACCGTCGCTGTTCCTGCAACATGCTCCAGGATCGGCGCAGCGCTACGCGCAGGCCGTGCGCGCGTGGACAGAGCGAGCCAGCTCCCGACGGTGAAGACGATGGTCGCGAGGGCCACGTGCAGCGCGACCAGCCCGGCGGGAACGCCCGTGTAGTACTGCCAGTACCCGACGCCCGCCTGGGTCACCAGCAGCGCCAGCAGGGCGAGCGACCAAGGCCGGTACGACGATCGCCAGGCGACGACGACGGTGCCGATCACGAGGCCGCTGAGCAACCACACCCCGTCCGCGTGCAGCTGGGTGACGTCGCGCGGGTCGAAGGGCAGCCGCTCGACCTTCGGGTCCCCGGCGTGCGGGCCGGTTCCCGTGACGAGCGTGCCCAGCACGAGGACCACGGACGTCGCCGCAACAACCCCCCAACTCAGCACGTGAAGGGATACTGCGCGTTCCGTCTGGGGCTCAGAAGAGCCGCGCGGTATCCCTTCATGGCGGAGGCGGGAGAGCAGGGCGGTGGCGGCCAGGACCAGCGGGAAGCTGGTGAGGAAGTGCAGGATCAGCACGTACGGGTTGAGGCCGCTCAGCACGAGCAGGCCGCCGATCACGGCCTGCAGCGGCACGACGGCGGCCTGGACCAGCGCGAGCCGGGTGTGCCGCGGCGCGTACCGACGGACGGCGAGGACCAGGGCGATGCCGACGGCCTCCATGACGACGGCCAGCAGCCGGTTGCCGAACTCGATGTACCCGTGCGAGCCGAGCGCCGCGGTGTTGGCGACGGATGCGCCGGTGCAGCGCGGCCAGGTCGGGCAGCCGAGCCCGGAACCGGTGACGCGGACGGCGGTGCCCGACACCACGAGGAGCATCTGCAGCCCCAGTGCGAGCTGGGAGAGCCGTCGAACCAGGAGCACGGGGCAAGCGTAGGCGCGACTGTGACGGACGCCCTACCGGCTAACCGGACTGCCGGGTCCGGTTGTGCCCTACGGTGCTGACGTGGCTTCCGACCGTCCCCATCCGCAGCGCACGCTGCTCGTCCTGACCCTGCCTGCGCTGGCGTACTCGCTCGCCCAGACGATGCTCGTGCCGGCCTTCACCGACCTCGGCCGCGAGCTGCACACCAGTGCGGAGAACGTGACCTGGCTCCTCACGGCCTACCTGGTCTCGGCGGCGGTCTTCACGCCGCTGGTCGGCCGGCTCGGCGACATGGTCGGGAAGCGCAAGATGCTCGTCGTCTCGGTCGGGGCCTTCGCTGTCGGCAACGTGATCTCCGCCGTCGGTGGCAGCTACGCCCTGGTGCTCGGCGGCCGGGTGGTGCAGGGCATCGCGGGTGGGATGTTCCCGCTGGTCTTCGGGATCCTGCGCGACGAGTTCCCGCCCGAGCGGGTCGGCAGCGCGATCGGCTTCGTCTCCTCGACGCTCGGCATCGGTGGCGGCGTCGGCCTGCTGCTCGGCGGGGCGATGGTCGACGCGCTCGGCTACCCCTCGATCTTCTGGCTCGGTGCGGCCGCCTCTGCGGTGTCCGTCGTCGCGATCCTGCTGCTCGTACCTGAGTCGGAGATCCGGGTGCCGGGCCGCATCGACCTCCGCGGCGCCGCGCTGCTGTCCGTGGGCCTGGTCGCCGGACTGCTCGGGGTGTCCCAGGGGCCCGCGTGGGGCTGGGGGGACCCGAGGGTCCTCGGGCTGCTGCTCGGCGGCCCGCTCGTGGTGGTGCTCTGGGTCTGGGTCCAGCGGCACACCGTCGAGCCGCTCGTGGACGTGCGGACCCTCGCCTCCCGACCGGTACTGCTGACCAACGTCGCGACGCTGCTCGTCGGCTTCGGGATGTTCGGGGCGTACGTCCTGGTGCCGCAGTTCGTCGAGGCACCCCGGTCGACCGGCTACGGCTTCGGCGGCAGCGCCACGCATGCCGGCCTGCTGATGCTGCCGGGCTCGCTGTGCATGATCGTCTTCGGCCCGGTGAGCGGCACCCTCGGCACCAGGTACGGCCACCGGGTGTCCCTCGTCCTCGGTGCTGTGCTGTCGGCGTTCGGTCTCGGGATGCTGGCGGCCTTCCACGGCTCGGACCTGTCCGTGCTCGCGTGGTTCATGGTGGTCACCCTCGGGATCGCGTTCGCCTTCGCGGCCATGCCGAACCTCATCGTGGCGGCGGTGCCGGCCACCCACACCGGCCAGGCGACCGGGTTCAACGCCGTGGTCCGCTCCGTGGGCAGCTCGGTCGGCACCCAGGTCACCGCGGTCGTCGTCGCCTCGAGCATCGCCGCCGGAGCCACTCTGCCGCGCGACTCCGGTTACACGACGGCCCTGGCCCTCTGCGCCGGCGTCTCGCTCGTCGCCGCCATCCTGGCGCTGCTGGTGCCGGACGTCAGGACGCCGCACGTGCTGGCGGCCGAGGAGCGCGGCGCCGCCTCGCTCCTGCCCGACCCGGCTCTCGCGGCCGACCTGGCATGACGACCCGGGTCCGGGCGGACGCGGTACGCAACGCCGAGCGCGTCCTCGAAGCCGCCCGCGCGGTCTTCGGAGAGCGCGGCATGGCCGCCGGCATCGACGAGGTGGCCGCGCGCGCCGGCGTCGGCAAGGCGACCGTCTACCGCTGCTGGACCACCAAGGACGAGCTGCTCGCGGCGGTGACCGGGGCCCGCGTCGACTGGTACAGCGCCCTGCTCGAGGACGCCCTCCGCGAGCAGGACGCGTTCGAGGCGTTCCGCACGGTCCTGCTCACCGCGGCGGAGGGCTGCTGCGAGAACGCGCTGCTCTACGCCGGCCTGACCACCGTGCCCGAGTCACCAGAGCTGGCCGCCAAGCGGGCCGTCTGCCGCACGCTGACCACCGAGCTGGTCGAGCGCGCGCAGGCGCAGGGATCGATGCGGCCGGACGTGACCGCGCGCGAGATCAGCGTCCTGTTCAGCGGGGCCCTGAGCACGCTGAGCCGCGAGGGCGAGCGGGACGTCGCCGTGTGGCGCAGGTGCGCCGAGCTCGTGGTCGCAGCCACCCGCCCCTGACCGCCCGCCCCTCCGCCCCTCCAGTGATCAGCAGGGGATCCGACGGCCGACACGCCGGCGTGTCGCCCGTGCGAACGCCTGTTGATCACGGATCGGGGGGTTACTCCCAGCGGAAGAGCTTGGCCGCTGCTGTGAGCCCGGCGGCGGCCCAGAGCGCCAGCGCCAGCAGGTCGCGGCCGACCAGGGTGCCGTGCTGCAGCAGCTGCCGCAGCCCGTCCGACAGCGCGGCCGTCGGCAGCCACCGGAGCGCGTCGGCGGCACCGCCGTAGGCGCTGAGCGGGAAGACGATGCCGCCGAGCACCAGCAGCACGAACCACAGCAGGTTCGCGGCGGCCAGCGTCGTCAGCCCGCGCAGCGTGCCGCCGATCAGCAGGCCCAGACCGGAGAAGGCGGCCGTGCCGAGCACGACCAGCAGGACAACCCCGAGAAAGGACCCGTGCGGGTGCCAGCCCAGCACGAGCCCGACCAGCGAGATCAGCGCGACCTGCAGGACCTCCACTGCCAGTACGGCGAGAGTCTTGGCGAGCAGCAGGACCGACCGCGGCAGCGGCGTGGCGCCGAGCCGCTTCAGGACGCCGTACTGCCGCTCGAAGCCGGTCCCGATGGCCTGGCCGGTGAACGCGGTCGACATGACCGCGAGGGCGAGCACCCCGGGTACGAAGAAGTCCACGCGCCGGCCGGTGACGTCGATGACGTCGACCGTGCTGAGCACGACCAGCAACCCCAGCGGGATGACCAGCGTGAGCAGGACCTGCTCGCCGTTGCGCAGCAGCAGCGTCAGCTCTGCCCGGGCCTGCGCCCGCAGCATCTGCGTCCGCGGCGCGGCTTCCGCCCGCGGCGCCAGGGACGGCCAGCCGGTCACCGGCGCAGCTCGCGGCCTGTGAGGTCGAGGAACACGTCTTCGAGGGTGCGCCGGGTCTGAAGGCCCTCCGGCAGAACGCCGCGGGTCGCGCACCACGCGGTGACGCCGGCCAGCAGCTGCGGGCCGTCCGGGCCCTCGACGAGGTAGGTCCCGGCCGGCGACTCCTTGCCGACGCAGTCGGCACCGAGCGAGCGCAGCAGGTCCTCGACGTCGAGCCCGGCCGGCCCGGTGAACCGGACGAACGCCTGGCTCGACGCGGTGAGCTCGGGCACCGTGCCGTGCGCCACCACCCGGCCGTGGTCGATGACGACGACGTCGTCGGCGAGGTGCTCGGCCTCGTCCATGAGGTGGGTGGTGAGCAGCACCGAGACGCCGTCAGCCCGCAGTGCCTCCACGAGGTCCCAGGTGGCCCGCCGGGCCTGCGGGTCGAGGCCGGCGGTCGGCTCGTCGAGGAACACCAGCTCGGGCCGGCCGACGACCGCCATGGCGAGGGAGAGCCGCTGCTGCTGACCACCGGACAGCCGGCGGTAGGGCGTGCGCGCCACGTCGGCCAGCCCGAGCAGCTCGAGCAGCTGACGCGGGTCGTGCGGGTGGGCGTAGAAGCGGCTGAACAGGCCGAGGAGCTCCTCGGCCCGCAGCCCGGGGTAGCCGCCACCGCCCTGCGGCATCACGCCGACCCGGTGCCGGACACCGGCGGGGGAGCCGCCGAGCACCGTGACGGTGCCCTCGTCGGCCGTGCGGAAGCCCTCGCACACCTCGACCGTGGTGGTCTTCCCGGCGCCGTTCGGCCCGAGCAGCGCCGTGACGCTGCCGGCCGCCACGCGGAGGCTGAGCCCGTCGACAGCGGTCCGCTCGCCGTACCTCTTGACGAGGTCGACGACCTCCAGGACAGGCGCGCTCACGGCGGAAAGCCTAGGGGTGATCTTCGGGGGCGGGTTCCCGCGTATCAGAGTGAGGGTTCCCTGAGTGGCCGCCGTCACCGCGCTCCGGTTCGACCTGCGGCAGCATTTAAGACACACTGGTGTTGTGAAAAGCGTGGGAGACGGCACCGGGACGCGCGAGCGTGTCCTCGGGCTGCTCCTGGAGCTCGGGACGGCCACCGCCGCCACGCTCAGCGAGCGGCTCGACGTCACCCCGGCGGGCATCCGTCGGCACCTCGACGCACTCCTCACCGAGGGCGTCGTGACCACCCGCGAGCCACGCCTGCGGGCCGTCACCCGCGGCCGCCCGGCCAGGCTCTACGCGCTGTCCGAGGCCGGCCACGCGGCCGGGCCGTCGGCCTACGACGACATGGCTGTCTCGGCCCTGCGCTTCATGACCACCGAGCAGGTCGAGGCCTTCGCAGAGGCCCGCGGCAGGGAGCTTGAGGAGCGGTACGACGGGGTCGGCTCGCCGGACGAGCTTGCCGCCCGGCTCAGCGAGGACGGCTACGCCGCCTCCGTGAGCGACCAGGGGCTCGGCGTGCAGCTGTGCCAGCACCACTGCCCGGTCCAGCACGTCGCGGCGGAGTTCCCGCAGCTGTGCGATGCCGAGACGGCTGCCCTCGGGCGCCTGCTCGACGTGCACGTCCAGAGACTGGCGACCATCGCGCACGGCGACGGCGTCTGCACCACGTATGTCCCAACCCGGAAGGTCGAGGCATGACCACCACCCAAGACCAGGCACTCGAAGGCCTCGGCAGCTACAAGTTCGGCTGGGCCGACTCCGACGTGGCCGGCGCCTCCGCCCGCCGCGGCCTCAACGAGGACGTCGTTCGCGACATCAGCTCGAAGAAGTCCGAGCCGCAGTGGATGCTCGACATGCGTCTGAAGGGCCTGAAGCTCTTCGAGAAGAAGCCGATGCCGACCTGGGGCTCCAACCTCGAGGGCATCGACTTCGACAACATCAAGTACTTCGTGCGCTCGACGGAGAAGCAGGCCGCGTCCTGGGACGAGCTGCCCGAAGACATCAAGAACACCTACGACAGGCTCGGCATCCCGGAGGCGGAGAAGCAGCGCCTCATCGCGGGTGTCGCGGCGCAGTACGAGTCGGAGGTCGTGTACCACCAGATCCGCGAGGACCTCGAGCAGCAGGGTGTGCTCTTCCTCGACACCGACACGGCGCTGCGCGAGCACGAGGAGATGTTCCGCGAGTACTTCGGCTCGGTCATCCCGGTGGGGGACAACAAGTTCGCCGCGCTCAACACCGCGGTCTGGTCCGGCGGGTCGTTCATCTACGTGCCCAAGGGCGTGAAGGTCGACATCCCGCTGCAGGCCTACTTCCGCATCAACACCGAGAACATGGGCCAGTTCGAGCGGACGCTCATCATCGCCGACGAGGGCTCGTCGGTGCACTACGTCGAGGGCTGCACGGCCCCGATCTACAGCTCGGACAGCCTGCACTCGGCGGTCGTCGAGATCATCGTGAAGAAGGACGCCCACGTCCGCTACACGACGATCCAGAACTGGTCGAACAACGTCTACAACCTGGTGACCAAGCGGACCGCAGTGCACGAGGGCGGCCGGATGGAGTGGATCGACGGCAACATCGGCTCCAAGGTCACGATGAAGTACCCCGCCTGCTTCCTGCTCGGCGAGGGCGCCTCTGGCGAGACGCTGTCGATCGCCTTCGCAGG
>JAOPVZ010000229.1 GCA_025965935.1 Frankiales bacterium | reverse complement strand
AGACCCTGGCGGCCTTCATCAGCTCGTCGAAGACGTTGCCCTCGCCCGTCGCGACGTCCTGAAGCTTCCGGATCGCCTGCTCGGCGTCGGTCCTGTGCCGCTCCTGGAAGCCCGCGAGCCGGTCCAGCTGGCTCTTCTTCTCCGCCTCGGTGCCGCGCGCGAGCTCGATCTCCAGCGGCTCGTCCTCGTCCACGTCCGGGCGGACGAACGTGTTGACGCCGACGATCGGCAGCGTCCCGTCGTGCTTGCGGTGCTCATAGAGCATCGACTCGTCCTGGATCTTGCCGCGCTGGTAGCCGGTCTCCATCGCGCCCAGAACACCGCCGCGCTCCGCGATCGAGTCGAACTCCTTGAGTACGGCCTCCTCGACCAGGTCCGTCAGCTCGTCGATGACGAACGAGCCCTGCAGCGGGTTCTCGTTCATCGACAGGCCCCACTCCTTGTCGATGATCAGCTGGATCGCGAGCGCCCGTCGCACCGACTCCTCGGTCGGCGTGGTCACCGCCTCGTCGTAGGCGTTGGTGTGCAACGAGTTGGCGTTGTCGTAGAGGGCGCACAGCGCCTGCAGCGTCGTGCGGATGTCGTTGAAGTGCATCTCCTGCGCGTGCAGCGAGCGGCCGCTGGTCTGCACGTGGTACTTGAGCTTCTGCGAGCGGTCGTTGGCGCCGTACCGCTCCTTCATGGCGATCGCCCAGATCCGCCGCGCCACCCGGCCCATCACGGTGTACTCGGCGTCCATGCCGTTGCTGAAGAAGAACGACAGGTTGGGCGCGAAGTCGTCGATGCTCATCCCGCGCTCGAGGTAGGCCTCCACATAGGTGAAACCGTTGGCGAGGGTGAACGCCAGCTGGCTGATCGGGTTCGCCCCGGCCTCGGCGATGTGGTAGCCGGAGATGCTGACGCTGTAGAAGTTCTGCACCCTGTGCTCGACGAAGTACTGCTGAATGTCGGCCATGCAGCGCAGCGCGAACTCGGTGCTGAAGATGCAGGTGTTCTGGCCCTGGTCCTCCTTGAGGATGTCGGCCTGCACCGTGCCGCGGACGTTGCGCAGCACCCACTCGCGCACCTCGTCCGGGTCGGCCTCCGGCCGCTTCTCGAGCTCCTGGTCGATCGCGGTGTTGAGGAACATCGCCAGGATCGTCGGCGCCGGACCGTTGATGGTCATCGACACCGAGGTCGTGGGGGAGCAGAGGTCGAACCCGCCGTAGAGGACCTTCATGTCGTCGAGGGTCGCGATGCTGACGCCGCTGGTGCCGACCTTGCCGTAGATGTCGGGCCGCGGGTCGGGGTCTCGGCCGTAGAGCGTCACCGAGTCGAACGCGGTGGACAGCCGGGTCGCCGGCTGGCCGTCCGACAGCACCTTGAAGCGACGGTTGGTGCGGAAGGCATCGCCCTCACCGGCGAACATCCGTGCTGGCGCCTCGCCGACCCGCTTGAACGGGAAAACCCCAGCGGTGTAGGGAAAGTAGCCCGGCAGGTTCTCGCGGCGAAGGAAGCTGACGAGCTCGCCGTGGTCGGTCGTCCGCGGGATCGCCACCCGGCGCACCCGGTTGCCGGACAGCGTCTCGCGTGTCAGCGGGGTGTGGATCTCCTTGTCGCGCACGGTGTAGACCAGCTCGTCGCCCGAGTACTCCTCGACCTTGGTCGGCCACTCGTCGAGCAGGGCTTGTACGTCGGGAGCGACCGTCGTCCCCGCGAGTGCCGCTTCCAGCTCAGCCGTGTCCTGCACGAGGGCGAGCGCCGTGGACAGGTGCTGCCGCGTCCTGGCCCGCCCCGCCTGCTCGACGGTCTCTGCGTGGTAGCCCCGCACGGCCGCGCTGATCTCCGACAGGTAGCGCTCCCGAGCCGCCGGCAGCACGGACGTGAGACCGGTCGAGACCTTGGTGGCGACGGGCGGCAGGACGCCGGCGGGGAAGCCGAGCGCCTCGCGCAGGTGCAGGTAGAGCGCGGTGACGCCATCGTCGTTGAAGCGCGCGGCCGAGGTGCCGTAGACCGGCATGTCCTCCCAGCTCGCACCGAAGGCCTCGCGGTTGCGGACCATCTGGCGGGAGACGTCGCGCCGGGCGTCCTCGGCCCCGCGGCGCTCGTACTTGTTGATGGCCACCACGTCGGCGTGGTCGAGCATGTCGATCTTCTCGAGCTGCGAGCTGGCGCCGTACTCCGGCGTCATGACGTAGAGCGAGACATCGCAGTGGTCGGTGATGCTGGCGTCGCCCTGGCCGATGCCCGGCGTCTCCACGATGACGAGGTCGAAACCGCTGGCCTTGCACGCGGCGATGAGGTCATCGAGGTGCTCCGGGACCGCGGCGTTGCCGCGGGTCGCGAGCGACCGGAAGAAGACCTGCGAGCCGGACAGCGCGTTCATCCGGATGCGGTCGCCCAGCAGCGCACCGCCGCGCTTGCGCCGGGTGGGGTCGACGGCGATGACGGCGATCCGGAGCTTGTCCTCCTGGTCGACCCGCAGCCGTCGTACCAGCTCGTCCGTGAGGCTGGACTTGCCCGACCCGCCGGTGCCGGTGATGCCCAGGACCGGGACCTCGCGGGTGTTGGCGCGCACGGCGGTGAGCAGCTCCTCGGAGCGGCCCTCCTCGAGGACCGTGATCGCCCGGGCGAGCGCCGCGGTCGACCCGGTCAGCAGCTCGTCGACCGCGGGCGGCTGGGCGGCGAGGTCGACGTCGCAGGCCTCGATGAGCGTGTTGATCATGCCCGCGAGGCCGAGCTTCTGGCCTTCCTCCGGGGAGAAGATCGTGACGCCCCGGGCGCGGAGCAGCGCGATCTCCTCCGGCACGATGACGCCGCCACCGCCGCCGAAGACCTGTACGTGCCCGGCGCCGACCTCCGCCAGCCGCTCCTTGAGGTAGGTGAAGTACTCGACGTGGCCGCCCTGGTAGGAGCTGACCGCGACGCCCTGCACGTCCTCCTGCACCGCCGCCTGCACGACGGCCTCGACGCTGCGGTCGTGGCCGAGGTGGACGACCTCAGCGCCCTGGCTCTGCAGCACGCGGCGCATGATGTTGATGGCCGCGTCGTGACCGTCGAACAGGCTCGCGGACGTCACGAAGCGGACAG
>JAOPVZ010000207.1 GCA_025965935.1 Frankiales bacterium | reverse complement strand
GCCCGGTGTCGCTCCGGTCGCCGGCCTGGTCGTGAGCAAGGCGGTCGGCGGCTCCGTCGTACGGCACCGCGTGGCCCGGCGGCTCCGGCACCTGCTGGCCACCCGCCTGCCGTCACTGCCGGCCGGCACCCGGCTGGTCGTGCGGGCCGCGCCCGCCGCCGCGACGGCGACCTCCGCCGACCTCGGCGCGGACCTCGACCGGGCGCTCGCCCGCCTGGTGCGCTCGTGATCACCAGCGCGGTCACGGCGCTCCTGCTCCTGCCGGTGCGGGCGTACCGCCGGTTCCTCAGCCCCGTTATGGCGCCGCACTGCCGTTTCTCCCCGACCTGCAGCGCCTACGCGATCGAGGCACTGCAGGCGCACGGGCCCCTGCGTGGCAGCTGGCTCGCGGTCCGCCGGGTCGCCCGCTGCCACCCCTTCCACGACGGAGGCCTCGACCCCGTCCCGCGTCGGTCCCCGAAACCGAGCCTGACCCAGACCGGAGCCACCTCGTGAGCGGCCTCTACAACAGCCTCGGCTTTCTCGCGGTGCCCGTCGCCTACGTCCTGCGCGGCATCCACTACGTCCTCGCCATGGTCTTCGGCTCGGGATCCGGCTGGGCGTGGGGCCTGTCGATCGTCTTCCTGACCATCACGGTGCGCATCCTGCTGTTCCCGGTCTTCGTCAAGCAGATCAAGAGCCAACGGCGCATGCAGGAGATCGCGCCGAAGGTCAAGGAGCTGCAGGCCAAGCACAAGGGCGACCGCGAGACGCTCAACACCGAGCTCATGAAGCTCTACAAGGACCACGGCACCAACCCGGTCTCCGGTTGCCTGCCGCTGCTGCTGCAGATCCCGGTGTTCATCGCCCTGTTCCGCGTGATGAACGAGTTCAAGCCGAAGAACGACACGTTCAAGGGCGTGTTCGGCATGAGCACGGACCTCATCACCGAGGGCGCCAAGGCCAAGGTGTTCGGCGCACCACTGGCGTCGTCGTTCAACAGCAGCGCGCACCTGCTCAGCAAGCAGCTGCTCAACGGCAACCTGACCGTGGTCCGCATCGTCTGCGTGGTCATGATCGTGACGATGGGTGCGTCGCAGTTCTGGACGCAGCGCCAGCTGATGGCCCGCTCCGGCCCGGCCGACCCGCAGCAGGCCCAGATCCAGAAGACGATGCTCTACGTCCTGCCGCTGTTCTTCGCGGTCGCCGGCGTCAACTTCCCGGTCGGCGTTCTCCTGTACTGGCTCACCACGAACGTCTGGTCCATGGGTCAGCAGGCCTGGGTCATCAAGCGGATGCCTCCGGTGACGCCGGGCGGCGCCGCCGGCGGACCGAAGGGCAAGGGCGGCCCCACCAAGGGCGGCGACTCCAAGGGCGGCCCGCGCGGCTCGAAGGACGAGCCGAAGAAGGACGACGGCGACGAGCCGAGCGCGACCGGTGAGGCTGCCGAGGCGACCGTTCCCGCGCCGAGCGCCCTCGCCACCAAGGCCGGCCAGCGCTCGAGCGGCGGACGTGCTGCCGGCAGCCGCAAGAACAAGAACCGCAAGGGCGGCCGGCGCTAGCCCGTCGACAGTCCCTTTCCGACGTACCAGCTCCGAAGGACGGCCCGTGACCGACACGCAGAACGACACCGACGACCGCACCGCCGATGCCGCCGTTGCCAGTGATGCCGGTGATGGCGACACCGACCTGCTCGTGCAGGAGGGCGACATCGCCGGTGACTACCTCGAGCGGCTGCTCGACATCGCCGACGTCGACGGCGACATCGACATGGACGTCGAGGGCAACGGCTCCACCGCGCGCGCCGTCGTCGCCATCGTGGGTGAGGGCCTGGACGCGCTGGTCGGCCCGAACGGCCAGACGCTGGAGGCGCTTCAGGAGCTGACGCGGCTCGCCGTCGTGCAGCAGACCGGGGTCCGGAGCCGGCTGATGCTCGACATCGGCGGTTACCGGGCGCGCCGCAAGGTCGAGCTCACCGAGATCGGCAGCCGCGCCGCGCAGCGCGCCCTCGACGAGCAGCAGCCGGTGAAGCTCGCGCCGATGACGCCGTTCGAGCGCAAGGTCGTGCACGACGCGGTTGCCGCGGTCGAGGGAGTCACGTCGGAGTCCGAGGGCGTCGAGCCCGAGCGCCGCGTGGTCGTCGTACCGGAGTGACGGCGACGGTCGCTGCTGCTCCTGTCTTCGGTCCGGCCCTCGCGCAGGTCGAGGCCTACGCCGCGCTCCTCGCCGGGCCCGGTGTCGAGCGCGGGCTCATCGGGCCGCGTGAGACGCCGCGGCTGTGGGAGCGGCACCTGCTCAACTGCGCCGGGGTCAGTGACCTCGTCGAGGACGGCCAGGTCGTCGTCGACCTCGGCTCCGGCGCCGGCCTGCCCGGGCTCGTCCTCGCCATCCAGCGGCCAGAGGTGCAGGTGGTGCTCGTCGAGCCGCTGCTGCGCCGGGCCACCTTCCTCACCGAGGCCGTGACCGAGCTCGGCCTGCGCAACACCCTGGTGCGACGATCGCGTGCCGAGGACCTCCACGGAACGCTGCTGGTGGATGTCGTCACGGCGCGCGCGGTGGCGCCCGTCGACCGGCTGGCCGGCTGGGCGCTGCCGCTGCTGCACCCGGGCGGCAGGTTGTTGGCGCTGAAGGGCTCGAAGGCCGACGAGGAGCTGGCCCAGGCGCAGCCGGCGCTGAAGCGCCTCGGCGCCCGCGGGTCGTCGGTCGTCGAGGTCGGTTCCGAGGACCTGGGTACCCAGGGCAGGGTGGTCGTGGTGGAGGCTGGGTCCGGCGCCGCCAAGGCACCGACTCCGCACAGGAAGAAGGGACGCCGGTGACCACACCCCACGACGGCAGCGCGGCGCCTGTCGCTGCCCCCGTCGATACCCACGTGGCTGCCCCGAGCGCTGTCCCTGCCGCCGCCGTGCACGAGCCGGACGTCGGGGACGCCGCCCAGCGGCTGCGCGACCACTTGCGGGAGTCCGACGCCTCGACGCCGATCGGTGAGCAGGCCATGGCCGCCGTGCGGATCCGGTCCGGGGCCGAGACCTTCCCGAAGCCGGCGCGGCGCCGGGTCATCACGGTGTCCAACCAGAAGGGCGGCGTCGGCAAGACGACGTCGGCCGTGAACCTCGCGGTGGCGCTCGCACTGCACGGCGCCGAGGTGCTGGTCGTCGACCTGGACCCGCAGGGCAACGCCTCCACTGCGCTCGGCGTCCCGCACCACACCGGCACCCCCGACGTCTACGCGGTGCTCATCGAGTCGCTGCCGATGGCCGAGGCCGTGCAGGCCGCCGCCGGCGTCGACCGGCTCCGGGTCGTGCCGGCCACCCTCGACCTGGCCGGCGCGGAGCTCGAGCTGGTCCCGATGGTGGCGCGCGAGCACCGCTTGCAGCGGGCCATCTCCGCCTACTGCGAGGGCCCCGGCGCCGACCTCGACTACGTCATCATCGACTGCCCGCCGTCGCTCGGGCTGCTCACCGTCAACGCGATGGTGGCGACCAGCGAGGTGCTCATCCCGATCCAGTGCGAGTACTACGCGCTCGAGGGCCTCGGCCAGCTGCTCAAGACCGTCGAGATGGTGAAGGCGCACCTCAACCCGAGGCTCGCGGTGTCGACCGTGCTGCTCACCATGTACGACGGCCGCACCAACCTCGCCGACCAGGTCGCCGACGAGGTCCGCGGGCACTTCGGGGAGCTGGTGCTCTCGACCATGGTGCCGCGGTCGGTGCGGGTGTCCGAGGCGCCGGG
>JAOPVZ010000206.1 GCA_025965935.1 Frankiales bacterium | reverse complement strand
CCCCCGCCGTGAGTGGATACTGCGCTGCGCCGCGAGGCCGAGAAAGGCCAGCGCGGTATCCATTCAGGCGGGGGCCGGCGCGGCGCGTCACTAGGCTGGCGTGCATGGCTGAGTTCGTCTACGTGATGCAGAAGGTGCGCAAGGCGGTCGGGGACAAGGTGATCCTCGACGACGTCACGCTGTCCTTCTACCCGGGAGCGAAGATCGGCGTCGTCGGCCCCAACGGCGCCGGCAAGTCCACGGTCCTGAAGATGATGGCCGGGCTCGACCAGCCGAGCAACGGCGAGGCCCGCCTCAGCCCGGGCTTCAGCGTCGGGATCCTCATGCAGGAGCCGCTGCTCGACGAGACGAAGACCGTCAAGGAGAACGTCGAGGACGGTGTCCGCGACCTGATGGACGTGCTCGCGAAGTACAACGCCCTCAACGAGAAGATGGGCGAGCCGGACGCCGACTTCGACGCGATCCTCGCCGAGCAGGGCCCGCTGATGGACGTCATCGAGGCCAAGAACGGCTGGGAGATCGACGCCACCATCGAGCAGGCGATGGACGCCCTGCGCTGCCCGCCGCCGGACGAGCCGGTCGGCCACCTGTCCGGTGGGGAGAAGCGCCGGGTCGCGCTGTGCAAGCTGCTGCTCGAGGCCCCGGACCTGCTGCTGCTCGACGAGCCCACCAACCACCTCGACGCCGAGTCGGTCGAGTGGCTCGAGAACCACCTGGCCCGCTACCAGGGCGCGGTGCTGGCCGTCACCCACGACCGGTACTTCCTCGACAACGTCGCCGAGTGGATCCTCGAGCTCGACCGCGGCCGGGCCTACCCGTACGAGGGCAACTACTCGACGTACCTGGAGAAGAAGCAGCAGCGCCTCGAGGTCCAGGGCAAGAAGGACGCCAAGCTCTCCAAGCGCCTCAAGGAGGAGCTGGAGTGGGTGCGGCAGAACGCCAAGGGCCGCCAGACCAAGAGCAAGAGCCGACTGTCCCGGTACGAGGAGATGGCGGCCGAGGCGGAGAAGACCCGCAAGCTGGACTTCGAGGAGATCCAGATCCCTGCCGGCCCGCGCCTCGGCTCGGTGGTCATCGAGGCGAAGAACCTCACCAAGGGCTTCGGCGATCGCGTCCTCATCGACGACCTCAGCTTCGACCTGCCGCGTGGCGGCATCGTCGGCATCATCGGTCCCAACGGTGTCGGCAAGACCACCCTGTTCAAGACGATCGTCGGCCTCGAGAAGGCGGACAGCGGCGAGGTCAGGGTCGGCGAGACGGTCAAGCTGTCCTACGTCGACCAGGGCCGCAGCAACCTCGATCCGGAGAAGAGCGTCTGGGAGACCGTCTCCGACGGCCTGGACTACATCAACGTGGGGCAGACGGAGATGCCATCGCGCGCCTACATCGGCGCCTTCGGCTTCAAGGGCCCCGACCAGCAGAAGAAGGCCGGCGTGCTGTCCGGCGGTGAGCGCAACCGCCTGAACCTGGCGCTGACCCTCAAAGAGGGCGGCAACGTCATCCTGCTGGACGAGCCGACCAACGACCTCGACGTCGAGACCCTCGGCTCGCTGGAGAACGCGCTGCTCGAGTTCCCCGGCTGCGCCGTTGTGATCTCCCACGACCGCTGGTTCCTCGACCGGGTGGCGACGCACATCCTCGCGTGGGAGGGCGACGACGAGAACTCGGCGAAGTGGTACTGGTTCGAGGGAAACTTCGAGTCCTACGAGAAGAACAAGCTCGAGCGCCTCGGCCAGGAGGCGGCGCGCCCGCACCGGGTGACCTACCGGAAGCTGACCCGGGACGACTGATTCGGGCAGGGATGCACTAGCCCGATCAGGCCATGGTGATCTACCGTCCCTGGCCGGACAGTCCGTGTGAGGCCGACCACAGAGGCCGTCCAGGGAAGGACCGTCCCGTGCTCGTCCTGACCCGTCGCAAGAACCAGAGCATCGTGATCGGCGACGACATCGTCGTGACCGTGCTGGAGGTCAAGGGCGACCAGATCCGGCTCGGCATCACTGCCCCCCGCGATGTGCAGGTCTACCGGGAGGAGCTTCTCGGCGAGCCGAAGCAGCCGTCATGAGGTGCCTGACCGACGCCGAACGTGAGCTCGTCGAGCGGCACCTGCCGCTGGTTCACCAAGTCGTCGGTCGTGTGGCCGCGCACTACCCCCGGCACGCCGACCGCGAGGAGCTCGCGCAGGCCGCCCGCCTCGGGCTCGTCGAGGCCGCGATCCGCTTCGACGTCGACCGTGGCGTCCCCTTCGGCAGCTGGGCGATGCTGCGGGTCCGCGGCGCCATCCTCGACGCGGTGCGGGCCCTCGACTTCGCGCCGCGGGCGCTGCGGTCCGCCGAGCGTCACGTGCTGGCGGCACGCGAGGAGCTGCTGTGCCGACTCGGCCGGCTGGCCACTGACGAGGAGGTCGCCGCGCACCTCGGCACGACGCCGCAGCGGCTGACCACGATCGACGGCCGCGTCCACGGCTCGGTGATCCTGTCGCTCGACGCCAGCTACGGCAGCGAGGGCGGCAAGCCGTTGACGCTGGGCACCGGGCTGGTCGACCTCGACCTGCAGCCGCTCGAGGCCCTCGAGGAGCGGGAGCGCGCGCACTACGTCCGCGACGCCCTGGCCTGCCTGCCGGCCCGGCTGCAGGACGTCGTACTCGCGTCGTACGTCGACGGCGAGCCGCTCTGTGACATCGCCCGGCGGCTGGGCGTCACGGAGTCGCGGGTCTCGCAGATGCGAGGAGAGGCGCTCGCGCTCGTCCGGGAGGCGATCGCCGTGCTGTACGGCGAGAGCCGACCCATCGCGTTGGGGCTCAGTGGCCGCCGTCGGGCCGCCTACGCCGCCGAGGTGGCCGAGCGGTCCACGTTCGAGAACCGCCTCACCGGGCTCGTGCCGCTGCAGCGGGTGGGCTGAGCGGCCCGTAGTCTGGCCGGGTGACAGAGGAAACCACCGTCGTTGCTGCGCAGAAGCCGCCGACGCACAAGAAGCCCCGGTCCTTCCTCGCCGAGCTTCCGTTCCTGGTCGCCATCGCCTTCGTGCTCGCGCTGCTCATCAAGCACTTCCTGGTGCAGGCGTTCTACATCCCGTCGGGGTCGATGCAGAACACCCTGCAGGTCGGTGACCGGGTCCTCGTCAACAAGGTCCCCTACCACTGGCGCGGTCCGGCGCGCGGCGAGATCGTCGTCTTCAACGGCCTCAACAGCTTCGACGACAACGTGACGTTCGCGCAGCCGACCAACCCGGTGAGCAAGGCGCTGCGCAGCCTGACGAGCACGATCGGCCTCGGCGCCCCGAACGAGAAGGACTACATCAAGCGGGTCATCGGCATCCCGGGCGACCACGTGATGTGCTGCGACGCCGGCGGCAAGGTCGTCGTGACCAGCAAGGACGGCAAGGCGCACTCGCTCGACGAGCCCTACATCTACTCCCCGACCCCCGACGCCTCCAAGTACTTCTGCGCGGCCGGCACGGACCAGAAGTCGTGCCCCCCGGGCGCCGTCGGGATCCTGGTGCCCAAGGGCCGGCTGTGGGTCATGGGCGACCACCGCAACGACTCCGCCGACTCGCGCTTCCACATCACCGACGCCAACCACGGGACCGTGCCCGAGAACAAGGTCGTCGGCAAGGCGTTCACGATCGTCTTCCCGCTCAGCCATGCCGGCTTCCTGCACGTGCCCAAGACCTTCGACGGCGTGGTCGCCCCGGGCATGCCGATCGCAGGCGGGTTGGTCGGGGCACTGCCGCTGACGCTGCTGCGCCGCCGCCGGAGGCGGCGCCGGCTCAACGCTTAGGGCTGTTCACCAGGCTCCACGCCGCCCGCTCGAGGTGATCCCAGATCGCCGCGCGGGCCTCGTCGCTGAGCTGCACCGAGTCCAGGGCCTCGCGCATGTGCCCGAGCCAGGCGTCCCGCTCCCGCTCGCCGATGACCCACTCGGCGTGCCGCATGCGCAGCCGCGGGTGCCCGCGTCGCTCCGAGTAGGTGCTCGGGCCGCCCCAGTACTGCACGAGGAACCCGGCCAGCCGCTCCCGCGCACCGGTGAGGTCCTCCTCCGGGTACAACGGCCGTAGGACCGGGTCGAGCGCCACGCCTGCGTAGAAGCGGTCCACGATGGCGCGGAACACCGCGTCACCGCCCACTTCGTCGTACAGGCTCTCCATGCCCTCCAGGCTATGTCTCCTGGGTCTTCGGGTCTCCGGGCTCAGCGGAGCTGGCCGGGCTGCTGAGGTACGCCGATGCTGATGCCGTGCTGCGCGAAGGCCGCCACCAGGCGCTCCCGCAGGGCTCGCTCCACCGGGCCCTCCTGGGTCGCGAGCGTCTTCATCGTGATCCGCAGCACCAGCCCCTCGGCGCCGATGGCCTGGAGCCCCCAGACCTCCGGGTCCTCCAGCACCAGCCCGGCGTAGGCGTCGTCGGACCTCACCTGCTGCGCGACCTCCAGGGCGAGGGCGCGGGCGCCGGTCACGTCGGTGCCCAGGGCAAGGGGTACGTCGAGCAGGGCGCGGCTCCATCCCTGGCTCTTGTTCCCGACCCGGTTGATCTCGCCGTTGCGGATGTACCAGACGGTGCCCTCCCCGTCGCGCAGCCGGGTCGTCCGGAGCGTGACCGCCTCGACGATCCCGGTGGCGGCGCCTGCGTCGATGACGTCGCCCACGCCGTACTGGTCCTCGAGCAGCATGAACATGCCGGACAGGAAGTCCTTGACGAGGTTCTGGGCTCCGAAGCCGACGGCGACGCCGACGATGCCGGCGCTCGCCACGATGGGGGTGAGATTGAGCCCGATCTCACCCAGCACCATCGCCAGGGCGATCACCCCGACGGTGGCCGAGGCGATGCTGCGCAGCACCGAGCCGAGGGTCTCGGTGCGCTGTCGGCGGCGTTCCGACGTGAGCACCGTCGAGTCGAGCGCCCGGGCCTTGTCGCGCAGGCCGTGCAGCGCTCCGGGGATGCGGCCGTCGACCGCCGAGCGCACCAGCCGGTTGATGGCGCGGTGCAGCAGAGCCCGCACCAGCAGGGCCACGAGCAGGATCACCAGCACCCGGACGCCGCCCGTCGCCAGGGCAGAGCCGTGGTCGTCGAACCACTGGTGGACCTCGTTAGGCTGCAGCTTCACGCTCCCGGACCCTAGGAGACGCGCGGCCCGACGACGTGGCGCCTCGGCGGGTCGTCGTGCAGGATGCGGGCAAGGGAGGACGCACGTGGCCGCTCCGCACCAGCCGACCGCGGTCTTAGCCGTGCCTGCGCCGCGCGAGCAGCTCAACGGCCAGGCGCTCGTCCTCAACGCCAGCTACGAGCCGCTCTGCGTCGTCTCGGGCCGCCGTGCGGTGGTGCTGCTGCTCACCGACAAGGCCGTTCCGGTCGCCGAGGGTGACGGGATCCTGCACAGCGAGCGCGCCGAGGTCCACGTGCCGGCCGTGGTGCGGCTGACCCGGTTCGTGAAGGTGCCGTACCGCGCGACCGTCCCGCTGACCAGGCGTGCGGTGTTCGCGCGGGACGGCGGGCGCTGCGTCTACTGCGGCGCGGCGGCCACCTCGCTCGACCACGTCGTGCCCAAGAGCCGAGGCGGACCGCACACCTGGGACAACGTGGTGAGCGCCTGCAGCCGCTGCAACCACACCAAGGCCGACCGCGGCATCGCTGAGCTGGGCTGGCGGCTCCGCCGGATCCCCGTCGCCCCCACCGGTGCGGCCTGGCGGATCGTCGGGGCGAAGCGGATGGACCCGCGCTGGCGGCCCTACCTCGACAGCGGGTCCGACGGCGACCTGGACGAGGCGCTGTGGGGCCAGCCGGCATGACCGCCCCGGCGAGTGCGGAGGTGCCCTCGGGATGAGCGGGCAGCCGGCCCGCGACGAGGGGACGCTGCTGACCCGGCTGCGGCCCGCTCGGTCGGAGGACGCCGCGCTGCTGGTGGCCTGGCGGGCGGACCCCTGTTCGCCGTACGAGGACTGGAGTGGCCCAACCGCCCCCGGGGTGTCCGACTCGGTGCGCCTGCTGCCGCCTGTCGGCGGTGGCGACCTGGTGGTGACGGACGGCGACGACGAGCCCATCGGCACCGTCAGCTGGCACCCGGTGCTCTACGGGCCGAACGTCGGGTCGCAGGCCTGGGACATCGGCATCTCGCTGCGGCCGTTCGCCCAGGGTCGCGGCCACGGCTCACGGGCCCAGCGGATGCTGGCGCGCTACCTGTTCACGACCACGCCGGCGTTCCGGGTGCAGGCCTCGACCGACGTGCGCAACCTGCCGGAGCAGCGGGCCCTGGAGCGGGCCGGGTTCCAGCGGGAGGGCGTGCTGCGGGGTGCGCAGTGGCGGCAGGGAGGGTGGCACGACCTGGTGTCGTTCGCCCGGCTGCGCGACGACGGCTAGGGCGCCGCGGGTGCCGGACCGGCCTTGGGGCACAGTGCTGCGGTGACCCTGCACGAGCTGGCGGCCAGACACGGCGTTGCCACGTCCTACCTCGACTACGCCGGTGCCCGCGTCGAGGTGCCTGACGAGGCGGTCGTCGCGGTCCTCGCGGCCCTCGAGGTCGACGCCTCCACCGACGCAGCGATCGCGTCCGCCCTGCGGCACCCCGCCGAGCCCGGACCGCCGCCGGTGGTCGTGGTGCGGCAGGGCGAGCAGGTGCCCCTCGACGCCTCCGAGGTCGTCACCGAGGGCGGGGTACGGCGACAGCTCGGCCCGGACCTGCCGCTCGGCTACCACCAGGCCGGCCCCACGACGGTCATCGTCGTGCCCCGCCGCGCCCCGGTGCCCGACGGACGCCACTGGGGCTGGCAGGTGCAGCTCTACGCCACCCGGTCGACGCAGTCCTGGGGGATCGGCGACTACGCCGACCTGCGGACCCTCTGCGCCGCGACCGCAGCGGCGGGCGGCGCAGCGGTCCTCATCAACCCGGTGCATGCGGAGACCCCGGTGCTGCCGCTCACCGTCTCGCCGTACTCGCCGTCGTCCCGGCTGTTCCGCTCGCCGTTGTACCTGCGGATCGAGGACACCCCGGAGTACGCCGCCGCGAGCGAGCAGGTGCGCGCCGAGGTCGACGCGCTTCGGCCGCTGGTGGACCCGGCCCGCATCGACCGGGACGCTGTGTGGGCGGCCAAGCAGGCGGCTCTGGAGCTGCTCTGGCCGGGGCACCGGGTGGGCGCGCTGGCGGCGTTCCTAAGCCCGGAGCTGGAGCGGTTCGGGCAGTTCTGCGCACTGGCCGAGGTGCAGGGCCCCGACTGGCGGGAGTGGCCGGCCGAGCTGGCTCCGGACCCCGAGCGGGTGGCGTTCTGGTGCTGGCTGCAGCTGCTCGTCGACGAGCAGCTGGCCGACGCCGGCCAGGGCCTCGACATCGGGGTGCTGCACGATCTCGCGGTCGGCGTCGACGGTGCCGGCGCGGATGCCTGGCTGCTCGGCGACGCCCTTGCGCTAGGCGTCACGATCGGCGCCCCGCCCGACCTGCTCGCCACCAAGGGCCAGGACTGGGGGCTGCCGCCGTGGCGGCCGGACAAGCTGCGATCCCAGGCCTATCAGCCCTTCCGGCAGATGGTGCGGGCCGTCCTCCGGCACGCCGGCGGCATCCGGATCGACCACGTGATGGGGCTGTCCCGGCTGTGGTGGGTGCCCGAGGGGCTGGGGGCGGCGTACGGCACCTACGTCAGCTACGACCGCGAGGCGCTGCTCGGGATCCTCGCGCTCGAGGCCGAGCGGGTCGGGGCCGTCGTCGTCGGCGAGGACCTCGGGACCGTCGAGCCGGAGGTGCGGGAGTCCCTGGACCGCAACGGAGTGCTCGGGTCCGCGGTGCTGTGGTTCGAGTCGCAGGACGGCTGGTTCCTGCCGCCTTCGGAGTGGCGCCGCGACGCGCTCGCGACGCTGACCACCCACGACCTGCCGACCGCCGCTGGCTGGCTGACCGGTCAGGGGGTCGAGCTGCGTGCCTCGCGGGACCAGCTGAACCGGCCGGTCGAGGAAGAGCGCGCAGCTGCGGCCGCGGAGCGGCAGATGCTGCTCGCCATGCTGCAGCACGAGGGGCTGCTCGACGACGACCTGGTGCTGTCGCTGCACCGGGCACTTGTCGCGTCGCCGTGCCGGATCGTGCTGGCCTCGCTCGCCGACGCGCTCGGCGACCTGCGGCAGCCGAACCTGCCGGGCACCGTCGACGAGTACCCCAACTGGCGGCTGCCGCTGGCCGACGGCTCGGGCCGGCTCGTCACTCTCGAGGAGGCCCTGGGGTCAGAGGGAGTGCGACGGCTCACGGACCTGCTGCGCCAGGTGCGTTGAGCGTGTTCGGTACGGTTGCCCGTGCCTGATCCGACGACGAAGACGAGGGAGACCGTGAGCCGCCGAGCAGTGACTCTGGTTGCCGCCCTGGGCACCGTTCTGATGACCGCCGGACCGGCGTTCGCGGACAGCAACCCGATCGGGCCACAGGAGGGCGACGAGCCGGGCAAGGGCCTCAGCCCGGGCGCCACGATCCTGCTCTTCGTCGTGCTCCCGGTGCTCACCGCCCTTGTCGTGGGGCTCGCGGTGTGGCTGCCCGCCGCCCTCCGGACGAACCGCTACCGCCCTGCCAAGGGCTGGACCGCACCGCCGGTGTGGTTCGCCGGCCCCCCGGAGCCGGTCGCTGCCGTGCAGACCGCGGAGCCCGGCGACGTCGTGAGGGGTGGCGCAAGTGGCAACTGGTAACCCCACCGGCCTCTCGGTCGCCCAGCAGGAGCGCATCGAGCGCGCCGTCTCGGTGTGCCGCTCGCAGAACGGCCTCGACGTCTCCGTGCTCGTCGGCGACCTCAACCTCGACGGCATCGGGAGCTTCCGCGCCGCCGCCGAGAAGCTGCACGCGGCCCTCGGTGACCGCGCCCATTCCGCCGTACTCGTGGTCGTGGCCCCTGGCCAGCGCAAGGTCGAGATCGTCACCGGCCCGGCCGCCCGCCGTCGGGTCCCCGACCGTGTCGCCGCGCTGGCCGTGCTGTCGATGACGTCGGCGTTCAGCGGCGGCGACCTCGCCGGTGGTGTCATCGACGGGCTGCGCCAGATGGCCGACGCGGCCGGTCGGCGCGCCGGCATCCCCGCGCCGCCCGAGCCCAGCACCGCCGCGATCGTCGCCCACCACTGACGCCTCCCTGAGCTCTCGCGCAGCCGGGCCGGTTCGCGCAGGCGTGCGGATCCTGTCAACGCGCGCGAGAGCTCAGGCAGCCGAGCCGCGGGGCGTGCGAGAGCTCAGGAACCGGCGGCGGCGTCGCGGGCGCGGGCCCGCAGGGCGCGGTTGACGCCGTCCCGTCCCTCCAGCAGCAGCCGGGCAAGAGCAGGCGGTACGTCGGAACCGGCCAGATAGGCATCGGTCCGCGCCACCACGGCCGGCGACACGAGCAGGGTCGGGTAGAGGCCGATGACGATGTTCTGCGCCATCTCGACGGTGCGCTCCGACCAGACCCGGCCGACCGCCTCGAAGTACGGCTCGACGTAGGGCTCCAGGAGCGCGGTCTGCTCGGCGTTGACGAAGCCGCTGATGACGGCGGCCTGGACGGCGTTGGGAAGCTCGTCGGACTCGACGACCGAGGCCCAGGCCTCCGCCTTCGCCTCGGGGGAGGGACGTGCCGCCCGGCAGGCCGACGCGTGCCGCTGGCCGGCCGCGGTCGGGTCGCGGTCGAGCTCGGCCTCGATCTCGTCGAGCCCGGCTCGGCCGAGTGACACCAGCCGGTGCAGCAGGGTCCAGCGCAGCTCGGCGTCGACGACGAGTCCTGGGACGGTGGCGGACCCGTCCAGCAGCCCCTGCAGCAGCGCGACCTGCTCGTCGGTCGAGGCCAGCGCGCCGAGGGCGCGGGTCCAGGCCAGCTGGAGGTCGCTGCCCGGCTCGGCGGCCCGCACGTGGTCGAGGGCGGCCGCCGCGAGCCCGGCCCGGCCGGTCGGGGCCCATGCAGGATCGGCGAACAGCGTCAGGGCCGACTGGGCCTGGCGCAGCAACGACTGCACGACACCGATGTCGGACTCGCCGCCGATGCCGCGCTGGACCAGCGACACGTAGTCGCGGGCAGGCATCTCGGCGTCGCGGGTCATGTCCCATGCCGCGGCCCAGCACAGCGCCCGGGGCAGCGAGTCGGCGAAGTCACCGATGTGCGCGACGAGCGTCCGCAATGACTGCTCGTCGAGCCGGATCTTGGCGTAGGCGAGGTCGTCGTCGTTGACGAGGACCAACGCGGGCCGCGGGCGCCCAAGCAGCGCGGGCACCTCCGTCTTGGCACCCACGACGTCGAGCTCCTCGCGGTGGACACGCACGAGCTCGCCGCCGACCAGGTCGTAGAACCCGACGGCCACCCGGTGCGAGCGCAGCGTCGGCCACTCCGCCGGCGCCTCCTGCAGCACGTGGAAGGCGGTGATGGCGCCCTCGTGGTCGGTCTCGAAGACGCCCCGCAGCGTGTTGACGCCCGGGGTCTCGAACCACTCCGTCGCCCACGACTGCAGGTCCCGGCCGGAGGCGGCCTCCAGCTCGACCATGAGGTCCTGCAGGGTCGTGTTGCTCCACTCGTGCTTGCGGAAGTACTGCCGCAGGCCAGCCAGGAAGGCGTCCTGGCCGACCCACGCGACGAGCTGCTTGAGGACCGAGGCGCCCTTGGCGTAGGTGATCCCGTCGAAGTTGACCTTGACGTCCTCCATGTCACGGATGTCCGCGGCGATGGGATGCGTCGAGGGCAGCTGGTCCTGCCGGTAGGCCCAGGTCTTCTCGGTGTTGGCGAAGGTGGTCCAGGCGTTGGTCCAGCGGGTCGCCTCGGCCTGGCACAGCACCGACGCGTAGGTCGCGAAGCTCTCGTTGAGCCACAGGTCGTCCCACCAGCGCATCGTCACGAGGTCGCCGAACCACATGTGCGCCATCTCGTGCAGCACCGTCTCGGCGCGCCGCTCGTAGGCCGCGTCGGTGACCTTCGACCGGAACACGTAGTCCTCGAGGAAGGTCACGGCGCCGGCGTTCTCCATCGCGCCGGCGTTGAACTCGGGCACGAACAGCTGGTCGTACTTGCCGAACGGGTAGCGGTAGTCGAACACCCGGTGGAAGAAGTCGAAGCCCTGCTTCGTCACCTCGAACAGGTCGTCCTGATCGAGGTGCTGCGCCAGCGACCCGCGGCAGTAGATGCCCAGGTCGATGCCGTCGTGGTGGTCGTGGACGTGGTGGTACGGACCGGCGATCAGTGCAGTGATGTACGTCGACATGCGCGGGGTCTCGACGAAGCGCCAGGTGCCCGGCTCACCGTCGGCAGGCTGGTCGGCGGCAGCGCCGTTCGACACCACGACCCAGTCGCGAGGCGCGTGCACCACGAACCGGAAGACGGCCTTGAGGTCGGGCTGGTCGAAGCAGCCGTACACCCGGTGCGCCTCGAAGGTCTCGAACTGCGTGTAGAGGTACACCCCGCCGTCGACCGGGTCGACGAAGCGGTGCAGGCCCTCGCCGGTGCGCATGTACGGCATCTCGGACTCGACGACGAGCTCGTTGTCCGCTGCCAGGCCGGTCAGCTGCAGCCGGTTGCCGTCGAAGCCCGTGACCGCCGTGCCGTTGAGCGTCGCGCTGAGCAGGGTCGAGGCGGTCAGGTCGAGGTACGTCGAGGCGCCGGCCTCGGTGCTGCTGAAGCGGACCACCACGCGCGAGCGGAACGTCGTCTCGCCGGGCTTCTCGCCCGAGCCGTCGGTGAGGTCCAGGTCGACGTCGTAGGACTGGACCGACAGCAGACGAGCCCGCGCGGCGGCCTCGTCACGATGCAGGTTGTTCGCGCTCATCAGGGCATCTTTCCACGTCGGCGCTCTACCGGTTGGTGTCGTTGCGTCATGGTTGCGGTGTCGTTGAGCGTGGGGTTCCCGGGACCCCCGGGATGTTGCACGCGCAACGGGCTGGCGTACCGTGAACGCATGACGAAAGTGGACTTCTGGTTCGACCCGCTCTGCCCCTGGGCCTGGCTGACGTCGCGATGGGTGCTCGAGGTGCAGAAGGTGCGCGACCTCGACGTGACGTGGGACGTGATGTCGCTCGCCGT
>JAOPVZ010000205.1 GCA_025965935.1 Frankiales bacterium | reverse complement strand
GTCGACACCCGGCTCGGCAAGGTCGGCCACGAGCTCGACGCGGTCGTGCTCGCCCGGGCCGGCCTCGCCCGGCTCGGCCGTCTCGACGCGGTCACCGAGACCCTCGACCCGCTGCAGGTGCTCCCGGCGCCGGCACAGGGCGCGCTCGCCGTCGAGTGCCGTGCTGACTGGGCTGCCGACAGCGACCTGGTCGCTGCCCTCAAGGCGCTCGACGACCCCGACAGCCGCGTCACGGTCGATGCGGAGCGCGCGCTGCTGCGCGCGCTCGAGGCCGGGTGCTCCGCACCGGTCGGCGGGATGGCCGAGGTGGCCGAGGGAGATGACGGTCCCGAGGTGTTCCTGCGCGGCCTGGTGGCCGCGCTCGACGGCAGCGACACCGTCCGGCTCTCCGCGACCGGACCCACGCACGATGCGGTGGGGGTGGGCGAGCGGCTGGCAGCCGAGCTCCTCGACCTCGGCGCAAGTCAGTTGATGCAGTCATGACGAGTTCTGGAGAGATCGCATGAGCCCCACCGCCCCCGGCAGACCCCCAGCCGGACGCACCCGCAAGCCGGTCGGACAGGTGGCGCTCGTGGGCGCCGGCACTGGCGACCCCGGTCTGCTCGCCCTCCGCGCCGCGGAGCTGCTCGCCACGGCCGACCTCGTCGTGGCCGACGAGCGCATCGCGCCCGAGGTGCTGCTCCTCGCGGGTCCGCAGACCGAGGTCCAGGTCGTCGACTCCGCGGAGGCCCAGGGCGCAGCCCTGGTCGCGGCTGCGAAGACTGGTCAGACCGTCGTCCGCCTCTACCCGGGCGACCCCTTCGTGGTCGCCGACGGGGTCAAGGACGCCGAGGCTGTGGTCCGCGGCAAGCAGCGTCTGGAGATCGTCCCGGGTCTGCCCGCGCCCGTCGCCGTACCCGGCTTCGCCGGTGTGCCGGTCGGCCTGCCGCGCACCATCGCGCGCGTCGAGGACGGCCTCGACTGGCGCGGAATCGCTTCAGCGCCAGGCACTCTCGTGCTGATGGCGCACATCAGCGAGGTGGCCAAGGCGGCTTCCGCGCTCATCGAGCACGGCCGCAAGGCCGACACTCCGGTGTCCGTCACGGTGGCCGGCACCACCGCCGACCAGCGCACCGTGGTCAGCACCCTCGACGCCGTCGAGCACGACATCGCCGACCTCGTCGGCGAGGCGCTCGTCGTCGTCGGCGACGTCGCCAAGAAGGCCGACAAGCTCGGCTGGTTCGAGCAGCGCGCCCTCTACGGCTGGAAGGTGCTGGTGCCCCGCACCCGCGACCAGGCCGGCGTCCTCAGCGCGGCCCTGCGCAGCCACGGCGCGATCCCCGTCGAGGTGCCCACCATCGCCGTCGAACCGCCGCGCACCCCGGCGCCGATGGAGCGCGCCATCAAGGGACTGGTGACCGGTCGCTACCTCTGGGTCGCGTTCACGAGCACCAACGCCGTCCGCGCGGTCCGCGAGAAGCTCGAGGAGTTCGGGCTCGACGCGCGCGCCTTCGCCGGCGTCAAGGTCGCCGCCGTCGGCGACGCGACGGCGCAGGCGCTGCTTGACTACGGCATCAAGCCCGAGCTCGTGCCGTCCACCGAGCAGAGCTCCGAAGGACTGCTGAGCGAGTGGGCCCCCTACGACGAGGTCTTCGACCCGATCGACCGGGTCTTCCTCCCGCGCGCCGACATCGCGACGGACACCCTGCTCGCCGGCCTGCGGGACCTCGGCTGGCAGGTGGACGACGTCACGGCCTACCGCACCGTCCGGGCGGCGCCGCCGCCGGCCGAGACCCGCGAGGCGCTCAAGGGCGGCGGCTTCGACGCGGTGCTGTTCACCAGCTCCAGCACGGTCCGCAACCTGGTCGGCATCGCCGGGAAGCCGCACGACACGACGATCCTCGCGGCCATCGGGCCGCAGACGCTGAAGACCGCCGAGGAGCTGGGGCTCCGCGTCGACGTCGTCGCGGAGAGGCCCGACGTGCTCAGCCTCGTCGATGGCCTGGCCGAGCACGCGCTGCGGATGCGCGCCGAGGGCGAGCTGCCGCCGTCGGTGCGCCGTCGCAAGAAGCCCGCCAAGAAGGCCGCCCGGAAGTGAGCCTGCCCGCCGCCTCGACGGCCGGCGCCTTCCCCGTCACCCGGCCGCGGCGGCTGCGACGCTCCGACGCGCTGCGCCGGCTGGTCGCCGACGTGCGGGTGGCGCCGGCCGACCTGGTCCTGCCGGTGTTCGTCAAGGAGGGCATCGCCGAGCCGGCGGCCATCGCTTCCATGCCGGGCGTCGTGCAGCACACCCGCGACTCGCTGAAGAAGGCTGTGCACGAGGCGGCCGAGGCCGGCGTCGGCGGCGTGATCCTGTTCGGCATCCCGGCGGCCAAGGACGGCCGCGGCTCCGGTGCCGACGATCCCGAGGGCATCGTCCAGCTCGCACTGCAGGACCTCACGTCCGAGGTGGGCTCCGACCTGGTCGTCATGAGCGACCTGTTCCTTGACGAGTACACCGACCACGGGCACTGCGGCCTGCTCACCGCGGACGGCACCGTGGACAACGACGCCACCCTCGAGCGGTACGCCGACGTGGCCGTCGCCCAGGCCCGCGCGGGCAGCCAGCTGCTGGCCCCCAGCGGGATGATGGACGGGCAGGTGGGCGCCATCCGCGGTGCGCTCGACGCCAACGGCTTCACCGACCTGCCGGTGCTCTCCTACTCGACGAAGTACGCCTCCGCCTTCTACGGGCCGTTCCGCGACGCCGCCGAGTGCGCCCCGCAGTTCGGCGACCGGGCGGCCTACCAGCAGGACCCGGCGCGGGCCGCCGAAGAGGGAGTGCGGGAAGCGCAGCTGGACGTCGCCGAGGGCGCGGACGCGGTCATGGTGAAGCCGGCGCTGGCCTACCTCGACGTGGTCCGGGCGGTCGCCGACGCGGTGCCGGTGCCGGTCGCGGCCTACCAGGTGTCCGGCGAATACGCCATGGTCGAGGCCGCCGCCGCGCACGGCTGGATCGACCGCCAGCGGATCATCACCGAGCAGCTCGTCGGGATCCGCCGGGCCGGCGCCTCGATCGTGCTGACCTACTGGGCCACCGAGGCCGCGGGCTGGTTGCGCTAGTCCGTCAGCAGGAACTTCCCGATTCGTGCCGAATGTCCCCTAAGGCTGGAGCGCCCCCCGCCCCAGTCCCAGCCCGAGGGAGCAGTGATCATGGTCCGACGTTCGGCCGCCGTCATCGGAGTCGCGGGAGTCGGCGTCGCCGGTGTGCTCGCCGGAGCCGTGCTCGCCGCCGGGGGCTCTGCGTCCGCCGCGACGCCGTGCGGGGGCACGACAGCCTCGCCGGCGCCGAGCGCCTCCGGCACCGTCGAGCCAACCGGCTTCCCGACCGCCACGGCCACGGCCACGGCCACGGCCAGCGCCACTGCCACCGCCACGTCCACGGCCACCGCGTCCCCGTCCGCGTCGAGCAGCGGCTTGCCGCTCCCGGTGCTGCCAATCGGCGGTCAGGGCCAGGGCACCACCACCGCGACGCCGACCGGCACCGCGACGGCTTCCCCGACGCCGTCGGGGCTGACGCTGGCCATCACGCCCGCGGTCGTGACGAAGGGCAAGCCCGCGACCGCCTCCGGCAAGGCCACCGCCGGCTGCACCGTCGACCTGTGGGCCTACACCCGGCCGGGCACGACCTACCAGCGGGTCAAGTCGGTCACGGCGGCCAGCAACGGTGCCTTCTCCTTCACGATCTACCCGGCCGGCAACACCCGGGCTTTCGTGCGCGGCGCCGGGACCAAGGACAGCCCTACCGACTCCGTCGACGTGCGCGAGGTCGTCAGCATCAAGGCGAGCAAGCTCGGCACCCGCAGCTACCGGTTCGCGGGCGGCATCGGGCCGGCCGGGCTCCAGACCATCACCGTCTACCGGGTCGCCGGCAGCAGCCTCGTCAAGGTCGGCTCGGTGGCGAGCGACTCGACCGGCGCATGGCAGCTCGACCACACCTTCGGCGGCACCGGCACGTTCACGTTCTACGCCGTCGGCACCAAGACGGAGAACAACGCCGCCGGCACCAGCCCCCGGATCAGCGTCACCATCAGCTGACGACCACGCCCCGGCAAGACGATGTGAGACCGGCCGTGCCCTGGGCGGGTTCTCGTGGTCGTCGCAACACCCAAGCTGGGGAGTTGCGGTGGATCGGTCGGCGAGCCCCGGCGGAAGTCGGAAGTTCGACCGCGTCAGAGCGGGGCGGAGCTTCCGACATGGCTGCGGGACGGGCGCCCGGCCCGATGATCCCCGGGACGTTGGGAGATCCACCGCGGAGCAATTCACAACGACTGTGAGCCGGCCCACAGGATCAGCTGACGGTCGTGGCCCCTGGTTGGATGGGGGCCATGGCGTACCCGTACGACGCACCTGCCTCGCAGGCGCTGTTCGACCGCGCGCAGCGGGTCGTGCCCGGCGGGGTCAACTCGCCGGTGCGCGCCTTCCGCGCCGTCGGCGGCACCCCCCGCTTCATGGTCAGCGGCAAGGGCGCGTACCTCACCGACGCGGACGGCCGGGAGTACGTCGACCTGGTCTGCTCGTGGGGCCCGATGGTGCTCGGCCACGCGCACCCGGCGGTCGTCGAGGCGCTCCAGCAGGCCGCTGCGCGAGGCACCTCGTACGGCACGCCGTCGCCTGGTGAGGTCGAGCTCGCCGAGGAGATCTGCCGACGCGTCGGACCCGTCGAGCAGGTGCGGCTGGTCAACAGCGGCACCGAGGCGACGATGTCCGCGGTACGGCTGGCACGCGGCTTCACCGGCCGCGCCAAGGTCGTGAAGTTCGCCGGCTGCTACCACGGCCATGTCGACGCGCTGCTCGCCGCGGCCGGATCCGGCGTCGTGACGTTCGGGCTGCCCGACACCCAGGGCGTGACCGGTGCGATGACCGCCGACACCATCGTGCTGCCCTACAACGACCTGTCCGCGGTGGCGGCGGCCTTCGCCGAGTACGGCGACCAGATCGCCTGCGTCATCACCGAGGCCGCGGCCGCCAACATGGGCGTCGTCCCGCCGGCACCGGGGTTCACCCAAGGGCTGCGTGACCTGACGGCGCAGCACGGTGCGCTGCTCATCAGCGACGAGGTGATGACCGGCTTCCGGGTCTCGAAGGCCGGCTGGTTCGGGCTCGAGGGGGTCGTGCCCGACCTGTTCACCTTCGGCAAGGTGATGGGCGGCGGCATGCCGGCAGCGGCTTTCGGCGGTCGTGCGGACGTCATGGCCAAGCTGGCCCCCGTCGGGCCGGTGTACCAAGCCGGCACCCTGTCCGGGAACCCGCTCGCGGTCGCCGCCGGGCTCATCACGCTGCAGCACTGCACCGACGAGGTCTACGCGCACGTCGACCGCGCCGCGCAGGCGGTCGGCAGTGCGGCCTCGGAGGCGCTCTCGACCGCCGGCGTCCCGCACCGGTTGCAGACGGCCGGCTCGCTGTTCAGCATCTTCTTCGCCGACTCGCCCGTCACGGACTACGACACCGCTACGAAGCAGGACGTCTCGGCGTACCAGGGGTTCTTCCACGCGATGCTGGCCGAAGGCGTCTACCTGCCGCCCTCGGCGTACGAGGCCTGGTTCCTCAGTGCCGCCCACGACGACGCCGCCCTCGATCGCGTGATGAGCGCGCTTCCGAAGGCCGCAGCCGCCGCGGCGGCGGCATGAGGACCACTGTCCACCTGCTGCGGCACGGCGAGGTGTTCAACCCGACCGGCGTGCTCTACGGGCGGCTGCCCGGCTTCCGGCTGTCCGACGACGGCCGGCAGATGGCGGTCGAGGCGTCCCTCGCTCTCAAGGGTCGCGACGTCACGGAGGTCGTTGCGTCACCGCTGCTGCGCGCGCAGGAGACCGCCGAGCCGATCGCCGACGTCTTCGGGCTCGGCATCACCACCGACGACCGGCTCATCGAGAGCGAGAACCACTTCGAGGGCACCAGGTTCGGGGTCGGTGACGGCGCGCTGAAGAACCCGCGCAACTGGCCGTACCTGCGCAACCCGTTCACGCCGTCCTGGGGGGAGCACTACCTCGACGTCGCGCGCCGGATGCTGCACAGCGTCGAGGAGGTCCGCGACCGCAACCTCGGCCACGAGGCGGTCTGCGTCAGCCACCAGCTGCCGATCTGGACGGTCCGTCGGTATGTGGAGGGCCGCCGCCTCTGGCACCGACCCGACCGGCGCCAGTGCGGTCTCGCGTCGCTCACCTCTCTCGTGTACGAGGGAGAGCAGCTGCTCCAGGTGGTGTACTCCGAACCCGCGGGCGAGGCGTCGCGCCGCCCAGGAGTGGGCGCCTGATGCTGCGCGGCGAGATCGTCACGCTGCGCACGATCGAGCGCGAGGACGTGGAGGTCCTGCACGGCATCGACTCGGCCTACGAGACCTGGCCGGAGATCAGCTACTCGCCCTACGCCCCGAAGTCCCTCGACGAGGTGCTTAAGGCCTTCGACGGCGAGGACGAGTCGACCTACCGCGGGACCGACTCGTTCGTCCCCTTCGCCATCGACGTCGGCGGCGAGGTGGTGGGCACCTGCTGCTTCTGGGGCATCGACGCCCACAACCGCCGTGCGCACCTCGGGATCGGGCTGGGGCAGGAGCACCGCGGCCGCGGCATCGGCACGGACACCTGCAAGGTGCTGCTGCACTACGCCTTCGTGGACCGCGGCCTGCACCGCGTGCAGCTGGAGGTGCTGGCCACGAACGCCGCGGCGATCCGGTCCTACGAGAAGGCCGGCTTCCGCGAGGACGGCCGGATGCGGGAGTCTGCGTGGGTACGGGGCGAGTTCGTCGACGAGGTGTACATGAGCGTCCTGGCGCCCGAGTGGACCGGTAGGACGTCCACAAGCTGATGCCCGACACTGGAGGGGTGCGCCGTGCCCTCATGCTGCTCCCGCTCGCCCTGGCGGCGGCGTGCTCAGGCCAGATCGGGGCCGGGAACCCGTCGGGCGTCGACCCGCACGCGATCACGCTGACCAGCGGTGTCTTCCAGGTCGCGCAACGCGACCCCGCGCCAACTCTGTCGGGCACCACGCTCGACGGCACGAAGCTGGACCTGAGCTCACTGCTCGGCAAGGTCGTCGTCGTGAACTTCTGGGCGTCCTGGTGCGCCCCCTGCCGAGCCGAGGCAGAGAACCTCAATGCGGTCTACGCGCAGACCAAGGATCTCGGCGTCGCGTTCGTCGGCGTCGACATCAAGGACGACCAGACCGCCGCGCGCGCCTTCGAACGCGCGAAGAAGGTGTCGTACCCGTCGCTGTTCGACGAGGACGGCGCGCTGCTGCTTCGGTTCCGCGCCACGGCGCCGCAGAACCCGCCCACGACGCTGGTGCTGGACCGCAAGGGCCGGGTGGCAGCGAGGTTCGTGCAGGGCGTCACGCTGCCCCAGCTGCTCGGTCCGGTGCAGGTGATCGCGAAGGAAACCGGGTGAGCATCACCACCACGGTGGAGAGCGGGAACCTGCTGCTCTCCATGCCGCTCGCCGCTGCCGCGGGTCTCGTCAGCTTTCTCTCCCCGTGCGTCCTCCCGCTGGTGCCGGGCTACCTCTCCTACGTCGCCGGTCTCGTGGGCGTCGACCTCGGTGCGTCCGAGCAGGGCGACGATGACCACCGCGGGCGGGTGGCCCTCGGGGCGGGGCTGTTCGTCCTCGGCTTCAGCGTCGTGTTCGTCAGCGAGGGCGCGCTGTTCGGCGAGGCGGCCGCCCAGCTGCAGCTGCACGCCTCCGTCATCGAGAAGGTCCTCGGTGCCATCACCGTGCTCCTCGGACTGGCCTTCATGGGAGTCATCCCGGGTCTGCAGCGGGAGGTGCGCTTCCACCGGCTCCCCCGTGCCGGGCTCGGGGGTGCCCCGTTGCTGGGCGTCCTGTTCGGCGTCGGCTGGACCCCCTGCACCGGGCCGACGCTCGGTGCCGTGAACACGCTCGGCTACAACCTCGGTCAGCCGTCGAAGGCAGCGCTGCTGTCGTTCGTGTACTGCCTGGGGCTCGGGCTGCCGTTCCTGCTGACCGCGCTGTTCTTCCGCCGCGCCATGGGCGCCTTCGGGGCGGTGAAGAGGCACTACCAGTGGGTGCTGCGTACCGGCGGTGGGCTGCTCGTGATCATCGGGCTGCTGCTGGTGAGCGGCTACTGGGACAAGCTGATGGTCCACCTCAGGGTGCTCATCTCCGGCTTCAGCACCGCGATCTGATGTGGAGCCCATGACCGAGGTCGACGAGGCCACCCGCCTCACCACCCAACCCGCGCCCGTGCAGCAGCCGCGACGGGGCGACCCGTTCGGACCGCTGCGACTCGGGTGGCGGCAGCTCACCAGCATGCGCACCGCGCTGCTGCTGCTCTTCCTGCTCGCGCTCGCCGCCGTACCCGGGGGCTTCCTGCCGCAGAGCAAGATCAACCCCATCCGGGTCTCGGAGTACGTCCGTGACCACGGTGCTCTCGGCCGGCTCATGCAGCGGGTCGGGCTGTTCGACGTCTTCACCTCGGTGTGGTTCAGCGCCATCTACCTGCTGCTGTTCGTCTCACTGGTCGGCTGCCTGGTGCCGCGGACCCGGCTGCACCTGAGGGCCTTGCGCTCCCGCCCCCCGAAGGTCCCGAAGACCCTCAAGCGGCTGCCAGTCTCCGACGGCTGGACCACCGAGCGGCCGGTGGACGCGGTGCTGGACGACGCCCGCGGCGCGCTGCGCGGCTGGCGTGTCGAGCGGCGCGGCTCGGAGCTGTCCGCGGAGAAGGGCTACCTGCGCGAGACCGGCAACCTCGTCTTCCACGTCTCGCTCGTGCTGCTGCTGATCGGGGTCGCCCTCAACGCGTTCTA
Organism: Frankiales bacterium; assembly: GCA_025965935.1. GTDB lineage: Bacteria > Actinomycetota > Actinomycetes > Mycobacteriales > SCTD01 > RYN-111. The sequence continues at coordinate 7,192 of JAOPVZ010000205.1, read as the reverse complement.
CGGCTTCAAGGGCACCGTGCTCGTCACAGAGGGCAAGGGCTTCTCCAACACCCTGGCGTTCTACGACAACGTGCAGCCGGGACGGCGGTTCAACCCGGCCTCCCTGGTGCCGTTCACCGTCGGGCTCAAGTCCTTCCACGCGACCTACGCCGACGACGGCAAGGCGCTGACCTTCGACGCCGACATCGACTGGTCCCGGGCCGGTGGAGCGACGAAGCCGTACGACCTGCAGGTGAACCACCCGCTCGTGATCAACGGGGCGAAGACCTACCTCATCGGGCACGGGTACGCGCCGCACATCGTCTTCCGCGACGTCGACGGCACGATCATCGACGACAGCCCGGTGCCGTGCCTGCCGCAAGACGCGCAGTTCCTCTCGACCTGCGTCATCAAGGAGGCGTCCACCAAGGGCAAGCAGTTCGGCTTCCGCGGCGTCTTCACGCCGACGACGGTCACGGACGCCAGCCGGCGGGTCGGGTCGTCCTTCCCCGGTCTTCGGCTGCCCGCCCTCACCCTGGTCGGCTTCACCGGCGACCTGGGGGTCGACGGCGGGACGCCGCAGTCGGTCTACTCGCTCGACACGACGTCGATGAAGGCGGTCGACGGCGGGCAGGCGCACGCGCTGCGGCCAGGGCAGACCTGGAAGCTGCCGGGCGGCGGCTCCCTGACCTACGTCGACACCCGCCAGTGGGCGACCTTCCAGGTCACGCAGGACCCGTCGCGGCGGGTGATGCTCATCGCAGCGATCGGCATCGTCGGCGGCCTGCTGCTCTCGCTGTTCGTGCGCCGCCGCCGGGTCTGGGTCCGGGCAGGCGACAGTCAGGACGGTCCGACTACCGTGGAGGTCGGCGGGCTCTCCCGGACCGACCCGGAGCGGTTCGCCTCGGAGTTCGCAGACCTGGTGTCGTCCATGCGAGGGGAACAGCGTGCCTGACAAGGGCCTGGGACAGCTCGGCGACGGACTGCTGCTCTGCGCCGTCGTGGTCTACGCGCTGGCGATGCTCGGCTACGCCGCTGAGCAGGCCAGCTCGGGCGCCCGGCGCCGGGTGACGTCGGTGCGGGCCGCCTCCTCGGTCCTGGTCGGGTCGGGGCCGCCGGTGACCGTCCCGGCGGAGACCGTCACCGTGCAGGCGCCGTCGCGCGCCGGCCGGGCCGCGTTCGTGCTGACCTGCGCCGGCTGGATCGTCCACCTGACGTCGATCGTCCTTCGCGGCTTCGCGGCCCACCGCGTGCCGTGGGGCAACATGTACGAGTTCTCGTCGGCGGCCGCCTTCGTCGCGGTGACGGCCTTCCTGGGGATGGTCGTCCGGGGCCGCATCGACCGGGCGCTCGGCGCCTTCGTGATGCTGCCGGTGGTGCTGTACCTCGGCCTCGCGTCGTCGCTGCTCTACACGGCTGCCGGCCCGCTGGTGCCCGCGCTCAACAGCTACTGGATCAAGATCCACGTCGCGGCGGCGATCCTCGCGTCCGGCTCCTTCCTGCTCTCCGGCGTCGTAGCGCTGCTCTACCTGCTCCGCAGCCGCTTCGACGTGCGGCCCACGGCGCGCTTCCCGGTGTCCCTCGGCCGGCAGCTGCCCACGGCGGCGGCGCTCGACCGGATGTCGTACACGATCATCGCGTTCGCCTTCCCGGTGTGGACCTTCGCGATCATCGCCGGCGCCATCTGGGCCGAGTCGGCCTGGGGGCGGTACTGGGGCTGGGACCCGAAGGAGACCTGGTCGTTCATCACCTGGGTGCTCTACGCGGGCTACCTGCACGCCCGTGCGACGGCCGGCTGGAAGGGCCGGAAGGCTGCTTGGGTGGCCGTGGCCGCCGCCGGCGCCCTCGTCGTCGACTACTACGTCGTCAACATCTTCGTGGTCGGCCTGCACAGCTACGCCTGACAGGGATCACTGCGGCGGGGGCTCGTCCTCCTGCTGGCGGAGCAGCCGGGCCTGCTCGGCGGCCGTCTTGCGCTGCTCCTCGGCGCGTGCCCGAAGCTGCGCGAGGAACGCGGCGTCGTCATCCGGGTTGCCCGCCGTCGCCCGGCCCGGACGGTCGTACTCCGGCGGGACGCCGTGGTTCCCCTTGTACGGCATCGAGCGGGCCGCCCCTTGCGGCCGCCCGGCGACCCACCAGGCGAGCGCGCCGATGTCGAAGAGCAGGATGACGATGAGCACCCAGGTGAGCTTCGGGAGGTTGCGCATGCGGGCCTCGTCGGTCGTGATGACCTCCAGGACCGTGTAGACCCAGAACAGCGTCAGCGCGATCCCGAGCGCACCATCAGCGAAGAGCAACTCTTCACCCCCTCAACAACTGAGGGTAACCGTCCGCGGGCCGGCCGGTGGGTGGTCGCCGCGGATCTGGTCGGGTCCTAGCGGGCCAGTCGGCGCGCGTTGAGGTCCACCGTGTTGGAGGTCGCGTTCGACGGCGTCTGCTGCGCCGGAACGGCCACGTCGGCGGCCTCGCCACGGAGCAGCGCGCGCACCTCCGACTCGCGGAAGCGGCGGTGGCCACCGGGCGTGCGGATGGAGCCGATCCGGCCGGCGGACGCCCACCGGGTGACGGTCTTGGGGTCGACCCGGAACAGCGTGGCCACCTCGCCCGGCGTCAGCAGGCGGTCGCGTTGCGGCGCCCTCGGCATCTCGTCAGCCATCGCAGTATCCCTCCCCCTGAGCGGCACTGTGACGCTCTGGTGCTGTCCGGTCAACGACCCGGTGCGTTGAAGGTGACGGCGTGTCTGCTTCTGGCCCGCTCGGACTAGGTCAGGATGGCCCGCTCTCGTCATGGATGGGGATGTGACGCGACTGAAAACATCCGTCTCGCCCGCTTCGCCACCCTGGTGGCGGTACCCGTCTTGTCAGGAGCACCTGTGACCCGTCGACTGATCGTGTCCTCCACGGCGGCGCTCTCCGCCCTAGTCCTCTGCGGGGCCTCCAGCTCCGCCGGCGCGGCGACGGCCTCGCCTGCGGCCGGACGGGCGGTCTCGGCGCTGCAGCTCGTGACGGCGAGCGCGGGTGCGCACACGCTCTCGGCCGGCGGCGTCCAGCTCCTGGCGGACGCCCTGACCTCGACCAAGGTCGCGCGGATCGCCCTCGTCCCGGCCGAGGCGGACGGCACCCAGTTCGGTGCGCGCACCATCACCCCGGCGGACTCGCCCGTCACCGTCGCGGCCGCCTCGACGCCCTCCGCCCTCGCTGGCCTGCTCTCCCTCGCCAGTCCCTCGCTCGGCGCCACCGTGACCGACCAGCCGCTGTCCAGGCTTGCCAGCAGCAGCCTCGGCAGCCTCAAGATCCTCGGGCTCAGCGTCCCGCTCAACGGGTCCATGACAGTGGGCTCCGTCGTCGACGCGGCCCACGGCGCGACCGCCACGAAGGGCATCACCCTCAAGAACCTGGCGCTTCCCAGCGTCGCCGACCTCCTCGCCGCGCTCGGCCTCGACCTGTCGAAGCTGCCGACCGCGACGCTCACCGGTCTCCTCGACCAGCTCAACCTGACCACGACGGTCGTCGACACCGCCCAGGCCGCCCTGACGGCAGGCCAGGCGACGCTCACGACGAAGCTCGCGGGCCTCACCAGCGCCCAGGGGACCCTGACGACAGCCACCTCGGCCCTGACGGCTGCGCTGTCGGCCGTCCCGGGCGCTCCTGCCCTGAGCACGTACCTCGGCCAGGCGTCGGTGATCACTCAGGCCTTCAACGCCCTGAACCCGGCCGTCGCGACCGCGTACACCGCCTACCAGACAGCCTCCACCGCAGTGACCGCCGCGCAGGCTCTCGTCGACACGGCGCAGGCCGCGCTCACCGGCCTGCTCGGCTCGCTGGTCTCCGCCGTCACCGGGGTGCTGGACGGGACGCCGCTCCTGAGCCTCGGCAACCTGAGCCTCAGCAGCAAGGCGGTCGTGACCTCCGCGAAGGCGGGCGGCCAGCAGGCGCAGGTCCTCGGCGGGACGCTGAGCGGCCTCAAGGTCCTCGGCACGGACGTGCTGTCCACGGCTCTCGGCTCCTCCACGCTGGACGTCACCGGGCTCACCTCCGCGGCCGCGGCCAAGGTCAACACGACCGCCAACGGGCTGCTCGGCACGCTGTCCTCGGTGCTGTCCGCGGTGCCGGGCCTGACCATCCCGACGCCGACCGTGTCGCTGCTCGCGCCGACGACCTCGACGGGCGTGGTCGGCGGCTTCGGTGAGGCGCTGACCTCACTGACCGGCCTCACGATCAGCCTCCCCGGGATCACGCTGCCGAAGACCCTGGCGCTGCCGGGAGCCGCGAGCCTGCCCGCGCTCTCCACCGTGACGGGCACGGCCACCTCGCTGCTGAGCGCCCCGATCGCCGTCCGGCTGCTGTCGTTCACCGACCAGGCGGCCTACCGCCCGGCTGTCGTCGGCACCCCGACCGGTTCCACGCCGGGCACCACCCCGCCGGGGGAGCTGCCGCGCACCGGTCTGCCGGCCGGCCTGGCGGTGCTCGCGCTCGTCTCGATCGGCGGCGCGGTCGTCCTGCGGCGGCGGGCCACCACCGGCTGAACCCGCCGTAGGCTGGGGGCGTGTCACTGCGCCGCGCCTTCCTCGCCTACACCCTCGGGCGTCTCGGCCTGTTCTTCCTCGTGGCCGTCATCGTCTGGGGGGCGTCCGGGCTGGTCGGCAGCCAGGTCAACGGGCTGACCCTGCTGCTCCTGGCGCTGATCGGGTCATCGGTGCTCGCCCTGTTCGTGCTCCGCCGGCAGCGTGACCGCTTCGGCGAGGCGATCGCCGCCGACCGCGTGGCCAAGGCCGAGGCCCAGGCAGCCCGGCGCGCCCGGCTGAACGACGGTCCGACCACCTAACCTCTGGCCGTGCTGGCCGTCGTCCTCCGCGGGTCCGAGATCGGGCTCGCGGACGGCCGGCGGTGCTGGCTCGGCACCCTCGACGAGGTCGCCACCAGCACCGAGCGGCTGGTGCTGTGGAGCGCCGCCGTCACCCGGCTGCTCCCGCTCCGGCCCCGGCAGGTGTGGGACCTCGCTGCCGTCCACAAGGTCTTGTACGGCGGACGGCGCGACGACCCGGCGGCGGTCTGGGCCGCCGTGCACGACCGTCCAGCCCCGGCTCGGTCGGACGACTTCGCCCTGCTCGACTCGACGCTCGCGGCCGTGGAGCCGTACACGACGCCGGTCCGGTCCGACGGGTCCCTGCACCCGGATGCCTGGCGGTTCGCAGCCGTCGAGGAGCTGGCGGCGCTCGCGCTCGAGGTGCAGGCGCAGCAGCAGGCCGCGTTGCTCGAGCTGCCGGACCCGCGGCCGGTCCCGACCGGTCCGCACCTGCGGCTCGTGACCGCCTGGGCCGAGTCGGCTGCGGCACTGCTCTGCACCGAGCTGGAGGCGGACGGGCTGCCGTTCGACCGGGCCGCCGGGACGGACCTCGTGGGCAGGCTGATCCAGGCCGACGACCGGGCCACCCGGGACGCCCCGGTCCTCGCCCTGTTCCGGACCGACGACGTCGACCTGCGCAACCCGGCATCCGTGCGAGAAGCCTTGCTGCGCAGGGGGATCGAGGTGCCGGACACCCGGTCATGGCGGCTCGAGGCCTTCCGTACGGCGCACCCCGTGGTGGACGCGCTGCTGGCCTGGCGCAAGGCCGAGCGGGTCGCGACGACCTACGGGTACGACTGGATCGCCGCGCACGTGGGGGCCGACGACCGGCTGCGCGGCGAGTGGTCCGCCGCGGACGGCGGGGCCGGGCGGATGACCGCGTCCGCCGGCCTGCACTCGCTGCCTGCGGAGCTCCGCTCGGTGATCGCGGCCGAGCCCGGGCACGTGCTGGTCAGGGCGGACCTCGGGCAGGTCGAGCCGCGGGTGCTCGCCGCCGTCTCCGGCGACCGCGGCTTCGCGCAGGCGGCGGCACAGGACGACCTCTACACACCGGTCGCGGCGATGCTCGGGGTGGACCGGCCGACCGCCAAGGTCGCGGTCCTCGCCGCCATGTACGGCCAGACCTCCGGCGCGGCCGGCCAGGCTCTCAAGCAGATGGAGCAGACCTACCCGACCGCCCTCGCGTTCCTGCGGGCCGCCGAGGAGGCCGGTCGGGTGGGGACGGACGTGCGCACCCACGGGGGCCGGCTCGTCCCGGTCGGGAGCGGCGGCGTCGGCCGCTTCGCGCGCAATGCCGTCGTACAAGGTGCTGCTGCGGAGCTGTTCAAGGCATGGGCCGCCGCCGTCCGGAACGGGCTCGGCCGCGGCCGGATCGTGCTCTGCCTGCACGACGAGCTGCTGCTGCACGTGCCGGTCGAGGAGTCCGAAGACGCGGTGCGGCTGCTGAGGTCGGCGCTGGAGTCGACGGCAGCGCACTGGGCGAGCGGCTCAGGCGTCCGGTTCGTCGTCGACGTGGCCGTCGTGCAGCGGTGGTCGGAGGCGAAGGGCTAGGTGGACTCCTCCTGGGTGGGCGTCTCCTCCTCGTAGACGACCTCGCCCTCGACGTTGCTGGGCATCGCGGCGTTGATGCTCTTGAGGATCGCGATCCCTTGGCTGGCAAGGGAAGCGACGGTCCCGTTGAGACCCTCGGCGCCGTTGAGGACCGTGAGGTTGGCACCCTGCAGCCCCTCGGCCGCCGCGCGCAGCAGGTCAGGCAGCTGGCTGATGAGCTGCTGGTCCAGCGCGATCCGGCCCTCGGCGGCCGCAGCGCCGGCGGAGAGCTTGGTGGCCTCGGCTTGCGCCTTGGCGATGGTGCGGATCCGCTCGGCCTCCGCGAGCGCCGGCTTCACCACCTCTGCGATGAGCTCGGCCTCGCGCAGCTCGGCGTTCTTCCCGGCCACCAGCGACTGCTCGGCGAGCACGGCCTGCTGCGCCTGGGCCTCGGCGAGCGGCCCGGCCTGCGCCTGACGGGCCTGCGCGATGTCGATCTCGGCCTGGTACTCGGCGCGCTTGATCGCGGTCTGGCGGGCGAACTCCGCCTGGTTGCGGTCGGACTCCTGCTGCGCCATCGCGCTCGCCTGGTCGGCCGCGGCCTGCGCGATCTTGGCAGCCTGGTTGACCTTCGCCTGGTGCGGCGCGGCGAGCGCCGCGATGTAGCCGCTGCCCTTGTCGTCGATGCTCTGGATCTGCAGGGAGTCGACCGTGAGACCGAGGTGGCCCATCTCGACCTTGCTCGCGTCGAGCACGTTCTCGGCCAGCGTCTGGCGCTCGCGGATGATGCTCTCCACCGTCATCGAGCCGACGATGGACCGCAGGTGCCCGGCGAAGA
>JAOPVZ010000187.1 GCA_025965935.1 Frankiales bacterium | reverse complement strand
GTCCTGACCGTCGTCTACAGCAGCCGGATGTCGCCGCTGATGACGCGGGCTCAGCAGCTGCGCGGCGAGGTGAGCACCATCGCGCACGAGTCGTTCGACGGCGCGCTGGTCGTCAAGACGCTCGGCCGGGAGAGCTTCGAGACCGAGCGCTTCACCGCCAAGAGCCGGGAGCTTCGCAACACGCTGGTCCAGGTCGGCCGGGTCCGCGGCCTGTTCGACCCGCTCATGGAGGCGCTGCCGGTCATCGGCGTGCTGCTCGTCCTCGTCGTCGGGACCTCACGCGTCGGCAGCGGCCACCTCGACAGCGGAGCGCTCGTCCGCGTCGCGTACCTCTTCACCCTGCTCGCCTTCCCCGTCCGGGCCATCGGCTGGGTCCTCAACGAGCTGCCCCGCAGCGTGGTCGGCTACGACCGGGTGCTGCGGGTCCTCGAAGCCGAGGGTCAGCAGTCCTTCGGTACGACGGCAGCGACCGACGCCGGACCGGTGGCCGTGGACGTGCGGGACGTCTCCTTCGCCTACGGCGACGACGAGGTGCTGCACCAGGTGCGCTTCGACGTCGCCCCCGGCAGGACGGTCGCCGTCGTCGGGCCGACCGGCTCCGGCAAGTCCACCCTCGCGACCCTGCTCGTCCGGCTGGTCGACCCGCTCTCCGGGGTGGTCGAGTACGACGGCACCGACGTCGCGGCCTTCGCCCCCGGCCAGCTCGCCACGATCGCCGCACTCGCACCGCAGACCACCTTCCTGTTCGACGACACCGTCCGGGGCAACGTGACCCTCGGCGCCGACATCAGCGACGAGCAGGTCTGGGCGGCGTTGCGGGTGGCGCAGGCCGACGGCTTCGTGGCCGCTCTCAGCAAGGGCCTCGACACGGTCGTCGGCGAGCGCGGCACCACGTTGTCCGGCGGGCAGCGGCAGCGGCTCGCGCTGGCCCGTGCCGTGGCCCGCAACCCGCGGCTGCTCGTGCTCGACGACGCGACCTCGTCGGTCGACCCGTCGGTCGAGCAGCGGATCCTCGCCGGGCTGCGCGGCTCGGCGGCGGCCAGCACGGTCGTCGTGGTGGCGTACCGGCGGGCGACGATCTCGCTGGCCGACGAGGTGGTCTTCGTCGAGGAGGGCCGGCTCGTCGACCGCGGCACCCACGACGAGCTGCTCACGCGCTGCGACGGCTACCGCGACCTCGTCACCGCCTACGAGCGGGCTGAGCTCGAGCGGGAAGCCGAGCACGCCGGCGACGAGACGGAGACCGTCTCATGACCACCGTCGACATCGCCGCCGAGCAGCGCGGCTCGCTCGCGACCCTCGTGCACGGGCTCGCCGTCGCACCCGAGTTCCGCAAGGGGCTGCCCACCACCCTCCTGCTCGCTCTGATGAGCACGGCCGGCCGGGTCGTCGTACCCCTTGCCGTGCAGCAGACCATCGACCACGGGCTGTCCGGGAGCACACCGGACCTGCCGCTGGTGCGGGTGGCGTGCGGGCTCGCGGCGCTCGCCGTCGCGATCACGGCGGTCGCCAGCTTCTTCATGAACGTGCGGCTCTACCGCACCACCGAGGACGGCCTGCTTGCCTTGCGCACCAGGGCTTTCCGACGCGTGCACGACCTGTCGGTGCTGCACCAGGCGACCGAGCGCCGCGGCTCGCTCGTCAGCCGGGTCACCGGCGACGTCGACACGATCAGCACGTTCATGCAGTTCGGCGGGCTGCTCATCGTCGTGTCGGTCGCGCAGGTCGTGCTGGCGACCGCTCTGATGCTCTGGTGGTCGTGGGTCCTCACCATCGTCGTCTACGTCTGCATGCTGCCGCTCGCGCTGTCACTGCGGGTCTTCCAGAAGAAGCTGCAGGTGGCCTACCGCGGCGTGCGCGAGCGGATCGGCGAGCTGCTCGGTGCCATCTCCGAGTCCGTGGTCGGGGCCCCGGTCATCCGGGCCTACGGCGCACAGGCCCGCACGGCGCAGCGGGTGGACGACGCGGTGACCCGCACCCGTCAGGCGCAGACCCGGGCGCAGACCATCTCGGCCACGACCTTCTGCTCCGGCGAGCTGACCACGGCGCTCGCCAACAGCGCCGTCATCGTCATCGGTGTGCTGCTCGCGACCTCCGGCCACCTCACGGTCGGCCGGCTCATCGGCTTCCTGTTCCTGGTCACGCTGTTCGTCCAGCCCGTGCAGGTCGCCACCGAGGTGCTCAACGAGGCCCAGAACGCGATCGCGGGGTTGCGCCGGGTGCTCGGCGTGCTGGACACCCCGACCGATGTCGCCGACCCCGCGCCGGGGTTGGTGCTGCCGGACGGCCCGCTTTCGGTGACCTTCGACCACGTGAGCTTCGCCTACCCCGGCGGGCCCGAGGTGCTGCACGACGTCGACCTCACCCTCGACGCGCAGTCGCGGGTCGCGGTCGTCGGCGAGACCGGCTCCGGCAAGACGACCTTCGCGAAGCTGCTGACCCGGCTGATGGACCCGACCCGCGGTCGGGTGCTGCTCGGCGGCGTGCCCCTGGACCAGCTGCAGTTCGCCTCTTTGCGCCACCGGGTCGTGATGGTGCCGCAGGACGGCTTCCTGTTCGACACGACGGTGGCCGACAACGTCCGCTACGGCCGACTGGACGCGAGCGACGACGACATCGAGCTGGCCTTCACCGAGCTCGGACTGCTCGACTGGCTGGACACGCTGCCCGACGGGATCCAGTCCCACGTCGGCGAGCGCGGCGGCTCGCTCTCGGTGGGGGAGCGGCAGCTGGTGGCGATCGCCCGCGCCTACGTCGCCGACCCCGACCTGCTCGTCCTGGACGAGGCCACCAGCGCTGTCGACCCGGCGACCGAGGTGCGCCTGGCCCGGGCCCTCGACTCCCTGACACGCGGCCGCACCACCCTCACCATCGCGCACCGGCTCTCGACGGCCGAGGCGGCGGACGAGGTGCTCGTCGTCGACAAGGGCGTCGTGGTCCAGCGCGGGCCGCACGCGTCGCTCGTCGGGCTCCCCGGCGTCTACGCCGACCTGCACGCGAGCTGGGTCAACCAGTCCCGTTGACTGCTCACGGGGAGGCGGGGCTGAGACGCTCCGAGCAGCG
>JAOPVZ010000185.1 GCA_025965935.1 Frankiales bacterium | reverse complement strand
CACAGCCTGCTCGCCGAGCTGCGGTCGTGGCGGAGTGCCCACGTGCGCCGGATGGAGCCCTTCGAGCGGCTCACGCCCCGGGAGAAGCAGGTGCTCGGCGGCCTGCTGGAAGGTCGCTCGGCAGAGGTCATCGCCCGCGACTGGGTGGTCAGCGAGACCACCGTGCGCACCCAGATCCGTGGGGTCCTGACGAAGCTGGGGGTCTCCTCGCAGCTGTCCGCGGTCGCGGCCGCACGGTCCGCGGGCTGGTCCCTGGAGGCCGGGGAAGCCTGAGCACCGTCCGGGCGTTGGAACTCCTGTGCGCTGATCTGGCACACTGGATCGACTCCCACACAGGGGGCCTGGCTCCGGTTCACGCGCGAGCGACCCGGCGGCCACTGACGAAGGACACCACATGAAGCAGGGCATCCACCCGAACTACGTCGAGACCCGCGTGTCATGCACGTGCGGCAACGAGTTCACCACCAAGAGCACCGCCGGCACCGAGATCCGCGCCGAGGTCTGCGCCGCCTGCCACCCGTTCTACACGGGCAAGCAGAAGATCCTCGACACCGGTGGCCGTGTGGCCCGGTTCGAGCAGCGCTTCGGCAAGCGCTCCAAGTAGCGACCTCGCGGCGCCCGTCCCCCACAGGGGGCGGGCGCCGTTCGCTTGTCCACGTTCCGTTGTCGAGGAGAACCACAGCATGAGAGGCCGCCATGGCTGACCCGCTCGACGACCTGCTGGCCGAGCACGCCCTCCTCGAGGAGCAGCTCGCCGACCCCGGCGTGCACGAGGACCAGACCCGCGCCCGCGAGCTCGGTCGTCGCTATGCCGAGATCGGTCCGATCGTCGCGAAGGCACACCAGCGCGACAGCCTGCGGGCCGACCTGCAGGCGGCCCGCGAGCTCGAGATGGACGACGAGATCCCCGGCATGGAGGAGCAAGTCTCCGCCCTGGACGCCGAGATCCTGAAGCTGCTGGTCCCACGCGACCCGGGCGACGACAAGGACGTCATCCTCGAGGTGAAAGCCGGCGAAGGCGGCGACGAGTCGGCCCTGTTCGCCGGCGACCTGGTGCGGATGTACACCCGCTACGCCGAGCGGCAGGGCTGGAAGACCGAGGTGGTGAGCGCGACCGAGGGCGAGCTCGGCGGCTACAAGGACATCAGCATCGCGGTGAAGAGCCGCGACCCGGCCAACCCGGTGTTCGGCCGCTTGAAGTTCGAGGGCGGCGTGCACCGTGTGCAGCGGGTTCCCGTCACGGAGTCGCAGGGTCGCATCCACACCAGCGCCGCCGGAGTCCTCGTGCTGCCCGAGGCGGAGGAGGTGGACGTGACGATCGACCAGAACGACCTGCGCATCGACGTCTACCGCAGCTCGGGTCCGGGCGGTCAGTCGGTCAACACCACTGATTCGGCGGTGCGCATCACGCACGTCCCGACCGGTGTTGTGGTCAGCATGCAGAACGAGAAGAGCCAGCTGCAGAACAAGGAGGCCGGCATGCGCGTGCTGCGCAGCCGGCTCCTCGCGCTGGCCCTCGAGGAGCAGGCCGCGAAGGACTCCGCCACCCGCGGCGCCCAGATCCGCACGGTCGACCGCAGCGAGAAGATCCGCACCTACAACTGGCCCGACAACCGCATCGCCGACCACCGCAGCGGCTACAAGGCCAACAACCTCATGCAGGTGCTCGACGGCGACCTCGACCCCGTGATCCAGTCGATGGTCGACTTCGACTCCGCAGGGAAGCTGAAGGGCGAGTGAACCTCCGCGACGCGCTCAGCGCCGCCACGGAGACCCTGCGTGCGGCAGGCGTGTCGAGCCCGGAGCACGACGCGAAGGCGCTCGCGGTCCACGTGCTCGGCCTGCGCAAGCCGTCGGAACTGGCACTGCACGACACCATCGACGACGACGTCTACGGCGGACTGGTGGCCCGTCGTGCCTCCCGGGTGCCGCTGCAGCACCTGACCGGGTCGGTCGGCTTCCGCTGGATCGAGCTCGAGGTCGGGCCCGGCGTCTTCGTGCCGCGGCCGGAGACCGAGTCGGTCGTGCAGTGGGCCATAGACAACGTCACCCGCGTCAATCCGCTGGTGGTCGACTTGTGCGCCGGATCGGGGACGATCGCGTTCGCCCTGGCCAACGAGGTCCCGGGTGCCACCGTGCACGCCGTCGAGCGCGACCCGGTGGCGCTGGAGTGGACCAAGCGCAACGCCGCCCGGCTGGCCGCGGCCGGCGACCCGCCGGTGCAGCTGCACCTCGGCTCGGTGGTGGACTGCTTGCCGGAGCTGGACGGCACCGTGGACCTGGTCGCCAGCAACCCGCCGTACGTCGCCGAGGACGAGCGGCAGCTCCCGGAGCCCGAGGTCATCGACCACGACCCGGAGATCGCGCTGTTCGCCGGGGCCGACGGGCTCGACATCATCCGGCTCGTCGAGCAGGCAGCTCGCCGGCTGCTCAAGCCCGGCGGGGTCGTGGTGGTCGAGCACTCCGACCGGCAGGGCCGTTCGGCACCTGCGGTCTTCGAGCAGGCGGGCGGCTGGACCGAGGTCGAGGACCACCAGGACCTGACCGGCCGCGACCGCTTCGTCACGGCCCGCTGGGCACGCTGAGCTGGAGAGGCTGGCAGAGTGACCGCCGACATGAGCATCACCTATGACGTGCGGACGACCAGCGCCCAAGGCGTGGATGCCGCAGTGCACGCGATCCGCCGCGGTCAGCTCGTCGTCCTGCCCACCGACACCGTCTACGGGCTCGCCGCCGACGCCTTCTCACCCGAGGCCGTCGGCCGGCTGCTGGAAGCCAAGGGCCGCGGCCGGGACATGCCGACCCCGGTGCTGGTGCCGAACCTGCGCACCCTCGACGGCCTGCTCGACGTCGTGCCTCCCGTGGCCCGCGAGCTCGCCGAGGCCTTCTGGCCCGGGCCGCTGACCCTGGTCGTGCACCACGCCGCGACGCTCGCCTGGGACCTCGGCGAGACGAAGGGGACCGTCGGGCTGCGGATGCCGCTCGACGCGGTCGCCCTCAACGTGCTCGAGCAGACCGGTCCGCTGGCCGTTTCCAGCGCCAACCGCAGCGGCCTGCCGCCGGCCACGGACTGCGCGGAGGCTGCCCGCCAGCTCGGCAACGCGGTGGACGTCTACCTCGACGGCGGCGAGTGCGGTGATCCCGTGCCCTCGACGATCGTGGACCTGACGGCGGAGCACCCGACGGTCCTCAGGCTGGGGGCGCTGTCCCTGGAGGAGCTGCGCTCCGTCGTACCCGATCTGGTCGAACCGCGCTGATGTTTCGGGTGCTGCTCGTGTGCACGGGCAACATCTGCCGTTCGCCGATGGCCGAGCACCTCATGCGTGACGGGCTCCGCCAGCGGCTCGGGCCGGGGGCGGAGGAGTTCGTGCTGGCGTCTGCCGGGACGTTCGGACTGGTGGACAACCCGATGGACCCGTTCGCCCGGGACGCGCTGCGCGGCCAGCACGGGATCGACGGGACGGCGTTCCGTGCCCAGGCTCTCGCGGCCGTCATGGTGAGCGGCGCGGACCTGGTGCTCACCGCCACCCGTGACCACCGGGCGGCGGTGGTGACGCTGCACCCGGCGGCGGCGCGCACGACGTTCACGATCCGCGAGTTCGACCGGCTGCTGTCGCTGGTCGACCCGGCCACCCTGCCGAACGGTGACCGGGTCGCCCGGGCGCACGCGGTCGTGGCGGCCGCCGCCTCGCAGCGCGGGCTGGTGCCGCCCCGGAAGCCGCACGACGACGACGTCATCGACCCCTACCGCGGACCGCTGAGCGGCTACATCAGCTGCGCCACCCTCCTGCACGGCGCCCTGCAGCGACCCCTGGACCTCCTCGCCGGCTGACCCACCCCGCGGCGGCGGCCGGTGATCACCCCCCGCCGGTGATCAACAGGGGAACGGCGGGCCGACTCGCCGGCGTGTTGCCCCGGCAAAGTCCTGTTGATCACCCGAGGGAGGGGGAACGGCCAGCGGTAGGCTGAGCGGACCGCCGCCACTCGCACGAGGGAGCACTGCCGTGACGTTCTGGGGTCCTTCGTTCGACGACCTGCAGCAGACCGACCCTGAGATCGCGGGGGTCG
>JAOPVZ010000168.1 GCA_025965935.1 Frankiales bacterium | reverse complement strand
ACATCGGCCGTCTCGGGCAGGCCGAGGACGTCGAGCAGCCAGCCGGCCGCGATCTGCTCGACGGCCGCGGCGGCAGGGGTGATCGCCCGCAGGCCGGCGTTCTGGTCCCAGGCGCTGACGAGCCAGTCGGCAGCCAGCGCGGCGGGCAGCGTCCCTCCGATCACCCAGCCGAAGAACCGCCCGGACGGGATCGCCATCAGCCCCGCCTCGGCCTCCTTGGCCAGCAGCTCGACGACCTCCGCGGGATCAGTCGGTACGTCGGGAAGCGGACCGCCCAGCAGCGGCAGGAGCTCGTCGACGGTGGCCCGGGGCGGCACCTTCCGGGTCTGCTGCGACTCCAGCCACTGGAGCGCATGGTCGTGCGCTGCCTGTAGTGCTGCGGTGTAGGCGTCGGGGCGAGCCGTCATGCCCGCAGTCTGGACCTCAGCCGGCCTGCGCCGCGATCACCTGCACCGCCCGGCCCCAGTCGATCGGTGCCGGGTGCCAGCAGCTTGCCGTTGCATGGGCCAAGGGGTTTGCCCAACACGGACGCTTCCGCGGAAGCGCCTCAGCCGTCCTCGGCGAGCAAGTGGCGCAGCCAGCGCTGCGGCTCCTCGAGGTAGCCGCGCCAGTCCTTCACCAGCTGCAGCTCCCGCCACACGGCGGGGCGGATCCCGTGCTCACCGACCTCCAGCACCTGGGCTCCGGGCAGCGAGCACAGCACCGGCGAGTGGGTGGCGATGAGGACCTGCGCTCCTCGCCCGCGGAGCTCGTCGAGGAAGGCGAGCAGGGTCAGGCTGGAGCGGAACGACAGCGCCGACTCGGGTTCGTCCATCAGGTAGAAGCCGGGGGAGTCGAAGCGGCGCCGGAGCACCTCGAGGAAGCCCTCACCGTGGCTCATCTCGTGGTACCGGGAGTCAGTGCTGCCGCCCAGCTTCTCGAGGTAGGTGTAGAGGCCGTGCATCGCCTCGGCACGCAGGAAGTAGGACCACGAGCCGGCGCCGGGGCTCTTCACCAGCTGCAGCACCTCGGCGAGCGGCGACTCCGAGACGCGGGTGCTGTGCCGCGCGTTCCGTGAGCCGCCCTCGGGGTTCAGCCCGTACGCCGTGGCGATCGCCTCGACCAGGGTGCTCTTTCCGGAGCCGTTCTCGCCGACGAGGAACGTCACTCCAGCCGCCAGGTCCAGCCCCTCACGGAGGATCTGGGCCACGGCGGGCACGTTGTAGGGCCAGCGCTTCCCGTCGTACGAGGTTGCGGGGCCGTGCTGGACCCGCCGCACCGGTCGGGTGTCCCGCAGGCGGTGTTCGGTCACGGCACAACTGCAGCACGGTGGCCGTCGCGCGGCCCGGAGGGGCACGGGTCAGGCTCAGACCGGCGGCTGGTTGTTGCAGTTGTGCCCCCAAGGGGAGAGCGGCTACTCGTCGTCGTCGAGGCGCGCCAGCCAGGTCGCGGCCCGCTCGATCGGCACCTCGAACTCGGGGTGCTCGTCGACGAACTCGCGCAGCCGCTCGGCGAGCCAGGCCAGCGTGACCTCTTCCTCGCCGCGCCGTTGGGCCAGCTCCTCCAGCCCGCGGTCGGTGAAGTACACAGTCTCGCCTCCCCGAAGCCTCTAGCGAGCGAAGACGGCCTCGACGAGCGCCGTCTGCTCCGCCTCGTGCACCTTGCTGGAGCCGGCGGCGGGCGACGCCGCGGCGCGACGGGAGACCCGGCGCAACCGGATGTCCGCCGGCAGCTGCTCGGGCAGCGACAGCGCGATATGGCTCCAGGCGCCCTGGTTGGCCGGCTCCTCCTGCGCCCACACGACGTCGGTCGCGTTGGGGTAGGAGGCCAGCGCCTCGCGGATCTGGTTGCCGGGCAGCGGGTAGAGCTGCTCGACGCGGAGCAGCGCGACGCTGGTGTCTTCGGCCTTGCGACGGGCGGCCGCGAGGTCGTAGTAGACCTTGCCGCTGCACAGCACGACCCGGGTGACGCCCGACGGGGCAGGCGCTTCGGGGTCGAGGAGCACGGGCTGCCAGTGGCTGCCGGTGAAGTCGGCCGGTGCGGACGCGGCGGCCTTCAGACGCAGCATCGACTTCGGCGTGACGACCACCAGGGGCCGCTTGACCTCGGCCAGTGCCTGGGCACGCAGCAGGTGGAAGTGCTGCGCCGGGGTCGTCGGGTACGCGACCGTCATGTTGTCCTCGGCACAGAGCTGCAGGAACCGCTCGATGCGGGTCGAGGAGTGGTCGGGACCCTGGCCCTCGTAGCCGTGCGGGAGCAGCAGCGTCACGGATGACTTCTGGCCCCACTTGGCCTCACCGGAGCTGATGAACTCGTCGATGATCGTCATGGCGCCGTTGACGAAGTCGCCGAACTGGGCCTCCCACAGCACGAGCGCCTCGGGCCGCTCGGAGGAGTAGCCGTACTCGAACCCGACGCAGGCGTACTCGGAAAGCAGCGAGTCGTAGACGTAGAACGTGCCCTGGTCCTCGTCGAGGTAGCGCAGCGGCGTGTGCTCGGCGCCGGTGTTGCGGTCGATGAGCGTCGCGTGCCGCTGCACGAAGGTGCCGCGACGGGTGTCCTGGCCGGCGAGGCGGACGGGCCGGCCCTCCAGCAGCAGCGACCCGAAGGCGAGGATCTCGCCGAAGCCCCAGTCGATCCCGCCGTCGGTGACCATCGCGGCCCGTCGCTCCATGAGCGGCGCCAGCTTGGGGTGCGGCCTGAAGCCCTCCGGCAGGGTGACGTGCGCCTTGCCGATGATGTCGAGGACGTCCTGCTCGACGGCGGTCGGGATCGTCGACAGGTCCAGCGCCTTCACCATCGGAGGCTCGGCAGGGGAAGACGTCGAGGCGTCGCGGGTCTCGGCGAAGACCCGCTCCAGCTGCGCCTGGTAGTCCTTCAGCGCCTCCTCGGCCTCTTCGCTCGAGATGTCACCTCGGCCGACCAGCTGCTCGGTGTAGGTCTTGCGGACCGACCGCTTGCTGTCGATGACGTCGTACATGAGGGGCTGCGTCATCGAGGGGTCGTCGCCCTCGTTGTGCCCGCGACGGCGGTAGCAGACCAGGTCGATGACGACGTCCTTCTTGAACGCCTGCCGGAACTCGAAGGCCAGGTGCGCCACGCGGACGCACGCCTCGGGGTCGTCCCCGTTGACGTGGAAGATCGGCGCCTGGACGGTGCGGGCAACATCGGTCGAGTACGTCGAGGAGCGGCTGTACTCGGGTGCGGTGGTGAAGCCGACCTGGTTGTTGATGACGATGTGCGCGGTGCCGCCGGTGCGGTAGCCGCGCAGCTGGCCCATCTGCAGCGTCTCGGCCACGACGCCCTGCCCGGCGAACGCCGCGTCGCCGTGGATGAGCAGCGGCAGGACCGTGAAGCCGGCCTCGCCCTTGTCGATGACGTCCTGCTTGGCCCGGACGATGCCCTCGAGCACCGGGTCGACCGCTTCGAGGTGCGAGGGGTTGGAGCACAGCGAGACCTTCGTGCTCGACCCGTCGGTCGCGGTGAACGTGCCCTGCGCGCCGAGGTGGTACTTCACGTCGCCGGAGCCCTGCACGGTGCGCGGGTCGATGTTGCCCTCGAATTCGCGGAAGATCTGCCCGTAGGACTTGCCGACGATGTTGGCGAGGACGTTGAGGCGGCCGCGGTGCGCCATGCCGATGACGACCTCGTCGAGGCCGGCCTTGGCGGACCCCTGCAGGAAGGCGTCGAGCATCGGGATGACCGACTCGCCGCCCTCGAGGCTGAAGCGCTTCTGGCCGACGAACTTGGTCTGCAGGAAGGACTCGAACGCCTCCGCGGCGTTGAGCCGCTTGAGGACGTGCAGCTGCAGGTCGCGGTCCGGTGCCTCGGCCTTCTTCTCCACGCGCTCCTGGATCCA
>JAOPVZ010000123.1 GCA_025965935.1 Frankiales bacterium | reverse complement strand
GCGCCGCACCCTGCTGGCCCGCGCCCTCGTGCGGCAACCCGACCTGCTGCTGCTCGACGAGCCGGCCGCCGGTCTCGACCTGCCCGCTCGCGAGCACCTCATCGAGGCGCTCGACGGCGTGCGGCCCGGGCTCACCAGCGTCCTCGTCACCCATCACGTCGAGGAGATCCCTGCGACCACCACCCATGCGGCCCTCATGGCCGACGGCCGCATCCTCGCGCGTGGCCGCGCTTCCGACGTACTCACGTCGGAGGGGTTGTCGGACTGCTTCGCGATGCCGCTGGTGGTGGAGGAACGCGACGGCCGGTTCAGCGCTCGAAGACGCGACGGGGGACGTCGACAAGCATCGTCGTGAGCTGCTCCTCGGCCACGCCGTGCTCGCGCAGGTAGGGCAGCACGTCGTCCTCGAGGTGCAGGTAGTGCCACTGCGGCAGCATCGGCTTCACCGCGGGGTCGATCCAGTCGATGTAGCAGGCCGCGTCCTGCGACAGCACCATCCGATCCGCGAAGCCGCGTCGGCACAGTTCGACAACGGTGTCGGCGCGCGCCTCGAAGGTGGTCTCGAGGTTGATGCCGAAGCGGTCCATGCCGAGCGTGAACCCTTGTGCGGCAAGGGATTCCAGGTGCTCGACGTCGGCCGAGTCGCCGCTGTGACCGAGCACGACGCGGGTCGGATCGACGCCCTCCTCGTCGCACATCACCCGCTTGACGATCGAGCCGCTCTGCGAGCCGGGGTGGGTGTGCACGGTGATCGGCGCGCCGGTGAGGTGGTGCGCCTTGGCCACGGCGCGCATGACCCGCTCGACGCCCGGGGTGAGACCGGGTGCGTCGATGGCGCACTTGAGCATGCCGGCCACGACCCCGTGGTTGCCGTCGGTCAGGTCACGCACGAACAGGTCCACCATCGGCTCGTCCATGAACACGGCCGGACCGCGGTGGTGGAAGAAGAACGGCACGTCCTCGTAGGTGTAGCAGCCGGTCGCGGCCACGATGTTGAGCTGCGGGACCTGCTCGTTCACGCGGCGGATGCGCGGCAGGTAGCGGCCGAGACCCACAACGGTCGGGTCGACGATCGTCCGCACCCCCTGCGCCGCCAGGGCGGTGAGCTTCGTCACCGCATCGGAGACGCGCTCCTCCTCGTCCCACTCGTCCGGCCAGTTCTGCTGCACGTCCGTGGTGAGCACGAACACGTGCTCGTGCATGTAGGTGCGGCCGAGCGCCGCAGAGTCGACGCTGCCGAGCACGGTGGGGACCTGTGTCATGGCCGCAACGTAGACTGCTCAAGAACTGCCCGGGAATGCCGATCCCTTCAACACGGTTGGTTCCTGATGTGGCGGGCACAATCGCCGCGGACCGGACGTCGACAGAGCTGTCGAGCCGGCACCCCCAGACCTCGCCGACGAGATCGTCGGCGTACCAGAGAAGAGAAGAAGATGAACGACTACGGACCCTGGGACGACTAGTCCCACCACCGCAGTGGCCCGCCCTTCACGAGAGGGGCGGGCCTTTCACGTTCCTCAGGAGCAGTAGCGGACCGGGAGCTCCTTGATGCCGTGCACGAAGTTCGAGCGGAGCGCACGCGGCGGTCCGAGCGGGGCGATGTCGGGCATCCGCCGCGCGATGGTGTCGAAGAGGATGCGCACCTCCGCGCGGGCCAGGTTGGCGCCGAGGCAGAAGTGCGGGCCGCCGCCGCCGAAGGCGACATGCTCGTTGTCCACCCGGGTGACGTCGAAGGTGTCCGGGTCGAGCAGGCTGCGCTCGTCGCGGTTGGCCGCGGAGTAGTAGATGACGACCCGATCCTCGGCCTTGATCTGCTGACCGCCGAGCTCGTAATCGGCCAGCGCGGTCCGCTGGAACTGGATGATCGGCGACGCCCAGCGGATGATCTCCTCAGCGGCGGTCTCCAGCGGCCGCTCGGCCTTGAACAGCTCCCACTGCTCGGGGTGCTCGAAGAAGGCCTGCATGCCGTGCGTGATGGCGTTCCGGGTCGTCTCGTTGCCCGCGACCATCAGCAGCACGAAGAAGATCCCGAACTGGTCGGGGGTGAGCGCTCCGTCGCCGGTGTCGGCCGCGAGCAGCTTGCTGATGATGTCGGTGTCGTCGGAGGACCCGGGCCGGCCCTTGCGCTCGTGGGCGAGGGCGTCGGCCATGCCGAACATCTCAGCCATCGCGAGCTCCGCCGCCTCGGGGGAACCGCCCAGCTCCGGGTCGTCGAACCCGATCATCCGGTTGGACAGCTCGAAGACGGCCCGGCGCTGCTCGACCGGGACGCCGACCAGCTCGCAGATCGCGAGCAGGGGCAGCTCGGCCGCGACGTCCTGGACGAAGTCGCCCTCGCGCTTGGCGAGCGCTCGGTCGACGATGTCGTCGGCGAACTCCTGCAGCCGCGCCTCCAACGCCCGGATGGTGCGCGGGTTGAAGGCCCGCTGCACGATCTGTCGGTAGGCACCGTGCTCCGGCGGGTCCATGTTGAGCATCAGCTGGCGGGTCAGCGCGAGCGCGGCTTCCTCGTCGACCTGATCGCCGAGGGTGAGCAGCGCACCGCGGGCGTAGGAGGAGAACACCTCGGGGGTGCGGCTGACCTCGCGCACGTCCTCGAGCCGGGTGACGACCCAGAACCCCTCACCCCAGGCGCCGGGCTGGTCGTGCCAGAAGACCGGCGCCTGGTCGCGCATCGTCGCGAAGGCATCCAGCGGGAGCCCGGTCGCGAAGGTGTCCGGGTCCACGAGGTCGAGGTCGATGGGGCAGCGGGCGGCAACGGTCACGAGGCTCTCCAGCTCAGATACGAGTCAGCTTGTATCGCAATGATGGTAGCCTCGATGTGGCGCCGCTCACAAGGGGCTGATGGGATGCACGCGATGACGACGGTCGGCCGGCCCCGTGACCCGCGGGTCGACGAGGCGCTCCGGCGCGTCGTGCAGGAGCTGCTCGTCGCGGAGGGGTACAGCGCGCTCACTGTGCAGGGGGTCGCGCGCGCGGCGGCGGTCTCGCCGGCCACCGTCTACCGCCGCTTCCCCGGCAAGCGCGAGCTCGTGGAGTGGGCCGCGTTCCAGGTGCAGGAGTGGGTCGAGCCGGTCTGGACCGGCGACTACGGCCGCGACCTGGCCCTGCTCACCGAGGTCCTGCTGGCGTGGCTCGCGCAGCCCGCCGTGCGCGCGGCAGTGCCGGGGCTGCTCGCGGAGTACATCCACCAGGAGTCGCGCTACCTCGACCTGCTGCGGACCACCGTGACACCGGTACGACGTGCGCTGGCCGCGCTGCACGCCGAGGCGGTCGACCGCGGGGAGGCCGCGAACGGCGTGGACCTGGACGCCCTGCTGGACGTCCTCCTCGGGGCCGTGCTGCTCGAGGCGATGACCCGGGTCGGCGACACCCGCGCGGCCGCGGCCCGCATCGCCGACGTGGTCCGTCGCGCCACTGCGTGACCTGCGCGAGGTTCGCGCGTTGATCACGTTGACCCGTTGTCGAACGGCACCCAGCCCGCAGAGGACCTCACGTGACCAGCCGCTCCCGCCTGCTCAGGCGTGCCCGCGCATCCGAGCCCATCCGGGCGTCGTTCCGGGCCGACATCGAGGGCCTGCGAGCCGTGGCCGTGCTCCTCGTGTTCCTCGACCACCTGGTCGGGGCTCCCCGGGGCGGCTTCATCGGGGTGGACGTCTTCTTCGTGCTGTCGGGCTTTCTCATCACCGGCCTGCTCGTGCGCGAGGCCGAGGCGCGCGGCAGGGTCTCGATCGAGGGCTTCTACGTCCGACGGGCGCGGCGGATCCTCCCGATCGCGCTGCTCACGCTGCTGCTGACCAACGTGGTGGCACATGCCGTCTTTGTCGGCGTCCGGCTGCGGGACACGCTCACGGACACCTGGTGGTCGCTGGGCTTCTTGGCCAACAAGCACTTCGCGGACCTCGGCACCGACTACTTCTCGAACGGCCGGCCGAGCTCGCCGCTGCAGCACTTCTGGTCGCTGGCGGTCGAGGAGCAGTTCTACGTCGTGTGGCCGCTGGCCGTCCTCCTGCTGGCGACCCTCGTCCGTCGTCACCCGCACCGGCTGCGCTGGCTGCTGCTGACGGCCCTCGCCCCGGCCGCTGTCGCCTCGTTCGCCTGGAACCTGCACCTGACCGCGACGGAGCCGACGGCTGCGTACTTCTCGACGCCCGGTCGTGCGTGGGAGCTGGCGCTCGGCGGACTCGTCGCGCTGCTCGGACGGGAGCTGGCTGGACTCCCCGTCGGGTTGCGCCGCGCCCTGTCGTGGACCGGCCTGGCCGGCATCGCTGCCTCGGCGTTCGTCATCAACGGCTCGCAGCCCTTCCCGGGCACGGCAGCACTTGCGCCTGTTGTCGCGACCGCTGCGCTCGTGGCGGCCGGCGACGTGAGAGGAGGTGTCGGCTCGACGCTGGCTCTCGGTCACCCGGTCGCTCGGTACGTCGGCCGGATCTCCTACTCGCTGTACCTGTGGCACCTGCCTGCGATCGTCCTCGCCGGCGCGTACTTCGGCGACGGGTCTGCTCGGTTTTACCTCGTCGGTGCCGGCGCTCCGCTCGTCCTCGCTGTCCTCGGCCACCACCTGGTCGAGGACCCGGTCCGGCGCTCCAAGCTGCTGGAGCCGCGCCCGTTCGGCTACCGCCGCTCGCCGGTCGAGTGGTCCGGGGACCGGCAGCGGGTGCTGGTTGCCGCGACTCTCGTCGTCACCCTCGTGCTGGCCGTCGCCACCCTGCGCGTCGGGGGTGCCACCGCGCCCCAGGGGGAGGAGACCGCCGTGCCCGTCAGCGCGGCGGCCCTCGTCAAGCCCTCGGCGCTGCGCGAGCGGATCATGGCGTCCCTCGCCGCCACGTCCTGGGGTCGGCTCTCGCCAGGGCTCGACAACCTCGACGCGGCGGTCGTTCCCGAGTGGAAGCAGGACAGCTGCATCAACGTCACGGTGCAGCGGCAGCGCCACTGCCGCTACGGCTCCGCGACGGCGCCGCACCTCGCCTTCTTGGTGGGCGACAGCTATGCCGTGAGCTATGCCCCTGCGATCCGCGCCGCGCTGGAGCCGAAGGGGTGGGCGGTCCAGGTCCTCACGATGGCCAACTGCCCCTTCCAGGCGCTCCCCACCTCGAAGCGACAGGAGCTGCCGCGTCCACCCTTCAAGGAGTGCCTGCAGCACCGTGCAGAGGTGCTGGACCTCGTGAAGCAGCAGCGGCCGGAGCTGCTGATCGGGGCCAGTGGATGGATCGAGGTGAACGCTCTCGTCGACGGCTTCGCCCCAGGTGACGATCGCAACGAGCCGCTCTGGGGACGAGGGGTCTCGCAGCAGCTGGCTGCCTACAAGCGCTACGTGGAGCGCGAGGTGCTCATCGGATCCCCGCCCAGCTCGGGAAACCTGCAGAGCTGCGTCACCCGCACCAGCAAGCCGTCCGACTGCACGACGGAGGTCAACCCGATCTGGTATGCGCAGCGACAGGCCGAGCAGGCGGCGGCCACAGCCAACGGCGCCGGCTACGTCGACGTCCTCCCGTGGTTCTGCGTCGACGGGCGCTGTCCTGCGGTGATCGGGCGCACGCCCGTCTACTGGGACGGCTTCCACATCACGGCGGCCTACTCCCGCACCTTGACGGACTTGCTTGCACCCTCCCTGCGCGGCTGAGTCATGCTGGTCGCGTGACGCGGCCGCTGTGGGACGACGGCCGCTGGGAAGGGCTGCCCGCGCTCGAGGAGGACATCACCGCGGACGTCTGCGTCGTCGGGCTCGGCGGCTCCGGGCTGACGGCGGTGCACGAGGCCCGGGCTCGCGGCGCCTCGGTCGTGGGGATCGACGCGGGCACCGTCGGTGGCGGGGCCGCCGGGCGCAACGGCGGCTTCCTGCTGGCCGGGCCGGCACACGCCTACCACCGGCAGCGGGATTCCCTGCTGTACCGGCGAACCCTGGAGGAGCTCGACCGGATGGAGGAGGCCGGGTTCCTGCGTCGTACGGGGTCGTTGCGCGTCGAGCGGACCGCCGAGGGCCTCGCCGAATGCGCCGCGCAGCTGGAGGCGCTGCACGAGGACGGGTTCGAGGCGGAGCGGTACGACGGGCCGGAGGGACGCGGCCTGCTGTTCCCGCGCGACGGCGTCGTGCAACCGCTGGCCCGCTGCCGGGCCCTGGCGGTCGGGCCCGGCCTGTACGAGCGAACCCCGGCCCTGGCGGTCTCGCCCGGTCTCGTCGAGACGCCGGCCGGGAAGGTCTCCTGCGAGCACGTGCTGGTGCTCGTCGACGGGCGGCTGGAGCAGCTGCTGCCGGAGGTGCCGGTGCGGACCGTGCGGCTGCAGATGCTGGGCACATCGCCTGTACCCCAGCGGTTTCCGCGTCCGGTCTACCTGCGCGAGGGCTACGAGTACTGGCAGCAGCTACCCGATGGTCGGCTCGTGCTCGGCGGCTTCCGCGACCGTGGTGGCGCCGAGGAGGAGACCGCGTCGACCGAGACGTCAGCGCCGGTCCAGGACGCGCTGGACGAACTGCTCCGGAGCATCGCGCCGGAGGCGGCCGTCACGCACCGGTGGGCGGCGTCCGTGGGCTACACGCGCGACGCCCTGCCGTACCTCGGTGAGGTGCGGCAGGGCGTCTGGGCTGCAGGTGGCTACTGCGGCACGGGCAACGTGATCGGTGCCCTGTGCGCCCGGCAGCTGGTGAGCGCAGCGCTCGGCGGCCCCACCTACTGGTCGTGATCCCGGCGGCCGTGATCAACAGGTCTTTGCCGGTCCGACACGCCGGCGTGTCGGCCACCCGATCGCCTGTTGATCACCGGACGGGGGCGCCGGCGGTGCCGGGAGGGCGGCGCGGGCAGCTACTTGGGCTGGAGGCGGGCGGCGCCGTCGAGCCGGACCGTCTCGCCGTTGGCGTAGGTGTTGACCAGCAGCTCGAGGATCATCGACGCCAGCTCGTCCGCCGTACCGAGGCGCTTGGGGAAGACGACGTCGCGCTTCAGCGAGTCCTTGAACGCCTCCGACGCCTCGCCCTCACCGTAGATGGGGGTGTCGATGAGCCCCGGCGCGACGCAGTTGAGCCGGATGCCGGCCGCGGCGAGGTCACGCGCGATCGGGGTGGTCATGCCGACGATGCCGCCCTTCGACGCCGAGTACGCGGCCTGGCCGATCTGGCCGTCGAACGCGGCGATCGAGGCGAGCGTGACGATTGCGCCCTTCTGCCCGTCGCTGTCGAAGGCCTCGGTGCGCGAGATCGCGGTCGCGGTGAGCCGCACGGTGTTGAAGACACCGATGAGGTTCACGTCGATGACCTGCTTGAAGTAGTCGAGGTTGAACGCCGAGTCGTAGGACCCGTCCCGACCGATGGTGCGTGACGCGGCGCCGATGCCGGCAGCGGCGACCGCCGTGCGGAACGTGCCCAGCTCCTCGGCGGCCGTGATGGCAGCGATCACCGCGTCGGTGTCGGTCACGTCGGCGCGGACGTAGGCGCCGCCGATGTCACCGGCGACCTTGAGGCCCTTGTCGTCGTTGAGGTCGACGATGACGACCTTGGCGCCGCGGTCGGCCAGCTGACGGGCGGCGGCCTCACCCAGGCCCGACGCGCCGCCGGTCACGAGGGACGAGGTCCCCTTCAGGTCCAGCACTTGGTTGCTCCTTCTCGTCCACGTGTGAGGTCGCCATCCTCGCAGGACGCCGGAGGCGCTCCCGCAGCTGGTGGAGCACCGGGGCGGGCACGAAAGCGAGGTAGCAGCTGATGATGGTCAGCGAGAACCAGCCGATGAGCAGGGTGGCCTCGATGCCGAGGTGGATGGCGACGCCGGCGGCCATCGCCTTCCAGCGGGGGCGCGGGAACCACAGCCCGAAGACGAGGAAGCCCTCGGCGACGAGGGTGCCGTAGGTCATCAGCGCCGACACGGTGACGGAGGTGGCCGCCCACTGCGGGACGACGATCCGTTGGAGGTCGTCGAGCTGCAGCGCCTTGCCGACTGCTGTGCCGTTCTGCCAGGAGGTGCCGTGCAGCTTCGCGACCACGGAGAACAGGTAGACGCCACTGATCTGGAGCTGCAGCAGCCGAAGTCCCCAGGGCGCGCGGGGCTCCGGCTCGTGGCGGCGCGCGTCGAGCGACCACACCTCGCCCGCAGGCATCAGCGCGACGTAGAACGCCAGCTCGCGCAGCAGCAGGTCGCCGCTGTTGAGGACGTACACGTCCCGACGCTGCAGGACGAGCAGGCCGAGGAACACCGCCAGCGCAGCGACCCGGGTGTGCCAGCCGACCAGCAGCGCCAGCGCGGCCGCGATGAGCAGCGCGCAGGCGGCGTAGGGGCTC
>JAOPVZ010000109.1 GCA_025965935.1 Frankiales bacterium | reverse complement strand
CCGGATGACGGGCTGACCACGCGGCAGCGGCGCAACCGGCCGCTGCTCGTCGTGCACACCGGCGAGATGAAGGGCAAGTCGACCGCCGCGTTCGGCATGGCTCTGCGGGCCTGGAACCAAGGCTGGTCGGTCGGTGTCTTCCAGTTCGTCAAGAGCGCGAAGTGGAAGGTCGGCGAGGAGACCGCGCTTAAGGTCCTCGGCGCCTCGGGCGAGGGCGGTCCGGTCACCTGGCACAAGATGGGCGAGGGCTGGTCCTGGACCCGCAAGCAGGGCACCGACGAGGACCACGCCGCGAACGCCCGCGAGGGCTGGGAGCAGATCAAGCGCGACCTGGCCGCGGAGACCTACCGGTTCTACGTGCTCGATGAGTTCACCTACCTGCTGAAGTGGGGCTGGCTCGACATCGACGACGTCGTCGAGGCGCTCGTCAACCGCCCCGGTCAGCAGCACGTCGTCATCACCGGCCGCGACGCGCACCCGCGACTGGTCGAGATCGCCGACCTCGTCCTTGAGACCACCAAGGTCAAGCACCCCATGGACGCCGGCCAGAAAGGGCAACGTGGAATCGAGTGGTAGCACCACTCAGGAGAGGCATCGAGTGGTGAGCCTGCCGCGCGTCGTCATCGCCGCCCCGGGCAGCGGGGCCGGCAAGACGACCGTGGCCACCGGCCTGATCGCGGCACTGCGGCAGCGCGGCCTCGAGGTCAGCCCGCACAAGGTCGGGCCGGACTACATCGACCCCGGCTACCACGGGCTGGCCGCCGGCCGCCCGGGCCGCAACCTGGACCCCGTGATGGTCGGCGAGGCGCTCGTCGCGCCGCTGCTGCTGCACGGCGCGCGCGGCTGCGACGTCGCCGTCGTCGAGGGGGTGATGGGGCTGTTCGACGGTCGCGGCTCGACCGAGGAGG
Organism: Frankiales bacterium; assembly: GCA_025965935.1. Taxonomy (GTDB): domain Bacteria; phylum Actinomycetota; class Actinomycetes; order Mycobacteriales; family SCTD01; genus RYN-111. The sequence goes on along the minus strand of JAOPVZ010000109.1, from coordinate 7,030 downwards.
GCTCGACCGCACACGTCGCGCACCTGCTCGAGGCCCCGGTGCTCCTGGTCGTCGACGCCAGCTCGCAGTCGACCTCCGTGGCGGCGCTCGTGCACGGCTTCATGTCCTACGACGAGGACCTCGACGTGGCCGGCGTCATCCTCAACCGGGTCGCCACCGACCGGCACGAGGGGATGCTGCGCGACGCCCTGCGGGGAATCGTGCCGGTCGTCGGGGTGCTGCGCCGCGACGCCCACGTGGAGACCCCCAGCAGGCACCTCGGGCTGGTCCCGGTGGCCGAGCGGGCACCCGAGGCGTTGGCGACGGTGGAGCGGCTCGGACGCGTCATCGGGGCCGGCGTCGACCTTGACCAGGTGCTCGAGATCGCCTCCAGCGCAGGCGATCTCGACGCCGAGCCGTGGCAGCCTCCGACGGTCGAACGCGCCGAGCGGCCGGTCGTCGCCCTTGCCGGGGGAGCGGCCTTCACCTTCGCCTACGCGGAGACCGCGGAGGCTCTCACCGCTGCGGGCGCGGACGTGGTGGTCGTCGACCCGCTGCGCGACGAGGTGCTCCCGGAGGGCACCCGGGCACTGGTCCTGCCAGGCGGCTTCCCGGAGGTGTACGCCGAGCAGCTGGCCGCCAACGACCGCTTCCTCGAGGCCGTGCGCGGCCACCTCGATGCCGGTCGGCCGGCCTACGCGGAGTGCGCCGGCCTGCTGCTCCTCTGCAAGGCGCTCGACGGCACCGGCATGGTCGGGCACGTCGACGCCATCGCGACGATGACCGGCACGCTGACGCTGGGCTATCGCACCGTCGTCGCGCACTCCGACACCGTCGGGGCGGCCGAGGGCACCGTGCTCGTCGGCCACGAGTTCCACCGCACGACCGTCGACCCGCGCGCCGGCCGACGCCCCGCCTGGCAGCTGCAGGACGGGACCCTGGAAGGCTTCACGACGGCCGAGGGCCTCCTCGCGTCGTACGTGCACCTGCACCCCGCCGGCGCGCCCGACCTGGCGCTCCGGCTCGTCGAGAGGGCCGCCTCATGCTCGTGATCGGGATCGGTGCCCGCGCGGGCGTCACGGTGGACGAGCTCGAAGAGCTCGTCGTCGGGGCCCTCGGCGACAAGGTGGACCAGGTCATCGGGGTGGCCACGCTCGACAGCAAGGCGCAGGAGACCGGGCTGCGCATGCTCTGCGTCCGCCGCGGCTGGAACCTGCACTCCCACACGGCTGAGGAGCTCGCGGCCGTCGACGTACCGACCCCCAGCAAGAAGGCGAAGCAGGCCGTGGGGACTCCCAGCGTGGCGGAAGCTGCTGCCTCGCTGCACGGCACGCTGACGAGGACGAAGACCAGCAGCGAGGTGGCCACGCTGGCAGTCGCGAAGGTGCCATGACGCGGGAGCTCGCGCCCGGCACGGTCGCCCTCGTCGGCGCCGGACCGGGCGATCCCGGGCTGCTGACGCTGAGAGGTGCCCAGCTCCTCGGCCAGGCCGACGTGGTGCTCGTGGACCGGCTGGTGGACCCAGGCGTGCTGGAGCACGTCCGGGCCGACGCCGAGGTCGTCGACGTCGGCAAGACCAGCTGGACCGGCACCGCGCCCCGGCAGGAGGAGATCAACGCCCAGCTGGTCGGGCACGCGCAGGCCGGCAAGCGCGTCGTGCGCCTCAAGGGCGGTGACCCGTTCGTGTTCGGCAGGGGCAGCGAGGAGGCGGCCGCCCTGGTGGCCGCAGGGGTCCCGTTCATCGTCGTGCCCGGCGTCACCAGTGCCATCGCGGCTGCCGCCTATGCGGGGATCCCGGTGACGGCCCGCGGCTACACCCAGGACGTCTGCATCGTCACCGGCCACCTCGATCCCGACGACGAGGCCAGCCAGGTGCGCTGGCAGGCGCTCGCGACCGGACCGGGGACGCTCGTCATCCTCATGGGCCACGACCGGCTGCCGTTGCTGACCCAGGGCCTCATCCGGCACGGCCGGGACCCCGGGACCCCGGCGGCCTGCGTGCAGCAGGGCACGACGGCTAACCAGCGCGTGATCGTGAGCACTCTCGAGCGGCTCGCCGCGGACGTCGCCGAGGCCGGGCTGCAGGCGCCGGTCGCGACGATCGTCGGTGATGTGGTCACCCTCCGCGAGACGCTCCAGTGGTTCACGCCTTGAGCGACCCGCTGCGCCACCACGGCGACCAGGAGACCGGGCCCGGCCTGCTCGACCTCGCGGTGAACGTGCGCGGCGACCAGCCGCCGGCCTGGCTGCTCGGCCGGCTGGAGCGGGCGCTCCGCCAGCTGGCGAGGTACCCGGACCCGGCACCCGCCACCAGGACGGTCGCCGCCCGGCACGGCCGGGACCCCGACGAGGTCCTGCTCACGGCGGGCGGCGCCGAGGCGTTCGTCCTGCTCGCCCGCGCCCTGCGGCCGCGCCACGCGGTGTGCGTGCACCCGAGCTTCACCGAACCGGAGGCGGCGCTGCGCGCGGCAGGGCACGAGGTGCACCGGCTGGTCCTCGAGCCGCCGTACGTCCTGGACCCCGCCCAGGTGCCGGACGAGGCCGACCTCGTCGTCGTCGGCAATCCCACCAACCCGACGGGCGTCGTCCACGAGCGGCTCGGCGAGCTGTGCCGTCCCGGCCGCGTCACCATCGTCGACGAGGCCTTCATGGACTCCGTCCCGGGGGAGCCTGACTCGCTGAGCGGCCGGCGGCTGCCCGGGCTGGTCGTCGTCCGCAGCCTCACCAAGACCTGGGCGCTCGCCGGCCTGCGGGTCGGCTACCTGCTGGCCGAGCCCGAGACCGTCGCGCTGCTCAGGGAGGCGCAGCCGCTCTGGTCGGTGAGCACGCCCGCGCTGGCCGCCCTGGACGCCTGCCTGCAGCGCGGTCCGGTCAAGCAGGCGGAGCGGGCGGCCATCGAGGTCGGCCAGCACCGCGAGGCGCTCCAGGCGGCGCTCACCGGGCTTGGTGTCGAGGTCGCGCCGGGCAGCCAAGCGCCGTACCTGCTCTGCCGGGTGCCCGGCCGTCCAGACGTACGCGAGCAGCTCAGGGAGCTCGGGATCGCGGTGCGTCGCGGCGACACGTTCCCCGGACTCGGACCCGAGCACTGGCGCACCGCGGTGCGCGGGCCGGAGGAGAGCGAGGCGCTTCTCACAGCGCTCACAGAGGTTCTCAGGGCCATGTCACGGGATCTTTACGCGTAGGTCATGTGTGAGGTCGGCGCGGCTGGATACGCTCCTTCTGTCACGCAAAGACGCGAGGCGTCACTGCTGTCCGGAAACGCCTCGTGACGACGATCACAAAGCGTTACACCAGATCGCGGTGCACTGTCCGAAGCCCTCCGGCTACGGTCAGTAGATGCCGGAGCGAGAGCCCCGGTAGGAGCGAGCTTTGATCCCTCGGGCGACCTGGTCGCCAGCACGGGCCCGGGGAGGAGCAGAGGCGAACCCGGCGCTTCGGAGACCTGAGCCACGACTCGCTTCCGAAGGAGCCCCCTGCGTGGATGCCGTGATCCGCAGCCTCAGTGCCGCTGGAGCCAAGACCCCCGACACGAAGCCGACCGGTACGCGCCAGCCACGCGTTTCCGTCGTCGTGCCGACCTACAACGAGGCGAGGAACCTGCCGCATGTCTTCGGGCTGCTGCCCGAGGGCTTGCACGAGGTGATCGTGGTGGACGGTCGGAGCACGGACGGCACGATCGAGGCGGCGTTGCGGCTGACTACGGACGAGAAGATCGTCCGGCAGACCCGCAAGGGCAAGGGCAACGCGCTGGCCTGCGGGTTCGAGGCGGTGACCGGCGACATCGTGGTGATGCTGGATGCGGATGGCAGCGCGGACCCGCGGGAGATCCCGGCCTACGTCGAGGCGCTGGTGCAGGGGGCGGACTTCGCGAAGGGCACCCGCTTCGCGCTGGGCGGCGGCAGCAGCGACATCACCCGGATCCGGCGGGTGGGCAACTGGTTCCTGAACACGATCGTGAACGTGCTGTTCGGGACCCGCTACACCGACCTCTGCTACGGCTACAACGCCTTCTGGGTGCACTGCCTCGATGTCCTCGGCCTCGAGGCCGGCGGCCACGGCGACCAGATGCTGTGGGGTGACGGCTTCGAGATCGAGACCGTGATCAACACCCGGATCGCCAAGGCGAAGCTGACGATCGCCGAGGTGAAGAGCTTCGAGTTCGACCGGATCCACGGCACGTCCAACCTGAACGCGGTGACCGACGGGCTGCGCGTGCTCAAGGCCATCTGCATCGAGCGCTGCAGCAAGGCCGCCGTGCGGCCTGAGAACCCCCCGCAGATGCAGCCCCTGCAGGCTGCATGACGCCTCCCCGTAGCAGGAACTTCACGTCCAGTGGCGAAACTACCCAGTGGTAGCAATGGTCGAACTTGGGGATCTTCTCGTGGGCACCGCCCTGTTCGTGCCGCCGCCCCTCGCGGAGGCCGACTCCCGTACGCGCTCCGAAGCCATGCGCCGGTGCCTGCAGGCGGTGCTGTCCCGGGTGCTCGCCGAGACGAACCTCATCACGCTGCAGGTCGGCTGCTCGCTGCTCCTGGACGGGCCGGTGGTGGCCGAGCGGATGCCGGGAACGACGCCACCCGGTGACGGCACGCTCAGCTTCACCAGCCACGCCATCCCGGCCAGCAGCCACGTGCCCGAGGCCAGCCTGATCGTCAGCGCCAACTCCGAGGTCGGCCGGTCCGAGGTGCACGCCGTACCGGTCATGCTCTCCGCCTACATGGAGGCGGAGATGAGCCGCCTGATCGCGGAGACGACCGCCCGTGGCGCGCTGGAGATCGCCAACCGGGACCCCGCCACCGGGCTGGGCAACCGGCGCGCCTGGCTGCACACGCTGCACGTCGAGGCCGGCCGGGCCCGCCGTACCAACCGGCCGATCACGATCGTCATCCTCGACATCGACGGGCTCAAGCAGGTCAACGACTCCTACGGCCACGCTGCCGGTGACGCGCTCATCGGCCGGGCCGCCGACGCGCTGTCCGGCGCCCGCCGTGCCACGGACGTCGTCTGCCGGCTCGGCGGGGACGAGTTCGGCATCGCGGCGCCCGACACCGACCCGCTCGCCGCCGAGGCGCTCGCAGAGCGGGTGCGTGAGGCGCTCCTGCAGCGGGGCGTCAACGTCTCCCTCGGTTGGGCGACCAGCGCCCACCTCGGCATCGACGACCTGTGGCAGCGGGCCGACGCCGCGATGTACGAGGACAAGCGCTCCCGGCGGTGAGCTCACGTTCCGGCAAGGAATGGTTCGCGCTCATCGGGGAAGGCCTCTTGTGGAGGCGATCGACGGATGGAACTGCAGCAGGGCACAGCCCTGCGATTGCACGGCGAGCTCGATGACGAGGCCTGTGCTTCGGTACGACGTAGGTTGGCGCCGCTGTTGGCGCGTGGTCTCCGGCACCTGGTCATCGACTTGTCCAATGTCCACGCCCTGACCTCGGACGGGGTGCGGCTCTTCACCAGCCTCGATCAGCACCTACGGCGGCAGGGCGGTGGGCTGATCCTCATCCACGCGAACCCGATCGTGGAGCGCTCCGTGCGGGTCCACGAGCTGGGCGACCTGCTCGACATCAGGGACAGGAGGCACGCCGAGCGCCTTAGCACCGCCGTCGACCTTCGGGACTCCGCGGATTCCGGCGAGGACGTCGGGCGACTCGCCCGCGTGGTTCCGTTGACCCGCCGGGTGACGGACCGGTTCCGTCCCGCCGAGGGCGGCCAGGGCTAGGGCACCTTCCGGTCCAGGTTGGCGGCGTGGCGCTCGGTCTCCGTTGCGAGCCGCGTGATCTCCCGGGCCAGCGCGAGAAGGGTGCGGGTGAGCTCCTCCGTCGTGGCTGCCCGCCCCTCCAGCCGGACCGCGACGTCGCGGGTCTCCCGGGCGAGCTGCTCGAGGGTCGCCGTGCGCTGCAGGGTCTGTTGGGCCGCGGCCAGTTGAGCCTGGGCGACCTCGAGCTGCGTGCGCTGCAGATCGAGCTGGGTCCGGGTGGTGGCGAGCTGCTCACTGATGAGGGCGCGCTGGGCCCGGATGTCGTCGTGCACCTGATCGACCGGCCGGGCGACCACCGCGCCCAGCGCCACCAGGAGCACAGCCGCGGCAGCGAGCCCGATGAGGCGAGGATTCATGTCCGGCTCGTACCCTGTAGGCAGCTCCCCAGCCTCGAACCGTACTTGCCGCCGCGCCCCTTCTCATGCTTGCCTGACGGCAAATGAGCGACGACCCCAAGCCCTTCGACGCGAGCTTCCGGAGCTCGGAGCGGTACCGGCAGCCGCAGGGCGACAACCGCACCTGGGTGGTCGTCGAGGGCGCGGTGTGCGTCGGCGAGGTGCTCGGCCGCAACGGCCCACGCGCGCAGGTGCGGTTCGAGCTGAAGGGATCGACCTACGTGCGCTGGTTCGACGCCGCCGCGCTGCTGGAGGAGCCGGGCCGCTAGCTCCGGAGCTGGTCGAGGACCCGCCGCAGGAAGGTGGTGCGGAAGGCGCTCGTCTCGGCAGGGGTCGGCACGATGAGCAGCTCGCCGTGGCGGGAGAGCCGGTCGGCGTCATCCAGGGCGTGCATGAAGTCACGGACCTGCTCGGCATCCTCGCGCCGCACGACGAGGGTGACGTCCAGCGACGGGGCGCCCTCGTGGAGGGCCACGGCGACCTGGTGCCGCACGTCGAGCCGCAGCGCGTCGAGTGGGGCCGCCGCTCGGGTGATCGCTTCCGCCTTGTCGTGGTGCGGAGAGTCCTCCCCGACCAGAGTGAGCTCCCGGAGCAGACCCTCGGAGTGCGACTCGCTGGCGGCAAGCTGCGCGGCATCGACGTCGGTGATGACGACCCGGACCTGCTCGCGGGCCGGGTCGACCTCGAGCCCGTCGGCCCAGGAGGCGAGCAGCCGGTCGGTCTCCTCGGCCTCGGCCGAGTTGCGCCGTCCGTGGTCGAAGCCGAACCAGACGGTCTTGCCGTTCTCATCGGGATCGACGCCCCACGAGTCCGCAGCCGCTGAGACCAGCATCAGGCCGCGTCCGGTGACGGCCGTGGGGTCGAGCATGCTGAACGCGGGGCTCACGGGGGAGCCGTCGTG
>JAOPVZ010000092.1 GCA_025965935.1 Frankiales bacterium | reverse complement strand
GCTGCGCCGCTCACCGCCGTACGAGCCTTGTCGAGGGCCGTCAGGGACGCCCGGTAGTTCGCGATCAGGCTCGGCAGGTTGCGCACCGCGTCGCCGGCTCGGGTGACGGCGGCAGCACCGTTGCGCTGGCTGGTGCGGGCGGCGACGCCGTGGCCCTTTGCGCAGATCGCGTCGGTCGCATCCAGCGCCTGCGCACCGTCCTGCATGGCGCCGGCAGCGTCGAGCAGCGCCGCCCGGGCGGTCGAGAGACCGGAGACGGCGGAGTTGAGCCGATCCAGCGGCGGGGGCCGGTTGACCTGCACCCGCTGCTGGGAGGTGCAGCCGGTCAGCAGGAGGACGCCAAGCAGGAGGGCAGCGAGCTTCTTCAGCGCTCGCCCCCGGGCGAGGTGCCCAGCAGCACGTCCGCCCAGGCGGGCACGCTGGCCCGGGTCTTGCCGCGCGATCCCTTGGTGGGCTTGGTGGGGCGGGGTTCCGGGTCGGGTACGACGCGCAGTGCCCGGTGCGGTCTCGCCGGTGCCTTCATGGCCGCCGCCTTCTTGACGGGAGTCCGCTTGACCGCGGCCCGGGCGACGGTCTTCTTGGCGGGCGCCTTCTTGACCGCCCTCGCCGCAGTCTTCTTGGCCGGTGCCTTCTTCGCGGGCGCGGCCTTCTTCACGGCCTTCTTGGCGGCAGCCTTCCGCGCCGGGGCCTTCTTCGCTGTGGTCTTCTTCGACGCGGGCTTCCTGGCCGGTGACGGGCTCGGCTTGCGCTTGGCCGCGGCCTCGTCCGACTCCTGGTGCGCCAGCGCCGCCGACGCGGGGTCGCTCGCCGTGACGAGCCGCTGTGCCGGGTCGTACGCCCAGGACGCCGAGCGGCTGCGCTTGCGGGCGTACCAGCTGACCGTCACCAGCCAGCTGCCGTCCTCCTGCCGGTACGTCGACCAGTCGGTCCGCTCGTCATCGGCACCGCCTGCGTGCAGAGCGGCGTCGACCGCCGTACCGAGGTCGACAGCCGAGCGGCCGAGCCGACCCCGGACCACATAGGCAGACCGGGTGGCGTCGATCATCCGGGCCATCTCGCCCTGGACTGGCCCGGAGAAGCGCTCGACCCGGGCCAGCGGGACGCCGGCGGACCGGGCGATCTTCTCGACCGACTCACCGGCACGGAGCCGGGACTGGATCTCCTTGGGCGAGAGGTCGGGGAGCTCCTCGTCGCCCGGACGCGGCAGGTCACCTCGTACCGCCGCCGCGAGAGTGGCGTCGAGGGCCAGCTTGAACCCGCCCTTGGACGCGCCGCGCCGAGCGGCCAGCACGACATGCCGACCGTCCTCGCTGACCGCGACGACGTGGAGCTCGCGCACCGTGCCTCCGATCGCTGGCGTCAGGGGAAGTGGACGCCGGGAGGCAGTCTCCCGTTCAGCGGGGGGACAGCACAAGCAGGCTGGCGCTAGGGCCGGACGGCACCGACGTAGTCGCTGCGGAACGCGGGCTGGATCTTCACGACGTCACCGGTGTGCGGCGCGCTGATCATGTTGCCGTTGCCGATGTAGATGCCGACGTGGTGGATCGGCGACCCGTAGAACGTCAGGTCACCGGGCTGGATGTCGGCCTGGCTGACGTGCGGGCCACTGCTGTACTGCGCCTGGCTCGAGTGCGGCAGCGAGACGCCGGCCTTGCCCCACGACCACATGGTGAGACCGGAGCAGTCGAAGGAGTTCGGGCCCGAGGCGCCCCAGCTGTAGGGCTTGCCGAGCTCGTTGTAAGCGGCCTGCACGGCGACCGCGGCGCGACCGCTGGCCGGCCCGTTGTAGGTCGGGACGTCGAAGCTGCGGCTGCGCGAGGCACGGGCAGCGGCGGCGGCACGAGCAGCCGCGGCACGCTGCGCGGCGCGGAGCTGGCGCTGCTGCTCGGCCTTGAGGCTGCTGAACAGCCGCTGCTGCTGCGCGAGCGCGGCCTGGATCGTCGACTTCTGCTTGGCCATCGCCGTGGCGACGGCGGCCTGGGCGGCCTTCTGCGTCGCGGCCTCGGCCTGCACGGTCGCCAGCCGGTGGCGGGCCGTCGCGGCGGCGGCGACCTGGGCCTGCTGGCCGGCGGCGATCCGGTCCAGCGACGCGGCGCGGTCCAGGAAGGTCTGGGGGGTGCTGTTGCTCACCAGCTGCACGAACTGGTCGGCGCCGCCGGAGCGGTAGGCAGCCGCGGCGACCGAGCTCATCCGCCGCTTGATGACGTCGAGCTGGGCCTGCGCAGCCTTGACCCGGGCCTGGGCGACCGAAGCGCGGCGGCTGGCCTCCGCCAGCGCGAGCTTGGCCTGCGAGTACTGCTCGACCGCGACGTCGACCTGGTCGTTGAGCGCGTTCATCCGCGCCTCGACCTGGGCGAGCGTGGGCTTGGGGTCGGCGGAGCTGCTGGCTGGCAGCACGCTCAGAGCGCCGGCAGCGGCGACAGCGACGACGAGGAGGGTACGGACGGGCTTGCGGGGGCTCGCCAAGGGAGGCGGGTCTCCTTCTTCCTCAACCGCCTACCAGGTGAGCTGACGGGTTCGGGCCGGAAGACTGGCCCTACAACGCCTCCGCCCGGGCTCGCACCCAGTCCTCGGCGCCGATTCACCCCAGGGGAACGTGGTTCCCCGGCTCCGCGCTGGGGAGGGACCCCGTTGCGGACTCGGCGGTAGTCCTGACACCGCACCCCGGTGTGGGCTGCTGTCATGCCAATGACCTGGCAGGAGGCTACCGGTCCGCTCGGAATCGGGACAACCGGGGTGTCGGATGTGTCCCGCGTGTCGCGACCCTCAACCAGCCCTTGAGCCTGGGATCTCCGGGATTCCCAGGGGGACCAGCCGCAGCCGGGGCACCAGCCCCTGGTCGGCCAGCACGTCGAGCGCCTGCGCCTCCCCCGGGTCGACGTCGTAGACCCCGCGGACCCCCAGCAGCACCGACATCACGCAGTCGCCGCACTGCAGGTCGCGCACCGCGCACGTGTCGCAGTCGATCCGCACCTTCCGCTCCACTTCTCCGACGGCTCGGGCGGCCGTGACGCGGACGCTA
>JAOPVZ010000083.1 GCA_025965935.1 Frankiales bacterium | reverse complement strand
AGCTCCGGCTCGCCCTTCAGCAGTGCCTGCTTCTCCGCCTCGTCACCGACGAACAGCACCGCGATGTCAGTACGGATGACCCGCCGCGCGCCGGGCGTGCGCTCCGGGTAGGACCACACGAAGCCCTTGCCGGCGACCCGGAAGTCGAAGCCCTCGCTCTCGATCTCCACCGCGCCGGGCAGCGACAGAGCGATCTTGCGCACCTGGGCGGCGTGAGCCACCGTTCTACTCGAGCGCTGCAAGCTGGCCGCAGGCGCCGGCGATCTCGCGGCCCCGGGTGTCGCGGACGGTCGCGTTGACGCCACCCGCGCGCAACCGTCGTACGAACTCCTGCTCCGCCTCCTTCGGCGACGCGTCCCACTCCGACCCCGGCGTCGGGTTGAGCGGGATGAGGTTCACGTGGACGAGCTTGCCCTTGAGCTTCTTGGCCAGCATGTCCGCGCGCCACGGCTGGTCGTTGACGTCGCGGATGAGGGCGTACTCGATGGACAGCCGCCGCCCGGTCTTACGCGTGTAGTCGAGGGCGGCCCGAAGGACCTCCCGGACCGGCCACCGGGTGTTGACCGGTACGAGGGTGTCGCGCAGCTCGTCGTCAGGCGCGTGCAGCGACAGCGCAAGGGTGACCTGCAGCCCCTCCTCGGTGAGCTTCTGGATCGCCGGGACCACGCCGACGGTCGAGACGACGATGTTGCGCTGCGACATCCCGAGCCCCGCAGGTGAGGGCTCGACCAACCGGCGTACGGCCGCCACGACGCGGTTGTAGTTGGCGAGCGGCTCGCCCATCCCCATGAAGACCACGTTCGAGACGCCGCGCTCGCCGCGGGCGATCTCGTCGGCGTTGGCGCGGACCACCTGGTCGACGATCTCGGCCGTCGACAGGTTGCGGGTCAGGCCGCCCTGACCGGTGGCGCAGAACGGGCAGGCCATGCCGCAGCCGGCCTGGGACGAGATGCACACGGTCGTGCGGTCGCGGTACCGCATGGTGACCGACTCGACCAGCGTGCTGTCGTGCCCGCGCCACAGCGACTTCACGGTCGCCCCGTCGTCGCAGCTCACGTCCCGGACCCGGGTCCACAACGGCGGCAGCAGCTGCGCGAGGTTGTCCCGGGTTGCGGCTGACAGCTCGGTGAGGTCGGCGAGCTCCTTGCCCGCGAAGTAGCCGCGGCTCAGCTGCTCGGCCCGGAAGGCCTTCTCCCCCAGGGCCACGACGGCCGCACGACGCTCGTCGGCCGCCAGGTCGGCGAGGTGCCGCGGCGGGAACGCCCGCTTCGGCGCCTCGAACACCAGGGGAAGGCTCACCCTCCCAGGCTACGGGCCCTCCGTGCGGGCGCACGCTCGGATCTCGCGCGGGCAACCCGCACGCATCAGCCGACGAAGGCGAGGAGCAGCAGCCAGGCGAGGGGGGCCGTCGGTAGCAGCGAGTCGAGCCGGTCCATCACGCCGCCGTGCCCGGGCAGCAGGGTGCCCATGTCCTTGATGCCGATGTCGCGCTTGATCATCGACTCGCCGAGGTCGCCGAGGGTGGCCGACAGCACGACGCACAGCCCGTAGATCACGCCCTGCCACCAGGCGACGTGGAACAGCGTCACGAAGAAGACCGCACCGGCTGCCGCGCAGGCGAGCAGTGACCCGGCGAACCCCTCCCAGGACTTCTTGGGCGACACCGACGGCGCCATCGGGTGCTTGCCGAACAGCACTCCCGCGACGTAGCCGCCGACGTCGCTGCACACCACCGTCGCGATGAACGCCGTGATGCGTCGCGGTCCGTCCGACGGCGCGGTCATGAGGGCGGCGAAGCCCGCGAGGAACGGCACGTAGGCGGCGGTGAACACCGCAGCCGTGACGTCCCGCAGCACGCCCTCGACGGGGTCGGCGAGCCGCCACACGACCACGCCGAGCACCGTGAGGACGAAGGCCAGGAACAGGTCGTCCGGGCCGTACCGGTAGGCGACCGAGACCATGGCCGCACCACCGACCAGCAGCGGTACGAGGGGCGGCTGCGCGCCCAGCGTGCGCAGCGCCCGCACCACCTCGGAGGTGCCGAGCAGGATCGCGGCGACGACGACGAGGATGAACGTCCAGCGGTACGGCGAGTAGACCGACCCGAGGATGGCCGCACCCAGCGCCAAGCCGACCGCGATCGCGGCGGGGAGGTCTCGTCCCGCGCGACCCGGCGCCTTCGGCGGGTCAGCAGGTGGTGTCACTGCGGAGGTCGTCATCAGACCTCGAGGAGCTCCGCTTCCTTGTGCTTCAGCAGGTCGTCGACGCGCGCCACGTAGGAGTTCGTGGTCTTGTCGAGCTCCTTCTCCGCGCGGTTGACGTCGTCCTCGCCGGTCTCGCCGTCCTTGGCCAGCCGGTCCAGCTCGTCCTTGGCCTTGCGGCGGATGTTGCGGATCGAGACCTTCGCGTCCTCGGCCTTGGTGCGCGCCACCTTGATGAACTCGCGGCGCCGCTCCTCGGTGAGCTGCGGGATGGAGATCCGGATGACGGCGCCGTCGTTGCTGGGGTTGACGCCGAGGTCGGAGTCGCGGATCGCGCGTTCGATGACGCCCAGGCTGCCCTTGTCGTACGGCGTCACGATGGCCATCCGCGGCTCCGGCACCGTGATGCCGGCCAGCTGGATGATCGGCGTCATGGTGCCGTAGTACTCGACCACGATCTTGTTGAACATCTGCGGAGTGGCACGACCCGCGCGGATGCCGCCGAAGTCCTCCTTGGCGACCTCCACGGCCTTCTCCATCCGCTCCTCCGCGTCGAGGAGCGTGTCGTCGATCATCTAGAGCCCTTTCGCGGAGATGAGCGTGCCGATCTTCTCACCGCTGACCGCGCGGGCGATGCCGCCCGGCGCGAAGATGTCGAACACGACCAGCGGCAGGTCGTTGTCCATGCACAGCGAGATGGCAGTGGCATCAGCGACCTTGAGCCGGCGCTCGAGCACCTCGGCGTAGGACAGCGCGTCGAAGCGGACGGCAGCAGGGTTCTTGCGGGGGTCGTCGTCGTACACGCCGTCGACCTGCTTGGCCATGAGGACGACCTGCGCGCTGATCTCGAGGGCGCGCTGCGCGGCGCAGGTGTCGGTGGAGAAGAACGGCACGCCGAGACCGGCGCCGAAGATGACGACGCGACCCTTCTCGAGGTGCCGGATGGCGCGGCGCGGCACATAGGGCTCGGCGACCTGCCCCATCGCGATCGCGGTCTGGACGCGGGTGTCGATGCCCTGCTTCTCCAGGAAGTCCTGCAGCGCCAGGCAGTTGATGACCGTGCCGAGCATGCCCATGTAGTCCGCGCGTGAGCGCTCGAGCCCCTGCTCGGTCAGCTCGGCGCCCCGGAAGTAGTTGCCGCCGCCCACCACGACCGCGACCTGGGTGCCGCCACGGACGACCTCGGCGATGTTCGCCGCGATCCCGCGCACCGTCTCCGGGGAGACACCCATCGTGCCGCCGCCGGCGAAGGCCTCGCCAGAGAGCTTGAGCAGCACCCGGTCGAACTCAGGCAAGCGGACCTCCACGGAGAAAGACGGATCCCCAGCACTCTAGTGAGTGCTGGGGATCCGGTGTGGCCGTCTGGGAACTGTGGGCTAGGCCGCCACTAGGCCAGTACTAGGCCTGGCCGACCTTGAAGCGCGCGAAGGCGCTCACGTCGACCCCGGCCTCCTGGAGGACCTTGGCGACCGACTTCTTGTTGTCCTTCGCGAAGGCCTGCTCCTTGAGGACGGCCTCCTTGAAGAAGCCGACGACCCGACCCTCGACGATCTTGTCGAGCGCGCCCTCGGGCTTGCCCTCGCCGATCGCGATCTCCCTGGCGACCCGGCGCTCGTTGGCGACGGCCTCCTCCGGGACGTCCTCGCGGGCCGTGTAGAGCGGGCTGAACGCGGCGACGTGCTGCGCGATGTCCTTGGCGACCTCGGCGTTCTCGCCCGTCAGCGCCACCAGGACACCGAGCTGCGGGGGCAGGTCGGGGTTGGTCTTGTGCAGGTAGGTACCGACCGTGCCCCCCGGAGCGGCAGCCTCGAGCGTGACCACCCGGCGGACCTCGATCTTCTCGCCGAGCGTGGCGTTGGCCTCGTCGAGGATGACCTGCAGGTCCTTACCGTCGACCGTGATGTCCTTCGGGTCGTTGGCGCCGGCCTCGGCCGCCGCGGCGACGACCTGGTCGGCCAGCGCGATGAAGCGCTCGCTCTTGGCGACGAAGTCGGTCTCGCAGTTGAGCTCCAGCAGCGTCGCCTTGCCCGGCGCGGTGACCGACAGCGCGACGAGCCCGTTGGAGGCGGCCCGTCCCTCGCGCTTGGCCACGCCCTTCTGGCCCTTGATCCGCAGGATCTCGACGGCCTTCTCAAACTCGCCGTCGGCCTCGACGAGCGCGTTCTTGCAGTCCGTCATGCCCGCGCCGGTGGCCTCGCGGAGCTTCTTGATGTCAGCGGCAGAGATCGCCATGGTTCTTCAGTCCTTCGGGAGTCAGGCGGACGGGGCGTCGGTGCCCGGCGTCTCGGTGCTCGGCGCCTCGGTGCTGGGCGCCTCGGTGCTGGGCGCCTCGGTGCTGGACGCCTCAGTGCTCGGCGCCTCTGTGACGCTCACGGCGGCACCGGCACCCTCGACGGGGGCAGGGGCGTCAGTCGCGGCCGCGGCGTCGCCAGACAGCAGCTCCTGCTCCCACGCGGGGAGCGGCTCGTCGGTGCCGAGCTGGCCGGCCTCGGGCTTGGTGTCCGCGCCGGCGTTGGCCTGCGCACCCGCCCGGGCCATCAGGCCCTCGGCGACGGCGTCGGCGATGACGCGTGTGAGCGTGCCGATGCTGCGGATCGCGTCGTCGTTGCCGGGGATCTTGTAGTCGACGACGTCGGGGTCGCAGTTGGTGTCCAGGATCGCCACGACCGGGATGCCCAGCTTGCGGGCCTCGTTGACGGCCAGGTGCTCCTTGTTGGTGTCCACGATCCAGACCGCGGAGGGCGTCCGGGTCATCTCACGGATGCCGCCGAGGGTGCGGACGAGCTTCTTGCGCTCGCGGTCGAGGACGAGCGCCTCCTTCTTCGTCAGCACGGTGGCGCCACCGGTCTGCTCGATGAGCTCGAGCTCCTTGAGTCGCTGCAGCCGCTTGTAGACGGTCTGGAAGTTGGTGAGCATGCCGCCGAGCCAGCGCTCGGTGACGTACGGCATCCCGACGCGGGTGGCCTGCTCGGCGATCGACTCCTGCGCCTGGCGCTTGGTGCCGATGAACATGATCGTGCCGCCGTGCGC
>JAOPVZ010000076.1 GCA_025965935.1 Frankiales bacterium | reverse complement strand
GCGAGCACGGTCACCACGTCGCCGACCTCCAGCGCGGGGAAGGCCTTGGCCAGCTCGATGATCGGCAGCGGGCACTTCTGCCCGAGGCAGTCGAGGATCACGAGCGCAGCCTCGCCACGACCTCGGGGAGCAGGGCGCAGAACCGGTCGACGTCGTCGGCCGTCGTGTCGCGCGTCAGCGAGACCCGCACCGAGCCGTGCGTCGAGACGCCCATGGCGACGAGCACGTGCGAGGGCTCGAGCACCGACGAGGTGCACGAGGACCCGCTGGACACCTCGAAGCCGGCTTCGTCGAAGGCCCGCACCAGCGACTCGCCGTCGACGTAGAGCACCGAGAACGTCACGAGGTGCGGGAGCCGGTCCTCAGGGTCGCCGACGACCTCGACGTCCTCGATCGCGCCCGCAGCGGCCCGGATGCGCGCCACCAGCGGCCGCAACCGGGCGTCCTCCGCGACCCGCTCCAGCGCCACCGCCTCCAGGGCCACGGCGGCGGCCAGCACCGAGGGCAGGTCCAGCGACCCGGGGAAGCCGTCCTCCTCCGGCCACGGCGACACCCACCGCACGCCGGTCCGGACCGCGAGCAAGCCCAGCGCCGGCCCGCCCCACTTGCGCGCGGACGCCACCAGCAGGTCCCACTGCGGCAGGGGTGCGCGGCCGACCACCTGGCAGGCGTCGACCAGCACCGGCACCGGCAGCTCGGTCGGCGGCTGGACGGTGCCCACCTCGTGCGAGGCGGCGATCAGGCAGGCCAGGACGGTGTCCGCTTGGACGGCGGCGGCGAGATCGTCCACCGAGACCCGGCCGAGCAGGTCCACCGGTACGGCGGTGGCCGGCCCCTCCGCAGCGGCGTGCAGCACCGTGGAGTGCTCGATGGCGCTGTGCACCACGTGGGCCCCCACGCGGGCCCGGGCGGACCGAACCCCGCGCACCCCGCCGTACACCGCCTGCGAGCCGTTCGGCGCGAGGTGCAGCTCGTCGACGCGGCAGCCGAGCTGGGCGGCGAGGGACGAGAGGGCTCCGTCGAGGAGCTGGCGGGCCCGGCGGGAGCTGCTGTACAGGCGTGCGGGGTCCGCCCAGCCGTCGTCCAGCGCCGCCAGCCAGGCCTCCCGCGCGAGGGGGTGCAGCGGAAGCCCGGACGCCGCGTCCAGGTTGACGCGCGTGGAAGCGCTGTCCGAGACCATGTCCGAACCCTAGACACGCCACCCCTCAGCAGGAGCACAACCACACCCTGCGATAGCCTCGCCAGCGCTCGCAATCGACGTCGTTGCACGA
This sequence comes from Frankiales bacterium, assembly GCA_025965935.1. Lineage (GTDB taxonomy): Bacteria > Actinomycetota > Actinomycetes > Mycobacteriales > SCTD01 > RYN-111. The sequence goes on along the minus strand of JAOPVZ010000076.1, from coordinate 7,114 downwards.
AGGGTCCATGGCTTGAGAACCCGTTCTTCGCGGGCGGTCCGGCTCGCGCTGGCCGTCGGCGCCACCGCGCTGCTCACCAGTGGGTGCAGCGGTCGCCAGGCATACGAGGACGCCTTCGGCATCGGCTGGCCGCACCCGGTGACGGTCGAGGGCAAGACCATGTACAACGTCTGGCTCGGCACCGTGGCCGCGGCCGCTGCCGTCGGGTTCGGTGTGTACCTGCTCATCGCCGTCGCCGTGGTGCGCGACCGCAAGAAGACCGACGAGCTGCCGCCGCAGATCCGGTACAACCTGCCCATCGAGGTGCTGTACACGATCGTGCCGTTCGTGATCATCGCGGTGCTGTTCTTCTACACGGCGGTCGCCGAGAACAAGGTCAACAAGCTCACGAAGAACCCGGACGTGACCATCGGCGTCGTCGGCTTCCAGTGGAACTGGCAGTTCAACTACCTCAACGCGACCACGGACCACAAGACGGTCCAGGTCACCGGTGCGCCGCCCGTCGGCCAGCAGGCCGTGCTCGTGATCCCGGTGGACAAGAAGATCCGGTTCATCGAGACCTCGCCGGACGTCATCCACTCCTTCTGGGTGCCGGACTTCCTCTTCAAGCGCGATGTGATCCCGGGGCGCCTCAACACCTTCGAGCTCACGCCGACCCGCATCGGCACCTACGTGGGCCGCTGTGCAGAGCTGTGCGGCGAGAAGCACGACGCCATGAACTTCGAGGTGCATGTGGTGTCCGAGAACGACTACCAGACCTACATCGCGGGCCTCGCGACCAACCCGGACGCCGCGCCCAACGCGCTCGGTGCAGCGCTGACCACCGGAGACAACTGACATGGCAGTCCTCACCGAGGCGACCGCCCCCGCGGCGAACCGGCGACCGTCCCCAGGCGTCGGCTCGAAGATCGTCAAGGTCCTGACCACGACCGACCACAAGGTCATCGGGCTGCTCTACCTCTGCACCGGCTTCGGGTTCTTCCTGTTCTCCGGCCTGCTGGCGGAGATCATGCGCGCCGAGCTCGCGCGACCGGGTCTGCAGTTCGTGTCTCAGGAGCAGTACAACTCGCTGTTCACGATGCACGGCTCGATCATGATGTTCCTCGTGGCCCCGCCCCTGGCGTACGGCTTCACGAACTTCATCATGCCGCTGCAGATCGGCGCGCCGGACATGAGCTTTCCGCGGCTGAACGCCTTCTCCTACTGGCTGTACCTGTTCGGCGGGCTGACCGTCATCAGCGGGTTCCTCACGCCGTCGGGCGCAGCGTCGTTCGGCTGGTTCGCCTACGCGCCGCTCAACGACATCATCCACTCGCCCAACATCGGCTCCGACCTCTGGATCATCGGGCTGATCACGTCGGGCCTCGGCACCATCCTGGGCGCCGTCAACTTCATCACCACGATCATCACGCTGCGCGCGCCTGGCATGACGATGTTCCGGATGCCGATCTTCACCTGGAACATGCTGGTGACGAGCATCCTGGTGCTGATGGCCTTCCCGGTCATCACGGCCGCGTTCTTCGCGCTGGAGGCTGATCGACACCTCGGGGCGCATGTCTTCGATGCCGGCACCGGCGGCGCGATCCTCTGGCAGCACCTGTTCTGGTTCTTCGGTCATCCCGAGGTCTACATCGTCGCCCTGCCGTTCTTCGGCGTGGTCTCGGAGATCATCCCGGTCTTCAGCCGCAAGCCGATGTTCGGCTACAAGGGCCTGATCTTCGCGACGCTGGGCATCGCGGCGCTGTCCATGACGGTGTGGGCGCACCACATGTTCGTCACGGGCGCCGTCCTGCTGCCGTTCTTCTCCTTCCTGTCGTTCCTCATCGCCGTACCGACCGGTGTGAAGTTCTTCAACTGGATCGGCACGATGTGGCGAGGGCAGCTGACCTTCGAGGCACCGATGCTGTTCTGCATCGGCTTCCTCATCACCTTCCTGCTCGGCGGCCTGACCGGCGTCATGCTCGCCAGCCCGCCGATCGACTTCCACGTGTCCGACACCTACTTCGTGGTGGCGCACTTCCACTACGTCGTGTTCGGCACCGCGATCTTCGGCTTCTTCGCCGGCGTCTACTTCTGGTTCCCGAAGATGACCGGCCGGATGCTCAACGACCGGCTCGGCAAGGTGCACTTCTGGATCCTGTTCATCGGCTTCCACACGACCTTCCTCGTCCAGCACTGGCTGGGCGACGAGGGGATGCCGCGCCGCGTCGCCAACTACAAGGCGAGCGACGGGTTCACCACCCTCAACGAGGTCTCGAGCTTCGGGGCCGTGGTGCTCGGCCTGTCGACGCTGCCGTTCATCTACAACGTCTTCGTCAGCTACACCCGTGGCGAGCGCGCGGTCGGCGACGACCCCTGGGGCTACGGCAACTCGCTCGAGTGGGCGACCTCCTGCCCGCCGCCTCGCCACAACTTCGTGACCATGCCGCGCATCCGGTCCGAGCGCCCCGCGTTCGACCTGCACTACCCAGCGACGGCCGGTCGCGTCGACGCGCACGCCTCGCCCGAGCTGACCTAAGGAGCTGCCATGAAGGTCGAGGGCTTCCTCTTCTCGTTCCTGTCGCTGTTCTTCCTCGGCACCGCCGTCGTCTACTGGCTGGTGTCCCGCGACGACACCGGCTTCACCTGCCTGCTGCTGTCGGCCGGCATGACGTTCATCATCGGCTACTACGTGCTGTTCACGGCCTCGCGGATGGACGCCCGGCCCGAGGACCGCGAGGACGCCGAGATCGCCGAGGGTGCCGGTGAGGTCGGCTTCTTCGCGCCGCACTCGTGGTGGCCGATCGCGCTGGCCGCGTCGTTCACGATCACGACGCTGGGGCTGGTGTTCGGGCCGTTCCTCATCATCATCGGCGTCTTCGCGCTGCTGATCGCGGTGTCCGGCCTGCTCTTCGAGTACTACGTCGGCATCAACCGCACGCAGTCGTTCACGCTGTCCAACATCGAGGCGATCGGCGAGCTGCCGACCCTGAACCGCAAGTTCATCGGCGAGGAACCGCACCAGTAGGCCTCACCCGCTAGCGGGCGCCCGGCCCACCCGCCGAAACGTCTCCCAAGACGTTGTGGTGACGCCCGCGTCTCAATGCGTTGTGTGCGGTAGGCCGTCGCTCCCAAGACGTTCCGGCGGGCCAAGGCCGGTACGGCGGGAGGGTGGCCGTCAGCGGACGGTGACGCGGCCCTTCATGCCGAGCGACTCGTGGTACGTGCAGACGAAGTCGAACGTGCCGGCGCGCGTGAACCGGTAGGTGTAGCTGGCGCCACCGCCCATGTCCCCGGAGTCGAAGACGCCGGAGTCGGTGAAGGTGTGGTGGGTGCTGTCGTCGTTGACGACCCGGATGCTGTCTCCGACCGCGATCGTCAGCGTCATCGGGGAGAACGCGTACGGCGACTGCATGTGGATCGTGTGCGTCGTGCCCTTGGGGATGGTCGGCTTCGGGGCGGGGGAGCGGGTCGGGCTCGGCCTCGGTGCGGGCTTCGGCGAGGGCGAGGTGACGGCCACCGGGCGCGGCGAGCTCGTGGGCGACGGGGTCGAGGCGGGTGTTGCGGCAGCGCCGTGGGACACGGCGGGGCGGGTGGTCGTGCGCGGCGCCGGGGTCAGGGACGCCGTGGGCAGCACGGTCGGCAGAAGGGAGGGCGACAGCGGGGAGGCCGTCGGGCTGGCAGTTGCGGACGGCTGCGTCTGCTGTACGGCCGTGGGGTGGCTGCTCTGGCACGCCGTGGCCAGGCCGAGGAGGACCGCTGCAGCGGCGAGGGAGCGCACGTCAGGAGCCTGGCGACAAACCGGTCACCCGGCCAGAGGACGAAGGTCCTAGGACCTCGGGTTGGGGCGGTCGAGGTTCCAGTGCCGGGCGTTGGCGAGCAGCCAGCCGTCATTCTCGCGGGGCATCAGCGAGAAGCGGCTGATAACCCGCTGGCCGCCCTCGAAGTCGCCGTAGAGCAGGTCGACGGTCAGCGGTCCGCGTTCGGTGACGGCATCCCCGACGGACCGGAACTCCGGGTGGTCCTGGTCGCGCAGCGCTCCCTGCCAGAAGCCGATGTCGCCGCTCGCGATGTAGATGTCACGGGTGAGCCGATGGAAGCCGCTCGCCTCGGGCGGGCCGGCGTTGCCGACGAGCCGCTCGGGGTGCACGTACCAGCCGTCCAGTACGGCCACCCCGGGCCCGACGTTGCGCAGCGACATCGTGAGGTAGACCGCCTCCTCGGTCGCCTCGGCCGTGCCGGAGCCGCCGGGCAGGTGCACGTAGTGCTGGTCGATGAACCCGACCTTCTGCTCGAGGTCCTGCGGTCGCGACGCGATCAGCAGCGGCCGTAGCCCGGCAAGCAGGGACCGCTCGGCGGCCTGCGCGGACCGGTTGGCCGACCGGACCGAGAGGAAGGTCGCGATGGCCAGCACGAGCGTGCCGGCCGCGGTGGCGAGTGCGGACGCGGTCGACCAGTTCACGAGCGCAGGCTATCGGCCGGCCCGCTCCTGGTGCTCCGACCACCAGGCCGCCAGCAGCATCGAGGTGAACGCCATCGCTACCGCGATGTCGGAGGCCCGGAAGAGGTGGCGGTGCAGCAGCTGCTCGTTGACGACGATGAGCGCCGACCCGACGACGCCGTAGACCGGCACCGGCCAGGCCAGCGCGTAGAGCACCGCCGAGGTCACGCTCTGACGTCGGCTTGTCATGTCAGACCGGGAACGTCTCGACTGGACTGCCGTGCGGGCTACCGGAGAGGTAGGTCACGCGCAGGGTCGTGAAGTGCGGCCCGTCGGCGAACTCGCGCACGTGCGACAACCGGAAATCCACGCGGTAGCTCCGATCGTGGCCCCGCGCCCGATCTGGCTTGAAGTCGTTGGCGATGACGACGCCGTGGCCGTAGGCCGCCACGCGTGACCAGGAGTCGTACCTCATCTGGCTGAGGCGCAGGGAACCGTCGCCGCAGGCGACGAGGAGAGAGGTCGGCTTCGCCATGGCGTGGGTGCAGTCAGCGATCACCCGGAGTTCGGTGCCGTCGTAGACCTGAAAGTCACCGACCGAGGACATGATCTCGCCGCCCTGCTCGTGGCTGCCCGCAGGTGGCACCACGGTGTACACGAGAAGCAGACCGCGGAGCCCCGTCAGGTGCGGCCGCCACCGGACGTGCAAGGTGGTGCCACTGGCCACCGCGCCGGCGTCCGTCGTCAGGTGCCGGATCCCGATCTCGCCGTAGGGCCCAGTGCCGTAGCTGGAGCCGGCCTCCCCAAACCGGTAGTGCGTGATGTGGGCGCCTGGCTCGACTGTCACGGTCACCGCCATGTCGTGCGTGCGAAGCCCGGAGAGGCGATGCACGACCCGGAAGTTCCGATACGTCTCGCCGTCCACGGTCAGCACCGTCTTCACCTGCGGCACGGCGGGCGGCGGACATGACTTGCCGCCGCAGCGGCCGAGCGGTTGGCCCTGGCAGGAGGCGGCAAGCAGCGCGACAGCGAGGAGCCGGGCGACGCGCACACTCCTCAGACGCACCGGCCGAGCCTAGGGTTCTCCCATGCGCTGGAGATGCCCCTCCTGCGATCGAGAGTTCGGTCGCGCCAACTCAGCGCACACCTGCGTGCCAGGGACGACGGTGGACTCCGTGTTCGCCGGCCGACCGCCGTACATGAGAAGCGTGTACGACGAGATCGTGGCCGCGCTTCGTGAGTCGGGGCCGGTGCACGAGGACGCGGTGACCGTCGGGGTCTTCCTCAAGGCGCGACGCAAGATCGCCGAGGTGCGCCCGATGGCCCGGTCGTTGCGGGTGTGGCTGATGCTGCCCCGCGAGGTGCCGGGGCTGCGGTCGCTGCGGGCGACGTCGGAGTTCGGGGCGGTCGACCTGCGGTTCACCTCGGACGAGGTCGGCGAGGATGTGCGTGCCCTGCTCGACGAGGCCTACGACGCAGCCGTGTGAGCTAGGCCTGGGTTACCGCGCCTCCAGGTTGTCCTTGAGCCAGGCGTTGCGCAGCATGAGGAGGCGACGCATGTACCTCTCGAGGAAGACGCGGTCGACGAGGCGTCCGAGCGGCCCGGCCGGGGACCGGTAACGGACGAGGTCGGTCATGACGGTCTGTGCGGCATGCTCCTCGAACCGATGCTCGTGCCACCAACTGGCGAACGGTCCGCTCGTCTGCTCGTCGACGAAGCGGGTCGGTTGCTCGTACTCCGTGATCTTGGATGTCATGCGAAAGGGCAGGCCAAAGTGCTTGGCCTGCCAGGTGACGCTCTGGCCCAAGGCCATGCTTCCGCTCGGGACGCCCGCGACGACGCGCTCGTCTGACGGACCCATCGAACTCATGTGGGCATCAACGGACAGCGCCATGAGGAAGCAGTCATTGGGCGCAGCAGCGATGGTCGTGGTGAGGAGCAGCTCGGGCACGGAGCGAGGCTATGAGGCCCGACTTACATAACGAGCTCCAGGCCCCCTGAACGAGAGTTGGTCCAAGTAGAAGGGGCCCTAGCCGCTGTTGGCCGCTGGTCTGGGCGTGCATGACCACCAGGCCAAATGACACCGGCACGTGGGTAGCCGGCTCGGCGGCCGAGCGTGGCGTCACCGCGCTACGTCCATGGAGGTGCGCCCGGTGGGTACCGTCGGGGTCATGGCGTTGGGCAACGACGCGAAAACATGGGCTCAGAGGCGACTTGGCTTGAATCGCGACCACCCGAGCACGCAGTGTTGCCGCGCCGTCAGTCGCGCCGAACCAGCTGCGATAGAACCGAACGAGCCCCCGGTTCCCTCCGACGCCGATGTCTCGCCTCAGCGGTTGGTTGCGTCCGCGGCACGATTGGCGTGCCACGCGTCAATTCCCTGCCCGATCTCGGGTTCGGGCGTGGTTGTCAGGCGGTGGGGTGCAGGGCAGCGGTCAGGGTGCTGATTGCCTGGGCGATGGCGGCGCTGGCGGCGTGTGTGCCGCGCAGGGCGTTGAGCATGACGAAGTCGTGGATGATGCCTTGGTAGCGCGCTGCGGTGACGGAGACGCCGGCGGCGCGCAGTTTGGCCGCATACGCCTCGCCCTCGTCGCGCAGCACGTCGGCTTCGCCGGTGATCACGAGCGCGGGCGGCAACCCGGCCAGCTCGTCGAGCGAGGCGCGTAGCGGTGAGGCGGTGATCTCCGCGCGCT
>JAOPVZ010000074.1 GCA_025965935.1 Frankiales bacterium | reverse complement strand
ACTGGCTCGTCAGCGCCTGGGACCAGAACGCCGGCCTGCGGGCGATCACCCCTGCCGCCGCGGCCGTCGAGCAGATCGCGGCCGGCTGGCTGCTCGACGTCCTCGGCCTGCCCGAGACGGCCGATGTCGGCTTCGTGACAGGCGCGACGATGGCGAACTTCACCTGCCTCGCCGCGGCCAGGCAGGCCGCGCTCATGAAGGCGGGCTGGGACCTCGACCGTAACGGCCTCAACGGTGCCCCACCGTTGCAGTTGCTGGTCGGCGCCGAGCGGCACGAGACGGTCGACCTGGCGCTGCGCTACCTCGGGCTCGGCGCCCCGACAGTGGTCGCCGTTGACGACCAGGGACGCATCCTGCCGGCGGCCCTCGAGGCGGCTCTCCGCCCAGGCCCGGCGATCGTGTGCCTGCAGGCCGGCAACATCCACAGCGGGGCCTTCGACCCGGTGGCGGAGTGCGTCGAGAGCGTCCACCGGTACGGCGGATGGGTGCACGTCGACGGCGCCTTCGGGCTGTGGGCAGCGGCGTCACCGAGCCTGCGGCAGCGGGTGCCGGGCCTCGAGCACGTGGACTCGTGGGCGACCGACGCGCACAAGACGCTGAACGTGCCCTACGACTCCGGCCTGGCGATCGTGGCCGACCGCGCGGCGGTCCGGGGCGCCATGGGGCTGCACGCCAGCTACTTGATCCACGACGAGGCCGGTGACCCGTTCGAGAAGGTGCCCGAGCTGTCCCGACGGGCCCGCGGTGTCCCGGTGTGGGCGGCCCTGAGATCCCTTGGCAGGCAAGGGGTCACGGACCTCGTCGACCAGTTGGCGCTGCGTGCGCGTCAACTCGCTGACGGGCTCGGGCAGGTCCCGGGTGCGACGGTGGTGAACGACGTCGTCTTCACCCAGGTCAGCGTGTCGTTCGGGGACGACGAGACGACCAGGGCCGTGACGGCGGAGCTGCTCCGGGACGGGACCGCCTGGATGTCCGGGTCGGTCTGGCGAGGGCAGGCGGTACTGCGGGTGTCGGTCAGCAACTGGTCGACCGACGAGGCAGACGTCGCGACTTCCGTCGACGCGGTGGCGCGGGCGTCAGCGCGCGTACGTACGGGCGGTGCCCCGTAGCCGCCAGCAGAACACGGCGCCGAGGACGAACCCGATGACGTGCGCGAGGTAGGCCACCCCCGAGCCGCTGCCGGCCGCGTTGGCCCGGAGACTGAGGTACTGCAGGACGAACCAGCTGCCGAGCACCAGCCAGGCGGGCAGCCGGACCGGCAGGAAGAACAAGAACGTCAGCAGCGACAGCACCCTGGCCCTCGGGAAGAGCACGAAGTACGCCCCGAGCACGCCCGCGATGGCACCGGAGGCACCGACGAGCGGCTGCGTCGACGAGTGCTGGACCAGCGCGAAGCCATAGGTCGCGGCGTAGCCGCACACCAGGTAGAAGGCGAGGTACCGCAGCCTGCCGAGCCGGTCCTCGACGTTGTTGCCGAAGACGAAGAGGAACAACATGTTGCCGAGCAGGTGCAGCCACGACCCGTGCAGGAACATCGCGGTCAGGACCGACAAGACCGGTTGCTTGTGGAACGGCGGCGGGTGCTGCTCGATGCAGCCGACCCGGCCACCGGAGCTCCCGACCTGCCCGGTCGCCGCTAGCGGCTCCTGCTGGTTGTGCACGAGCTCGTCGGGCACTGCGGCGTACCGGTCGAAGTAGGCCTGCGTCTGGCACTCCTGCCTGAGCGGCGTGCTGCCGACGAAGTGCGTCGCCAGCGGGCTGAGCAGGAACACGACGACGTTGACCCCGATCAGCAGCCAGGTGACGTACCCCGGCCGGCGGGTCGGGTTGTCGTCGTGGACAGGCAGCACCATCAGGCGGTCAGCACCAGCTTTCCGAACACGTCCCCTTCCGCGAGCTTCGCGAAGCTGGCGGCCGCGTCAGACAGCGGCCGCACGTCGTCGATGACGGGTCGCAGCCCCGTCGAGACGCAGAAGCTGAGCAGGTCGGCGAGCTCGGCGCGGGTGCCCATGGTTGAGCCGATCACCTTGAGCTGCAGGAAGAAGAGCCGGTTCAGGTCGGCACTCGGGTCGGCGCCGGTGGTCGCGCCGGACACGACGAGCGTGCCGCCGGGGCGGAGCGCTCGCATCGAGTGCGACCAGGTGGCCTTCCCGACCGTCTCGAGGACCGCGTCGACCCGATCCGGCAGCCGGGCACCGGTCTCGAACGCCTCGTGCGCACCGAGGTGGACGGCCTGCGCGCGCTTGGCCTCGTCGCGGCTCGTCGCCCAGACCCGGTAGCCGGCGTGCCGGGCGAGCGCGATCGCTGCTGTCGCGACACCGCCGCCGGCGCCCTGCACGAGCACCGTCTGCCCGGGACGGAGACCGGCGTTGGTGAACAGCATCCGGTAGGCGGTCAGCCAGGCGGTCGGGAGGCAGGCCGCCTCCTCCCACGACAGCTCGGGCGGCTTGGGCAGCACGTTGCGGGCGGGGACCACGACCACCTCGGCCAGCGCCCCTTGGTGCTTCTCCGACAGCAGCGTCCGCTTCGGGTCGAGGGTCTCGTCCCCCGTCCAGGTCGGCGAGGAGATGACCGCGTGGACGACCACCTCGGTCCCGTCGTCGAGGACCCCCGCGGCGTCGCAGCCGAGGATCATGGGGAGCAGGTCAGCAGAGAGCCCGAGGCCCTTGAGCGACCACAGGTCGTGGTGGTTGAGGGCGGCCGCCTTCAAGGTCACCCGTACCCAGCCGTCGGGGACGTCGGGGTCGGGTCGCTCCCCGACCGTCAGGCCGGACAGCGGGTCATCGGCCGACTGGGACGTACAGGTGACGGCAAGCATGGCGCCGACCTTACGGCCGCGCGCGGCAGAGCTCAGCGGCGGGCGACCCCGTCGCGACGGGCGGCCGCGGCGACCGCGGCAGCAACCGCCGGGGCCACCCGCGGGTCGAAGCAGGACGGGATGACGCAGTCCTCCGACAGCTCGTCGACGATCACGTCCGCGAGCGCGACGGCGGCGGCCTGCTTCATGCCCTCGGTGACGCACCTGGCGCGCACGTCCATGGCGCCGCGGAAGACACCGGGGAAGGCGAGCACGTTGTTGATCTGGTTCGGGAAGTCCGACCGGCCGGTGGCGATGACCCGGGCGCCGGCGCGGTGGGCGTCGTCGGGGTGCACCTCGGGGTCCGGGTTGGCCATCGCGAACACGATGCTGTCCGGCGCCATCGACTGGACCGCCTCGAACGGCACCTTCCCGCTCGACAGCCCGATCAGCACGTCGGCGCCGGCGAGCGCGTCCACGAACGACCCGGTGAACGCGGCCTTGTTGCTGATGGCGGCGAACATCCGCTTCTCGTCGTTGAGGTCCGTGCGGTCCAGGTGCACCATCCCCTTGCTGTCGGCGATCGCGAGGTCGCCGATGCCGGCCTCGAGGATCATCTTCGAGACAGCGATCCCGGCAGCCCCGGCGCCGCTGACGACCACGCGGAGGTCGGCCAGCTCCCGGCCCGTGACACGGGCGGCGTTGCGCAGCGCGGCGAGCGTGACGATCGCGGTGCCGTGCTGGTCGTCGTGGAAGACAGGGATGTCCAGGCGTTCCTGCACGCGACGCTCGACCTCGAAGCAGCGGGGAGCGCTGATGTCCTCGAGGTTGATCCCACCGAAGGCCGGCGCGAGCCGGACAATGGTCTCGACGAGCTCATCGGTGTCGGTCACGTCCAGGCAGATCGGCACGGCGTCCACGCCGCCGAAGTGCTTGAAGAGCATCGCCTTGCCCTCCATCACGGGCAGGGCGGCCTTGGCCCCGATGTCGCCCAGTCCCAGGACGGCGGTGCCGTCGGTGACCACCGCGACCGTGCGGGACATCCAGGTGTAGTCGTAGACGAGGTCCGGCTCCTCCGCGATCGCGGTACAGACCCGGGCGACGCCGGGCGTGTACGCGAGCGACAGGTCGTCCCGTGTCTCAAGGGGGACGGAGAGTGCGATCTCGATCTTGCCCCCGCGATGGAGCGCGAAGGCGGGATCGGCGTCGCGGGCCGGCTCAGATGGGGCGGCGGACACGGGGCTGAGGTCCTCCAGGGAAGAGGTCATCACGAACTCCAAAAGAGAGTGCTGTCGGCAATGCGCGACAGCGGGTGGAGCGCGCGAAACGATCGGGGGTTACCCGGAGGTCCCATCGTGTCACAACGGGCTCACGGCCTGCACGACAGGGACACGTCACGGGTGTTTCACTGACTGAGCAGGTGCTTTTCAGGGTCGCGGGCGTGCAACCATGCCGGCGATCATGAACCGGACTCGGAGGTCTTCGTGCGCAACCGTCTGCTCAGCGTCCTGCCGCTGCTCGCTGTGCTCCCCCTCGCCCTGACGGCCTGCGGCAGCAACAGCGACAACTCCACGGTGGCGTCTGCCCCGTCGGGCTC
>JAOPVZ010000052.1 GCA_025965935.1 Frankiales bacterium | reverse complement strand
GCGCGGGTGTCGACCTGGCCGACGTCTGGATCAAGCTGGCCAAGTGCTGCACGCCGGTGCCCGGGGATGACGTCGTCGGCTTCGTCACCCGCGGCCGGGGCGTCAGCGTGCACCGACGCGACTGCACGAACGCCGGTGAGATCCTCAGCCAGCCCGACCGGCTCGTCGAGGTCGAGTGGGCGCCCAGCTCAGGGACGATGTTCCTCGTCAACATCCAGGTCGAGGCCCTTGACCGGACCCGGCTCCTGTCCGACGTGACCCGGGTGCTGTCGGATGCGCACGTCAACATCCTGTCGGCGACCGTGACGACCACCCGCGACCGGGTCGCGGTCTCGCGGTTCTCCTTCGAGATGGCCGACCCCAAGCACATGGGGCACCTGCTCAACCAGGTGCGCGGCGTCGAGGGCGTCTACGACGCCTACCGCGTCACGTCCTAGCGCCCGTGAATGGATACTGCGTGGCTGTTCTGAGGCCGAAATCAGCAGCGCAGTATCCATTCATCGCGGGTGTCAGCTGACCGTCACCTTGGTCAGCGAGATCGAGAGCTTGGGCTTGCCGCCACCCGCGGAGTTGGAGCCGTCGTCGCCGCCGGCCGCGACCTTCGTGACGACGTCGAGGCCGGACGTGATGGTGCCGAACGGCGTGTACTGCGCGGGCAGCTGGGTGTCCTTGAACACCATGAAGAACTGGCTGCCGTTGCTCGCGCCGCCGCCGCTGTTGGCCATGGCCAGCGTGCCGGCCGGGTAGGTCGCGCCCTTCAGGTTCTCGTCGGCGAACGCGTAGCCGGGGCCACCCGAGGTGGTGCCGGACGGGTCGCCGCACTGCAGCACGAAGATGCCGCTGTTCACCACGCGCGGGCAGGGCGTCTTGTCGTAGAAGCCCTGCTGCGACAGGAAGACGAAGCTGTTGACGGTGCACGGCGCCTTGCTGGTGAGCAGCGTCGCGGTGACGGTGCCACGCGTGGTCACGAAGGTCGCCTTCTGGGTGCCGGTGTTCTTGATGCCCGTGGTCGGCGGGAGGCCGTCGACCGTGCGCGCGGCGGTACCCGACTTCGTGTAGCTGCAGGAGCCGGTCCCGCCAGTGTTGCCGAACTTGCCCGCCGAGGCCGTCGTCTTGTCGCTGCCGCCGATGCCGACCGCGACTACGACGCCGATGACGACGGCGACGAGGGCGACGACCGCCGTGCCCAAGAGGATCGCGTTGCGACGCTGACGACGCATCGTCTGCGCGGCCGCGCGTCGGGCCGCCTGCCGCTCGGCACGCATCCGGGCGAGCTCGCGCTCCCGCTTGTTGCTGGCCACGCTCTGGTCCTCCTGCTGCATTGGTTTCGGGGGATCTTACGGATCTCAGCTGCCAGTGGTGCGCAGGCGGACGATCGTGGTGGCGCTCACCGGCGCGCCGTCGCCCTGTGGAGTCGCTCCCGCCCGCGCGATCGCGGTCAGCACGTCGAGGCCCGAGGTGATCCGGCCGAAGGGCACGAACTCCGGCGGCAGCTGCGTGTCGCCGTAGCAAAGGAAGAACTCGCTGCCGTTGGTGTTGGGCCCGTGATTGGCCATGGCCACCGTGCCGGTGGGATAGGTGGTGCTCGGGCTCAGGTTCTCGTCAGGGAACTCGTAGCCGGGACCGGTGCCCTTGACCGGGTCGCCGCACTGCAGGAACTGCAGGCCACCGGTCGTGAGCCGGCTGCAGGCGCTGCCGTCGAAGTACTTCCGGGCAGCGAGGAAGGAGAACGACGTCACCGCGCACGGCGCGTCGCTGGTGAGCAGGTCGAACACGACGGTCCCGTGGTTGGTGACCATCGTCGCGACGCCGTTGCGCCTGGTCCCGAACCCGGGGGGAGTCGGCCGGGTGTCGACGCGCGAGTTGGTGGTGCCGTCCGGCCGGTACACGCACGGCTGCGTGCTGGGACTCGAGGTGGCGGTGGCGCTCGCACCGCCGCCCCCACCGGCGGTCACGACCTTCACGGCCGCGATGAGCAGCAGGACGACCACGACTCCGCCGATCCACAGGCTGCGGCGGTGCCGGCGGCGACGAGCCAGCTCGCGGGCGAGCTGCCGCTCACGACGCAACCGCGCAAGGCGCCGCTCGCGGTCCTGTCGGGTGCTCATCCCGGCTCATCCTACGGAGATCCCCTTGGCGCGATCCCGGTACTGTCGTCTGATCCGGACAGGGAGTGGATGACAGTGTTCGTGCGGGGTTTCGAGGCCGCGGCCTTCGGGACGAACTGCTGGGTCGTCGCGCCCGCAGAGGGCGAGCAGTGCGTCGTCATCGACCCCGGCATCGGGGTGGTGGACCAGCTCGACGCGCTGCTCACCCAGCACCGGCTGCAGCCGGTGGCCGTGCTGCTCACCCATGGCCACCTGGACCACACCTTCTCGGTCACGCCGGTGTGCGGCGCCCGCGGGATCCCGGCCTGGATCCACCCGGGCGACGAGGCGCTGCTCGACGACCCTATGAAGGGGCTGTCGCCCGAGAGCCGGACGATGTTCGGGGGCCGGCTGGAGTGGAGCAGGCCCGACGACGTGGCGCTGCTCGACCCGTCGGTGCCGCTCGAGCTCGCGGGCCTGGCGTTCCAGGTCGACTTCGCGCCCGGCCACACGCCCGGGTCGGTCGTGTTCGAGAGCGCGAGCACGCTGTTCTCCGGCGACGTGCTGTTCCAGGGCTCGATCGGCCGCACCGACCTGCCCGGCGGGTCCTGGGAGCAGATGCAGGCCTCGCTCGCGCGGGTCGTGCTGCCTCGAGCCGACGACACCGTCGTGCACTGCGGGCACGGCCCGTCCACCACCGTCGGCCGCGAGCGCCTCACCAACCCGTTCCTGCAGGACCTGGCCACCGCACCGCCTGCCGGGGGGCTGTGATGGCGTTCCAGGCGCCGAAGGGCACCTACGACGTCCTTCCTGGCACCCCGTTCCTCGCGGCGAGGGACGGCCTGCTCGAGCCCGCTCGCCTCGCGGGATACGGGTACGTCGAGACGCCGGCGTTCGAGGACACCGAGCTGTTCGCACGGGGGGTCGGCGCGTCGACCGACGTGGTGACCAAGGAGATGTACACCTTCTCCGATCGGGGCGGCCGCTCCCTCACGTTGCGCCCCGAGGGGACGGCAGGCGTGGTCCGCGCCGTGCTGGAGCACGGCCTGCACCACGGCCAGCTGCCGGTGAAGGTGCGCTACGCCGGCCCGATGTTCCGCGCCGAGCGACCGCAGAAGGGCCGCTTCCGGCAGTTCCAGCAGTCCGGCGTCGAGGCGATCGGGCTGACCGACCCGGCGCTGGACGCTGAGGTCGTCGCGCTGGCCTGGGAGGGGTACCAGGCCCTCGGGCTCCGGCACGTGCGGCTGCTGCTCACCTCGCTCGGCGACCCGACCTGCCGGCCTGCCTACCGCGAGGAGCTGGCCGCGTACCTGGCCGGGCTCGACCTCGACGAGGCCACCCGCGAGCGGGCGCGGATCAACCCGCTGCGCGTCCTGGACGACAAGCGCCCGGAGCTGCAGGCGCTGCTCGCCGACGCGCCGCTGATCATCGACCGGCTCTGCGCTGACTGCAAGGCGCACCACGAGGCGGTCGTCGCCGGGCTCGAGTCACTCGGCGTCCCGTTCGAGCCGGCACCGCGTCTGGTGCGCGGTCTCGACTACTACATGCGCACCACCTTCGAGTTCGTCCACGACGGCCTCGGTGCGCAGTCGGCGCTCGGAGGCGGCGGCCGGTACGACGGCCTGTCGGAGTCCATCGGGGGACCGCCGCTGCCCGGCATCGGCTGGGCGCTCGGCGTCGAGCGCACGCTGCTGGCGCTCGAGGCCGAGGGCGTCACGATCCCGCAGGACGACCGGCTGCAGGTGTTCGTGGTGCCGCTCGGCTCGGCCGCCAAGGCCTGGGCGGTCGCCACGGTCGGTCGGCTCCGCGCCCAGGGCGTGGCCGCTGATCTCGCCTACGGCGACCGCGGTCTCAAGGGCGCCATGAAGGCCGCGGACCGCTCCGGCGCGCGCTGGGCCGTGGTGGTCGGCGATCGCGACCTCGACGCCGGCGTCGCGCAGCTCAAGGACCTCTCGAACGGCGAGCAGACCGCCGTACCGCTTTCTGATCTTCTGGAGAAGCTCGCATGATGCGCACCCACGAGGCCGGTGAGCTCCGCAAGGAGGACGCCGGCCAGATCGTCACGCTGGCCGGCTGGGTCGGCCGCCGGCGCGACCACGGCGGCGTGGCGTTCCTCGACGTGCGCGACCGCAGCGGCTCCGTCCAGGTGGTGCTGCACGACGTGGTCGACTTCCGCGTCGAGTCGTGCGTGCTGGTGACCGGCACCGTGCAGCTGCGCCCGGCAGGCAACGAGAACCCGCACAGCCCGACCGGCGACATCGAGGTCGCGGTCGACGCGCTGGAGGTGCTCACGCCGGCGGCGGCACTGCCGTTCCAGCTCGACGACGAGGTGGGGGAGGAGGCCCGGCTCAAGCACCGCTACCTCGACCTGCGTCGGCCGGCGCCCGCCGCGGCGCTCAAGCTGCGCTCCGACGTCAACCACGCTGCCCGCGCTGTGCTGCACGACCGCGGCTTCCTCGAGATCGAGACCCCGACGCTGACCCGGTCGACACCCGAGGGCGCCCGCGACTTCCTGGTGCCGGCGCGGCTCAAGCCCGGCTCCTGGTACGCGCTGCCGCAGTCACCCCAGCTGTTCAAGCAGCTGCTCATGGTGGCCGGCGCGGAGAAGTACTTCCAGATCGCCCGCTGCTACCGCGACGAGGACTTCCGGGCCGACCGGCAGCCGGAGTTCACCCAGCTCGACATCGAGATGAGCTTCGTCGACCAGGACGACGTCATCGCCCTCGCCGAGGACGTCCTGCGTGCGCTGTGGGCGCTGATCGACTACGAGATCGGTGCCATCCCGCGGATCTCCTATGCGGAGTCGATGCGCCGCTACGGCTCCGACAAGCCGGACCTGCGCTTCGACCTCGAGCTCGTGGACGTGACCGGCTACTTCAAGGACACGCCGTTCCGGGTGTTCCAGGCCGAGCATGTCGGCGCGGTCGTCATGCCGGGCGGCGCGTCGCAGCCGCGCAAGCAGCTCGATGCCTGGCAGGAGTGGGCCAAGCAGCGCGGTGCCCGCGGGCTGGCCTACGTGCTCTTCAACGAGGACGGCACCCTCGGCGGACCCGTCGCCAAGAACCTCAGCGAGTCCGAGCAGGAAGGACTCCGCGAGGCGGTCGGCGCCGCCGTCGGTGACTGCGTGTTCTTCGCCGCCGGGACGACCCGGGAGGCGCGCGCTCTGCTGGGTGCGGCTCGCCTCGAGATCGGCCGTCGGCTCGGGCTCATCGACGAGTCGGCCTGGTCGTTCGTGTGGGTCGTCGACGCACCGCTGTTCGAGCCTGCGTCGGTTGCCGTCGCGTCGGGTGACGTCGCCGTCGGTACAGGTGCGTGGACGGCTGTGCACCATGCCTTCACCTCGCCGAAGCCGGAGTACCTCGACACCTTCGACAAAGAGCCCGGCGAGGCCCTCGCCTACGCCTACGACATCGTCTGCAACGGCAACGAGATCGGTGGCGGCTCCATCCGTATCCACCGCCGCGACGTGCAGGAGCGGGTCTTCGCCGTCATGGGCATCGCGCCCGAGGACGCGCAGGAGAAGTTCGGCTTCCTGCTCGAGGCGTTCTCCTACGGTGCGCCGCCGCACGGTGGCATCGCCTTCGGCTGGGACCGGGTGTGCGCGCTGCTCTCGGGCACGCCGTCGATCCGGGACGTCATCGCGTTCCCGAAGAGCGGCGGCGGCTACGACCCGCTGACCGCCGCACCGGCGCCCATCACCCCCCAGCAGCGCGCCGAGGCCGGCGTCGACGCCACCCCCGACGAGCCGTCCTAGCCCCAGCCCGCTGCCCCTGCCGCCCCGCCCGCCCGCTGCCGCCGCCGCCCGCTGCCCCTGCCGCTGGAGATCAACAGGCCCTTGGGCGGCCGACACGCCGGCGTGTCGAACGCGTCAGCCCAGTTGATCTCGAACGTGCGCCGACGTGGGTGATCAGCAGAGGATCGGCGGTTCGCCACGCCGGCGTGTCGGACCGCCGATCGCCTGTTGATCTCGGAGCGCGGGGCCGGCGCGGGAGCGCGGAGCGCGGGGAACGCGGGCGGGAGGGTCACCAGCGGGAGCGGACCTGGAGCGGGCCGCTCGTGAAGTGGTGGTCGTTGCGCATCCCGAGGTGCCGGTAGAGGCCGAAGCCCGCCGCGTTGTCGGCGTACATCCCGAGGGTGACCAGGTCGTGGTCCTCCTCGAACAGCTGTCGCGCGAGCGCCGCAGTCACCGCCGCGCCCAGACCGCGGCCGCGCGCCGCCGGGTGCACGGCGATGCTCGACAGGTGCCCGACACCGGTCGCCGCGGAGGTGTCGGCGGCGCACGCCAGCAGGCCCTCCGGACCGCGCACGCCGACCCACCGCCGTACATGCGGGTCGTCGGCCTGCGCACTGGCGGTGGGTGAGGCGGCGGTGAGCAGCGGGGCCACTTCGTGAGGGGGTACGTCGACGACCTCGCGCTCCAGGGGCTGCTCGGGCATCGGTGCGTCGACCCACCAGAACTCCCAGTCGGTGCCGTCGACCGCCACCCACGCGGGCAGCAGCGGCGGGGTGCCGCGCGGCATGGTCACCCGGGTGTTGTGCGGGATCTCGCCGATCAGGTCGGCGAGCAGGGCCGCGACCTGCGCCGGCTCGCCCAACGACATGAGGTAGGCGACCCGTTCCTCGGCGTCGGTCGCTCGCCAGGCGACTGCGCCGTGGCCGGTCCAGCCGCTGACGGTGGGGGCGCGCAGCGACCCGCGGACGTACGGGTCGTGGTCGGTCGCGAGCAGCACCTCGGCGGCGGAGGTCAGGACGGTGACGGCCACCCACTCAACCTAGTCAGCGCTGCGGCGGCGCCTCATCCGGATTCCAGCGGCGAGCAGCACCAGCGCGAGCACAGGCAACCCGGTGCTGAGGCCGGTGGCCGCCAGACCGCCGGTGCCCTGGCTGCCGCCCGCGCTGCCCGGCGTCGTCCGCGGCGGCGTGAGCGGGGCTGCGGCCCCCGTGCCGGCCGGGGCACCGAAGCGGTAGTTGAAGGTCTTGGTGCCCTCGAGCTGCAGCGGGGCGATGTCGGCGAAGCTGGCACCGTTGTTCTGCGGGACCGCGCCGCCCTGCGGGCTGGCGGTGACGAAGGCCGAGACCTCCTCGAGCAGGCTCTTGCTCGTCGGGTTGCCGATGGCGGACAGCGGGATCGAGATCGTGATGCCGCCGTCGGTCGAGCCGGTGCCGGCGACCACGGGGGTGTTGACCGCCAGCGGCGAGCCGGGCGGCGCGTCGTAGGTGAGGTAGTTGGGCTTGCAGCCGGAGACCGAGCAGAGGTCGACCGCGGCGGTGTGGCCGCCGTAGAACGAGGTGGTGCCGGCGACCGTCGACTCGGCCGCCATGAAGTACAGCGCGTTGCCCATCTGCCAGCGGACGATGACCTGTGCGGTCTCGGTCAGGGCGGTCTGGGCCACGCTGGCGAGCGGGCCACCGGTCTTGATCTTGGCGACCAGGTTGTTGCCGACCTTCGTCAGCTTCAGCGAGGTGATGTCGGCGCCGGGCACGTTCGTGCCGCCCAGCGGCTTGAGCAGCGCGTCGCCCTTCGGGTCCGTGATCGAGCTGACCGGCGCGGTCGACTCGTACGGCGTGAGGAGCTTGCCGGTCAGCGCGCTGTAGCCGGTGTTCTGCGTGACGATCGTGTCCAGCGCCGCGCCCTGGTGGTCGGCCGCGGTGTCGTTGACGTTGCTGGAGAAGTCACCGGCCTGCGACAGGCCGTTGCTCGAGTCGGTGAACACGATCCGGGCCCGGCCGTTGAGCGGGTCGACGATCAGCTTGAAGAAGTCTGCCTGGTTGCGGTTGCCGGCGCCGGTGATGCAGGCGGTGCCCAGCAGGCAGATGTCGTTGTAGTGCATCGGGTGCGGCGCGGCCTTGACCTGGTGGTTGACCGGGGCGCTGCTGTTGGCCTTGGTGACCTGGTTGAACCAGAGGTCCCAGGCCTGGCCCTTCTTCGCGCTCGGGCCGGCGCTGCCGAGCTGCTTCAGCGTGCTCTTCGTGCCGTACCAGGCCACGTCGATGATGCCGGGTGCCTTGCCGGCCGCGACCCACGGGAACACGGCGACGTTGGAGGGCGCCTTGCTGATCTGACGCGGCGTGCTCCAGTGCTTCCACTCGTTGTCGGCACCGGGCGGCGCCCACGAGTACCAGACGTTGAAGGTCTTGTCCTCGACCCAGACGGCGTAGAGGTTGCGGGCGCCGTCCTCGGTCAGGACCGGGAACAGCGTCTGCGGATCGCCGACGAGATCGGTCGCGATGTCGTTGTAGTGGAAGGTCAGCAGCCCGGCCGCGTTCGGCTCGCCGACCACGAGGGCGAGGCTGTTGTTGGTCTTGCCGCTGGTCATGCCGAGGAACTTGCCGGTGTGCTGGTCGACCAGCGGCACGCCGTGGTTGGGGTTGTGCACGCCGTCGTTGCCGTACTCGCCCGCGACGGTGCTGTAGTCCGTGCCGTCCGTGGACATGTCGACGGCGTCGCCGGTCGTCTGGTCGGCGTACTCCATGTAGTTGAGCGGCACCTTGCCCTTGTACGGGCTGATGGTGTGGTCGCTGGGCTGCGGGTCGAACAGCGCCATCCACTGCCGGTCGCCGCCCGGCGCGCCGATCGCGAGCGGGTTGGCCGTGCTGGTGGTCTTGCCGTCGTCCTTGGTCGTGACGGCGGTGAAGCTGGCGAGCGCGGCCAGGTCGTTGAAGAACGCCTGCCCGTTGTGGGCGATCTTGATCTCGGTGTCGCCGCCGCCGGGGCCGAGGGCGCTCTTGGTCGGCACGTAGCCGATCGAGCCCGCCCGGTCGGTGTTGCCCGGCAGGTTCTGCACGATCCGGTAGCTGTCGCCGCCGTCCACGCTGACGTTCCAGATGCTGCGCTGGGTCCCGGTGCCCTGCGGCCCGGTGGCGTGGATGGCACCCGACTTGGGGTTCACCTCGAGGTTGGGCTCGCCGTAGACGTGGATCGGGTCCACGATCCGCGGCACCCCGAACGAGGGAGTCGTCGTAGGGCCCGCCGCGAAGCTGGCTGGCGCCAGCGCGGCGGTGCAGGCGAGGGCAACGGCAGGGATAAGCAGCTGGGTACGGCGCACAGCACCCCTTTCGCCGTACCTGTCCGTCTTCCTGCAATCTCGCGCAGTCCGGACAGGGTCGGAGCGGTCCGCCACGCTCAGGACGGGCCGGCAGGTGCGTGAGACTGCAGGAAGAGGGCCGGACGTAGGGTCACACGCGTGGAGCCGTCCCTGTTCGACGCCGCGGAGGCGGACGCGGCCGCGCGGGTGGCGCCCCTCGCGGTGCGGATGCGGCCGCACACGCTCGACGAGGTAGTCGGGCAGCAGCACCTGCTCGGGCCGGGGACGCCGCTGCGCCGGCTCATCGAGGGCGACGCGCCGCTCAGCGTGATCCTGCACGGCCCGCCGGGCACCGGGAAGACCACGCTGGCGTACCTGATCGCGAGCCAGACCAAGCGCCGCTTCCGGGAGCTGTCTGCCGTCACGGCCGGCGTGAAGGACGTCCGGCAGGTGGTCGACGACGCCAAGCGCGCGCTGGGGGAGACCGGCGCCCAGACGGTGCTGTTCGTCGACGAGGTGCACCGGTTCTCCAAGACCCAGCAGGACGCGCTGCTGCCGAGCGTGGAGAACCGGTGGGTCACGCTGGTCGCGGCCACCACGGAGAACCCGTTCTTCAGCATCATCAGCCCGCTGCTGAGCCGCAGCCTGCTGCTCACCCTGCAGCCGCTGACCGACGATGACATCGAGACCGTCGTCCGCCGGGCCCTGGACCGGGACCTGCACGCCACCCTCGACGACGACGCTCTCGACTTCCTCAAGCGCCTGGCGGGCGGTGATGCGCGGCGGGCGCTCACGGCGCTCGAGGCGGCCGCCACCGCCGACGTGATCACCCTCGAGATGCTCGAGCGGGCCGTCGACCGGGCGGCGGTGCGGTACGACCGCGACGGCGACCAGCACTACGACGTCATCAGCGGCTTCATCAAGAGCATCCGTGGCTCGGACGTCGACGCGGCGCTGCACTACCTCGCGCGGATGATCGAGGCGGGGGAGGACCCCCGCTTCATCGCCCGCCGGCTGGTCGTGCACGCCAGCGAGGACGTGGGGATGGCCGACCCGTCCGCGCTGCAGTCTGCGGTGGCCGCCGCTCAGGCGCTCGAGCTCATCGGCATGCCCGAGGCGCGGATCAACCTGGCCCAGGCCACCATCCACCTGACGCTGGCCCCCAAGTCGAACGCGGTGATCACCGCGATCGACTCAGCGATTGCCGACGTCCGGCGCGGCCTGACCGGCACGGTGCCTCCGCACCTGCGCGACGCGCACTACGCCGGAAGCGAGAGGCTGGGGCACACCGGTTACCGGTACCCTCACGACTTCCCGGGGAGGGTCGTCGCACAGCAGTACGCGCCGGACCCCGTCGTCGGTCGGGAGTACTACTCGCCCGGCGACCTGGGGGTCGAGCGCGTCGCCAAGGAGCGGCTGA
>JAOPVZ010000023.1 GCA_025965935.1 Frankiales bacterium | reverse complement strand
GCCGCAGTCGGGACGCCAGCCAGAGGTCGAGCTGGGCGTCGTGGACAGACGGCAGGCCGCCTCGGCGGAGGGCGAGCAGGACGTTGTCGGGGAGGCCGTCGTGGCCGCCGAAGCGGTCGACGAGCTTCCCGTGCGCACCCCGGAAGCGGAACAGGAGCGCGCCGGCGAGCTGGCCGGAGGCGAGCCAGGCGTGGCCGGACGTGAGCTCGTCGTAGAGCTCCTGCACCTGCTTCCAGGGCTGGACCGCGTCCTCGAGAGAGTCGACGAGCTCGCCTCGGGCCTCAGCGCGGTGGGCCCTGGTGCCTACTCCCGGCAGCGACCGGGCCGCGGCCAGGAAGGTGCTGCCGACGCCGTGCAGCGCGTCGCCGACTCCTTGCACGAAGTTCGCGGCGTGGTGCCCTGCGGTGGTCCAGCCGCTGACCCGAGGCGCCCGGTCGGCGAGGTCGTGGAGCAGCTGGGCCAGCCGCTGGGCAGCGCGTGCCTCCTCCTGGGCAGCGGCGATCCGGAGCTCGCGGGCACGGTCCAGCGCGGCCTGCTGGGCGCCGGTCGGGTCGTCGGCCTGGCCGTGCGGAGCGCGATGGGTGAAGACCGAGGCCGAGAGCCGGTCGGCCTCCTCCACAGCGTGCTGCGCACCGGCGAGCACGCGCGCGTAGTCGATGAGCGCGTCGCAGGCCGCGTCGAACGCCGACCGCACCCCGGTGAGGCCGGTGGCGAGCCCGGCGAGCTGCGCCTGGTACCGCTCGTTGGGGCGGCCGACCCAGTCGACATCGGCGGAACGTCGGCAGGCGCTCACCGCCGTACCCAGCTCGTCCGCACTGCCACCGAGGAGCACTGCCGCGCGCAGGACGTCGTCAGGGCGCGCCTTGGTGATGGCCGTGGTCATTCGCGGGTCCGCGGGCTGCGGGCCATCGCGGCGTCGAGGAGGGCCTGCTCGGTGCCACGGTACTGCTGGGCGGCGAGCCTCAGGTTGTACGCCAGGTCGCCGGCGGTCACGGACAGCGCGAACGCGGCACCGGCGTACCGCTGGAGGAAGCGGTCCACGGCGGAGCGCACCTCGGGGCTCGGACACCCGTCGCAGAGCCCGGTGACGCCGGCGTGGTCGTCGGAGAGCGCCCGGAGCAGCCGGTGCACTCCGTCGAGCGGCACGGCGGCGTCGGTCAGCGCCGGCGGGCAGAACCGCTGGTAGGGACTGGGAGGGAGGTACGGCACGGGCGAACGGTAGGCAGCACGGGCCCGGCGTGCTGGCGGCCGTCCACAGCCCTCAGGAGGTGCGCGGGAGCAGCAGCTGCTGGCCGACCTGCAGCCCGCCCGAGGAAAGGTGGTTGAGGTCTCGGAGCTGGTCGACCGTGGCGCGCGGGTCGTGGCCGGGCGAGACCCGCTTGGCGACCGACCACAGCGTCTCGCCGGCCTTGACGGTGGTCTGCGAGTACGGCGCCGGGTGGGTGGTGTCGGTGGAGGCGGCGGAGACCCCCGAGCGGCCGGCGAGGAACGCCAGGCAAATGAGCGTCGCGAGGAGGGTGACGACCAAAACCCGACCCCGGCGGGTGAGGCGGAGGGTGCTGTTCATGGGCTGCTCCTGTGGGCCTGCTCGAACGGAGGTTCGATCGAACGTCTGAGCCAATGTCTAACAGGGGCCGCCGACAAAATCCAACGACACGTCGAACAGATGTTTGAGAGTTCGGCCGCACCAGGCTAGGTTCAGCCCTCGACACAGCATTCGAGAAAGAGTTCGAGAGGGAGCCCTTGAGCGTGCCCGACAACGACACAGAACGGCAGAAGCCAGGCCGCAAGGCCGGCGTACCCCCGAAGACCATGCAGATCCACAACCTGCCCGATGGCCCCGCCGACAACGAGGGCCTCACGCCCCGGCAGCGCAAGATCCTCGAGTTCATCCGGGAGAGCGTCGAGCGCCGCGGCTTCCCGCCCACCATCCGCGAGATCGGCGACGCGGTCGGGCTCGCGAGCACCAGCAGCGTCAGCTACCAGCTGATCACGCTGCAGAAGAAGGGCTTCCTGCGCCGCGACGCCACCAAGCCGCGCGCCGTCGACGTCCGCCTCCCCAGCGAGATGGGCCTCGACGACGGCCAGCAGCACAACGCGTTCCCGCAGCCGGCGTACGTGCCGGTGCTCGGCCGGATCGCCGCGGGCGGTCCGATCCTGGCCGAGCAGGCGGTCGAGGAAGTGTTCCCGCTCCCCCGCGAGCTGGTCGGCGAGGGGACGCTGTTCATGCTCAAGGTCGTCGGTGACTCGATGATCGACGCGGCGATCAGCGACGGCGACTGGGTCGTCGTGCGGCAGCAGCCGACCGCGAGCAACGGCGACATCGTCGCGGCGATGATCGACGGCGAGGCGACGGTCAAGACCTTCAAGCGCAAGGACGGCCACGTCTGGCTGATGCCGCACAACGAGGCCTACGACCCGATCGCCGGCGATGACGCGACGGTTCTCGGCCGTGTCGTGACGGTGCTCAGGAAGATCTGACCGGACGCGTAACCCTTCGGGCGGCGGGGTCGATCACCTTCACGACCCCGCCGAAAGGGCGACCTGCCGAGAGCCGGCAGTAGCAATGCCACCCGCCGCAGCCGCGGCGAGGGGGCTGCCGAAGTGGAGGACTACGTCCCATGCGCACCAACCTCGTTCGCAAGCTCGGCCTGGCCCAGAGCGCCGGCCGGGCCGTCGTCATCGGTGGCCTCGCCGCCGTCAGCCTCGCCGTCACCGGCGCGGCCCTCGCCGTGCCCGGCAGCCCCGTCAGCCTGAACACCGACGCCTCGACCGTGGCGACCAGCTCGGCCGAGCCCAGCGAGGACGCCACCGACGCCGACGCGACGGAGTCGCCGGAGGCCTCCGAGTCCCCCAAGGCGTCGAAGTCCCCCAAGGCCACGGAGAGCCCCCGCCCGCCCTGCCCGCCGGCCGTGACCTCGACCGCAACGCCGGCAGTCACGCCCACAGCCACCAGCGGCAGCACGGTCACCGAGGGCAACCGGGGCCGGCACTGCGGCCAGCTCAAGCCCGGCTTCCGCGACGGCCACCACAAGGGCCAGGGCAACGGCGGCCTCGACGGCAGCTCACCCAAGCCGCGCCCGAGCGGGAGCCCGGGCTCCGAGGACCAGGGCGACCACCGCAGCAGCCAGGGCAGCGCCCACGGTGGCGACAGCAGCGGGAATGACAGCGGCAGCTGATCGCCTGGCACGATGACGGAGCGGGTCGCGCACGCGGCCCGCTCCGATGTCGCCTTCGGCACCGCACCACGGAGCTCACCCGACACCATGAGCGATGCGCTCCTGGACGACCTGCTGCCACCCGCGCAGGCCGGTGAGGCGTGGGCGCTTCGTGCCCTCTACGAGCACCTGTCCCCTAAGGTGCTCGCCTACCTCCGGACCCGCGGCGCCAGCGAGCCCGAGGACCTCACCAGCGAGGTCTTCCTCACGGTCTTCCCACGCCTCTCAGCGCTGACCGGCGGCGCCGCCGGGCTCCGGACCTTCA
>JAOPVZ010000297.1 GCA_025965935.1 Frankiales bacterium | reverse complement strand
TCTGCGGCGACAGTGAGGAGGTGGCCCACGTGTCCATGACATCGGGGTCACCCACGAAGCCGCCCGGCACGCCGCGCTGGTCCTCGGTGAAGCCCTCCGGCACGTCGCTCGAGGGGTCGATCGGCAGCTGCTCCTCGGTGGGCAGCAGCGGCGCGTCGTACTGCGGCTCGCCGGCCGCATCGAGGCGGTACCAGAGCGGGAAGGGAACGCCGAAGAACCGCTGCCGGCTGATGAGCCAGTCGCCGTTGAGTCCGCCGACCCAGTTGTCGTACCGGGTCTTCATGTACGACGGGTGCCAGGTCAGCTCGGCGCCGCGCTCGAGCAGCCGCTCACGCAGGGCGGCGTCTCGGCCACCGTTGCGGATGTACCACTGCCGGCTGGTCACCACCTCGAGCGGGCGGTCGCCCTTCTCGTAGAACTTCACCGGGTGCGTGATCGGCTTCGGCTCGCCGATCAGGTCGCCCGACTCCTGCAGCAGCTCCACGATCCGGCGCTGGGCCTGCTTCACGGTCTTGCCGGCCAGCTCTGCGTACGGCGACTCGGCGACCCCAGCCGGGGGCGTCGGCAGCAGCCTTCCGTCGCGACCGATGATCGAGCGCACCGGCAGGTCGAGCTCGCGCCACCACGTCACGTCGGTGGTGTCACCGAACGTGCAGATCATCGCGATGCCCGAGCCCTTGGCGGGGTCGGCCAGCGCGTGCGCGAGCACCGGCACCTCGACGCCGAACAGCGGTGTCGTCACGGTGCTGCCGAACAGCGGCTGGTACCGCTCGTCGTCGGGGTGCGCCACCAGTGCCACGCAGGCGGGCAGCAGCTCAGGCCGGGTGGTCTCGATCTCGACGCCCGAGAAGCTGATCCGGTGGTAGGCGCCCGGCATCTCGCGATCCTCGAGCTCGGCCTGGGCCACAGCCGTGCGGAAGTCCACGTCCCAGAGGGTCGGCGCCTCCTGCGCGTAGGCCTCACCTCGTGCCAGGTTGCGGAGGAACGCGCGCTGCGCTGCCCGTCGCGAGCGGTCGTCGATGGTGGCGTAGGTGTGGTTCCAGTCGACGCTGAGACCGAGCTGGCGGAACACCCGCTCGAACACCTGCTCGTCCTCGGCCGTGAGCACGTGGCAGAGGTCGACGAAGTTTCGACGGCTGATCGGCACCTGCTCCTTCGCCGGCTCCGTCGGAGGCGTGAACGACGGGTCGTAGTGCACCGACGGGTCGCAGCGCACGCCGTAGTAGTTCTGCACCCGGCGCTCGGTCGGCAGGCCGTTGTCGTCCCACCCCATCGGGTAGAACACCGCCTTGCCGCTCATCCGGTTGAAGCGCGCCATCAGGTCGGTGTGGGTGTAGCTGAAGACGTGCCCCACGTGCAGCGAGCCGCTCACCGTCGGGGGCGGGGTGTCGATCGCGTACACGTCCTCGCGCGCCGCAGTGCGGTCGAAGTCGTAGGTGCCCTGCTCGGCCCATACCGCGTCCCACTTGGCCTCGAGGCCGTCGAGGGTGGGGCGGTCGGGCATCTGCGAAGTCACCCGCTCGATCCTAGTGACGTCGGCCCACCTGTTTAGGCTGCCGCCCGTGGAGATCGAGCTTGACGACCGCTGGTCCATCGGCGGACGGCCGCACGGCGGGTACCTGCTGCGCGAGACCGTCCGTCCGGCCCTGACCGAGGCGCACCCGCACCCGCTCGTCGTGAGCGCGCAGTTCCTGCGCTCCCCCGACCCCAGCACGGCGACGCTCGAGGTGGACGTCCTGCGCACCGGGCGGCGGGTCAGCCAGTCCCGCGCCCGGCTGGTGCAGCACGGCGAGACGGTCGTCGAGGCGCTCGTGACGACGAGCACTCTCGACCGTGACGCCGAGCCGCACTGGTCGCGCTCGGCGCCGCCGGAGCTGCCGCCGCTCGAGGAGTGCACCCGCACACCGGTCGAGCCGGTCCCGGGCTTCCGGGTCGGTCACCTCGAGTTCGTCGACGTGCGCAGCACCATGACCGAGTTCGGCAAGCACCCGACGCCGGGCACCGTCGCCGCGCACCTGCAGATGGCCGGCTGCCCCACGACGACGCTCGACCTGCTCGTGCTGGCCGACGCCCTCCAGCCCACTGCCATGGGCCTGGGCGTCCCCGGCTGGTTCCCCACGGTCGAGCTCACCGTCTACGTCCGGGCGGTCCCGGCGGACGGCTGGCTCGTGGGTCGCCAGTCGACGCAGGAGCTGCTGGACGGCTGGTTCGACGAGGACTGTGAGATCTGGGACAGCCGCGGCCGGCTGGTCTGCCAGGCCCGCCAGCTCGCCGGCTACCGGTTGCGCTGACGCGAGCGGCGACGGGCGAGCAGCAGCAGGCCACCCGATCCCACCAGGACCAGTGCGGTCTCCCACGGCATCATGTCGACGCCTCCGTTGTCGCCGGACACCGGCGGGACGGGCCGGAGCGCCGCCGGGTTTCCACCGGTCGGTCCCGTCAACAGCGATGTCGCTCCGACGCTGCTGGGGCCGGACACGAAGTGGATGACGCGCTGCGGCGGGTGGGTCGTGTGGCCGGCGCCCGTCCCTGCGGAGGTCGTGTCGTTCGGCGGGTACGAGGTGTGCGGCGTGCTGGAGGGCTTCCCGTTGCCCGGCTGCCCGTTGGCCGCCTGCACGGAACCGCCGGACTGCTCGTTGCCGCTCGGCGGAGGACCAGCCACGGGGCCAGGGACCGGTGCGGGGACCGGGCCGGGCGCATCCGGGGACTGGCTGTCGTCGCCCGAGGTACCGGGCTGGCCGTTGCCGGAGGTGTCCGTACCGCCGGAAGAGTCGTTGCTGCCGTCACCCGAGGGCTGCCCCCCGGGCGGCGCCGGGACGGGCGGGAGCCCCTCGTCGCCCACGGGACCGCTACCCGTGTCCGAGCCC
>JAOPVZ010000136.1 GCA_025965935.1 Frankiales bacterium | reverse complement strand
CGTGCCGCCGCAGACGACCCGGGCCCGGCTGCGTGGTGAGTTCATCGCCAAGGCGCAGGAGAAGCGCCGCGACTTCACGGTCGACTGGGTGCACCTCAAGCTCAACGACCAAGCCCAGCGGACGGTCCTGTGCAAGGACCCGGTCCGCTCGGTGGACGACCGCGTGGACAAGCTCATCGCGTCGATGTGATTGGGTCGAGGGCATGGAGAAGCCGCAGATCACCATCCCTGACGGACCGCCGCCGGCCGACCTCGTGGTCGAGGACCTCACCGAGGGCGACGGCCCGGAGGCCGTGAGCGGCAAGCGCTGCACGATGCAGTACGTCGGCCACTCCTGGTCCACCGGCAAGCAGTTCGACGCCAGCTGGGACCGGGGCGAGCCCTTCAGCTTCCAGCTGGGCGCGGGCATGGTCATCGGAGGCTGGGACCAGGGCGTGGCCGGCATGAAGGTCGGGGGTCGGCGGCAGCTCACGATCCCGCCGCACCTGGGCTACGGCGCACGCGGAGCCGGCGGCGCGATCGGCCCCAACGAGACCCTCGTCTTCGTGGTGGACCTGCTCAGCGTTTCTTAGCTGTCCACCGCGGGGTGGCGGTGCGCCGCGAGGGCGGCGCGCACCGCTAACGTCGTGCAGCGTGGCGGCGAAGAAGACGGAGCGGTTGCTCAACCTGGTGATCTGCCTGCTGGCGACCCGCCGGTACCTGACCGTCCAGCAGATCCGTGACGCCGTGCCCGGCTACGAAACCGGCAACGAAGAGGCGTTCCGGCGGATGTTCGAGCGGGACAAGGAAGAGCTCCGCGAGCTGGGCGTTCCGCTCGAGACGGGTTCCAACTCGCACTGGGACGACGAAGTCGGCTACCGGATCGCCCGGCGCGACTACCAGCTGCCCGAGCTCGTGCTGGAGCCCGACGAGGCGGCGGCGCTGGGCCTGGCAGCTCGGCTCTGGCAGTCCGCCCCCCTGGCGGGCGCCACCGGGTCTGCGCTGCTCAAGCTGCGAGCGGCCGGCATCGAGACGCCGGCGGGTGCCACCGGCCTCGAACCGCGGATCGGCGCCAGCGAGCCCGCCTTCGAGGCGGTGCTGGCCGCCGCGACCCACGGGCGGCGACTGCGCTTCCGCTACCGGACCGCGGGCCGGCCGACGGACGAGGACCGGCACGTCGAGCCCTGGGGCGTCGTCTCCTGGCGCGGGCGCTGGTATCTGGTCGGCCACGACCTCGTGCGCGAGGCACCACGCGTCTTCCGGCTCTCCCGGATCGTCGGCGACGTGAAGGCGGAGGGGCCGGACGGCGCCGTCGCCAAGCCCGAGGGCGTCGACCTGCGCGCCATGGTCGTCCGGGAGGCCGACGAGATGCAGCCCCGGCAGACCGCCAGGGTCCGCGTCCGCAGCGGGAGCTGCTGGGAGCTGCGGCGGTCAGCGACGTCGGTGACCCCGGACGAGCCCGGCTGGGAGGTCGTCGAGCTCGGCTTCTCCGACACGGAGCGGTTCGCCGACCGGATCACCGGCTACGGCGCGGACGCCGTGGTGCTGGCTCCCGAGGACGCCCGCGAGTCCGTCGTACGACGCCTGACCGCCCTGGCTACCCGGTGAGCGGCACCCTGGACCAGCTGCCCCGGCTGCTGGCGCTGGTGCCGTACCTGCTGGCGCGGCCGGGGGTGCCGTTCGCGACCGCGGCCGCCGACTTCGGCGTCACCGAGGAGCGGCTGCGCAAGGACCTCAACCTGCTGTGGCTGTGCGGCCTGCCCGGCCACTACCCGGGCGACCTGATCGAGATCGAGTTCGAGGGTGACACGATCACGCTGTCCGACGCGCAGGGCGTCGACCGTCCCCTGCGGCTCACCGTCGACGAGGCGCTGGCCCTGGTGGTGGCGCTGCGCACGCTGGCCGAGACGCCGGGCCTCGCCGAGCCGGAGCCGGTCCTGCGGGCACTGGCCAAGGTGGAAGCCGCCGCAGGCACCGCCGCCGAGCCCGCTGAGCGGGTCGAGGTGGCGATCTTCGGCGATGACCAGGTGCTGCCGGTGGTGCGGGAGGCCCTGGAGAAGAAGCGCGCGCTGCGGCTGCGGTACTGGACCGCGGGCCGCGACGAGATCACCGATCGGGTGGTCGACCCGCTGCGGCTGGTCACGGCGGACGGTCAGCCCTACCTCGAGGCCTGGTGCCGACGAGCCGAGGGCGTTCGGATGTTCCACCTCGGCCGGGTCCAGGAGGTGCAGCTGCTCGACGAGCCCGCCGCGCCGCCGGCAGATGTCCCCTCCCGCGACCTGTCGCAGGGGTTGTTCCAGCCGGACGAGCTCGACACCGTCGTGACGCTTGCGCTCGAGCCCGGCGCCGCCTGGGTCAGCGACTACTACCCGTGCGACACGGTCGAGGAGCTCGGTGACGGACGGCAGGTGGTGACGCTGCGTACGCAGGGCACCGCCTGGGTGCGCCGGCTGGCGCTGTCGCTGGGCACCCGCGGCAGGGTGCTCGCCCCGGCCGAGCTGGCGGAGCAGGTCCGGGTGGACGCTGAGCGCGCGCTAGCGGCGTATCGGTACCACTGAGGACCTAGTCATCTCGAGTCATCTCGAGCTCGTGGTGTGTATCTGCGTCAAGTCTTTCGTGCGTTCTGCCGAAGTCGTCGGTGTCGTACCCGAAGAGCGCCCACCGAGAGGCCGACCGATGACCACGATCAAGGCGTCCTGCCCCACCTGCGGCGAGGTCGAGCTGACCCCTGCCGACGTGGCCCTCATGGTCTGCAACCACGCGCCGCTGTCGTACTACGCGTTCGACTGCGGGACGTGCGGCGCGGAGGTCCGCAAGCCGGCCGACGACCACGTCGTCTCGCTGCTGGTCTCCGGCGGCGTGCCGGCCCAGGTCTGGGACCTCCCGGCCGAGGTCCTCGAGATCAAGATCGGTCCGGCGCTGTCGTACGACGACCTGCTGGACTTCGCCCTGCTGCTCGGTGAGACCGATCTGCTGGCCAGCCTGGTCGACCGCGCCGTCGCCTGAGCGGCTAGCGTCAGGGCGTGCCCTGGGTCCTCGTCGATGTCGCGATCGGCGTCCTCGCCGTCCTGCTCCTCCTGCTGGTGACCCTGCTGCTCTACAAGCGGGTCCGCGTCCTCATGCGCGCCCTCGGCGACGCCTCCGGCCGGGTCGGTGAGCTCACACCCGGCCTGACCGTGCAGGAACCGCCGAACGCGCGCTGACACTCACCTCCTGAGTACGCTGAGGGTCGTCCACAACCAAGGAGGTGCCCCATGCTCGAGTTCTTCGAGAAGGGCCCCGTGCTCATCGTGCTGCTGGTCGGCATCGTGATCTTCGGTTCGTCCCGTCTCCCGGGCGCCGCGCGGTCCCTGGGGCAGTCGATGCGCATCCTCAAGGCCGAGGCCAAGGGTCTGAAGGACGACGACAAGGACGCCACCGGTACCGACGGGCACGCCCCGGCTCCGAAGCAGCTGCCTGAGTCCAGCACCGACAGCACAGCAGACCAGAACTGACCGTGGCGGGAGGTCCCCGCTCACCGGACGGGCGGATGCCGCTGGTCGAGCACATCCGCGAGCTGCGGCGGCGGCTGCTCATCTGCGCGCTGGCGCTGCTGGTCGGCGTCATCGCCTGCTACGTCCTGTGGGAGCCGATCTTCCACTTCCTCCGCCAGCCCTACTGCAAGGCCAACCCGAACCGGTCCTGCGACCTCGTGGTGACTGGGGTGTTCGACGCGTTCAACACCAAGCTCCGGGTCTCCTTCATCGGCGGGATCGTCACGACCTCGCCGATCTGGCTCTACCAGATCGGCGCCTTCATCACGCCGGCGCTGCACAAGCAGGAACGGCGGTACGCCGGGAGCTTCCTCGCCGGAGCGCTGGCCCTGTTCCTCGCCGGCTGCACCCTGGGCTTCCTGTCGGTCGGGCACGGCCTGAAGATCCTGCTGCACATCGCCGGGCCGGGGGTGCAGAACCTGCTCACGCTCGACAAGTACTTCTCGTTCCTGACCCTCATGCTGCTGTTGTTCGGTGTCGCGTTCGAGTTCCCCGTCGTGGTGGTCTTCCTCAACCTCACCGGGCTGCTGACCTTCGAGCGGATGATGCGCTGGCAGCGCGGCATGATCTTCACCCTGTTCCTGGCTGCGGCGGTCCTCACCCCCAGCACCGACCCCTTCACCTTCCTGTTCCTGGGCGGGGCGCTGGTCATCCTTTGGGAGCTGTGCGTCGCCGCGGCCTGGCTGCGGTCTCGTCGGCACAGGCGCAGCGCCCCGGAGGAGCTCAGCCCCGACGAGCCGTCCTACGTGGACACCACCCCCTCGCAGCTGTAGACCGCGGTGGCGGACGGAGCCGCGGCCTAACCTGAAGGGGTGTCCACTCCCGCCGAGCGGTACGCGGCCTTCCGCGCAAGCCAGGGCGGGGCGGCCCTCGCCGAGTTCGAGGTCGGCTACCCGTTCGGGCTCGACGCCTTCCAGCGGGTCGCCTGCAAGGCCCTCGAGGAGAGCCGTGGCGTCCTGGTCGCCGCACCCACCGGCGCCGGCAAGACCGTGGTGGGGGAGTTCGCCGTCTTCCTGGCGCTGCGCGCCGGCCGCAAGTGCTTCTACACGACCCCCATCAAGGCGCTGTCCAACCAGAAGTACGCCGACCTGGTCGAGCGTCACGGTGCCGACCGCGTCGGGCTGCTGACCGGCGACACCGCCGTCAACGGCGACGCCGACGTGGTCGTCATGACCACCGAGGTCCTGCGCAACATGCTCTACAGCGGCAGCGGCGCCCTCCGCGGCCTCAGTCATGTCGTCATGGACGAGGTCCACTACCTGGCTGACCGGGCCCGCGGCGCGGTCTGGGAGGAGGTGATCATCCACCTCCCGGAGGACGTCATCCTCACCTCGTTGTCGGCAACCGTCAGCAACGCCGAGGAGTTCGCGGAGTGGCTGGTCACCGTTCGCGGTGATACCGAGGTCGTCGTCGAGGAGCACCGGCCGGTACCGCTCTTCCAGCACGTGCTGGTCGGCAGCCGGCTCTACGACCTCTTCGCCGGAGGCGAACAGGGGCGGGGTGACACGAACGGAGAGGTGCACCCGGAGCTGGTGCGCAAGGTCCGTGAGGAGGACCGCTGGCGTCCCCGGGAGCGCGGCGGCCGGCCACCGCGACCCGCCGTGCTCCGTCGTCCCGATGTACTGCTCCGGCTGGACCGCGAAGGGCTGCTGCCCGCCATCACCTTCATCTTCAGCCGGGCCGGGTGCGACGCCGCCGTCGAGCAGTGCCTGCGCTCCGGGCTGCGCCTCACGACCGACGAGGAGCGGGTCCAGGTTCGCCGGCACGTCGAGGCGCGGACTCACGAGATCCCGCACGAGGACCTGCGGGTGCTGGGCTACTGGGAGTGGCTCGAGGGCCTCGAGCGCGGCATCGCCGCGCACCACGCCGGGATGCTCCCGACCTTCAAGGAGGTCGTCGAGGAGCTGTTCCTCGCCGGCTTCGTGAAGGCGGTGTTCGCCACCGAGACCCTCGCCCTCGGCATCAACATGCCGGCTCGCTCCGTCGTCCTCGAGAAGCTCGTGAAGTGGAACGGCGAGGCGCACGTCGACATCACGCCGGGGGAGTACACCCAGCTCACCGGCCGGGCCGGGCGCCGCGGCATCGACATCGAGGGCCATGCCGTCGTCCTGTGGCAGCCCGGTCTGGACCCGCGGCAGGTCGCCGGCCTGGCCTCCACCCGTACCTATCCGCTGAAGTCGTCGTTCCGGCCGTCGTACAACATGGCGGCCAACTTGGTCGGCAGTGTCGGTCGGGAGTCCGCCCGGGTGCTGCTCGAGAGCTCCTTCGCGCAGTTCCAGGCGGACGCCTCGGTCGTCGGCCTGGCACGCCAGGTGGCGCGGAACCTCGAGGCGATGGAGGGCTACCGCGAGGGCATGACCTGCCACCTCGGGGACGTCCGCGAGTACGACCGGCTGCGGCAGGCCGTCATGCGCCGGGAGTCCGAGCTGGCCCGGCAGGGATCGACGCAACGACGCGCCCAGGCTGCCGCGTCACTGCAGACCCTCAAGGTCGGCGACGTCATCGCCGTGCCGCAAGGCCGCCGCTCCGGCCTCGCGGTCGTCCTCGACCCCGGCGTCGGCCAGGACGGACAGGCGCATCCGCTGGTCGTCACGGAGGACCGCTGGGCCGGCCGGCTGTCCGAGGCGGACTTCCCGGTCGCCGTGGAGCCGCTGGGCCGGGTACGGGTCCCGAAGTCCTTCAACCACCGCAGCCCACAGTCGCGCCGCGACCTGGCCTCCTCGATCCGGGCGCTGGGACTGCATCCCGAGCGACCCCGCCGTACCCGCTCCACCGCCGCGGACGACGCCGAGCTGGGGTCGTTGCGGCAGCAGCTGCGCCAGCACCCGGTCCATGGCTGCGACGAGCGCGAGCAGCACCTGCGCTGGGCCGAGCGCTGGTCACGGCTCCGGCACGACACCGACAACCTCGAGAAGCGGGTCGAGGGCAAGACGCACTCGATCGCGCGCACCTTCGACAAGGTCTGCGCGGTGCTCGAGCAGCTGGGCTACCTGCGGGCCGCCGGCGGCGACGTGACGGTCAGCGACAGCGGACGGCAGCTGGCCCGTGTCTACAACGATGCCGACCTGCTCGTGGTCGAGTCACTGCGGGCCGGCACCTGGGACGGCCTGTCGGCCGCCGAGCTGGCCTCCGTGGCGTCGTCCCTGGTCTACGAGAGCCGCCGGCCGGACGAACCGGTCGCGCAGCTGCCCGGCGGGGCGATCCGGTACGGCCTGGATGAGCTCTCGAGCGCCTGGGCGCGGTTGCGGGACGTGGAGGCTGAGCACGGGCTCGACTTCCTGCGCGAGCCGGACCCAGGCTTCTGCTGGGCGGTCTGGCGGTGGGCGTCCGGCGCGGACCTCGAGCAGGTGCTGCGCGACGACCCCGACCTGACGGCCGGTGACTTCGTACGGTCCTGCAAGCAGCTGGTCGACCTGCTCGGACAGGTGTCCACGGTGGCGGAGGAGCCGGTCCGCTCGACCGCGCGAGCCGCCGTGGCCGCGGTGCGCCGGGGCGTGGTGGCCTGGTCCAGCGTCAGCTGACCTGCGCCAGGTCCAGCCCCAGCACGCCGCGCTCCTGGCGCACCGCGTCCGCGTAGGCGTCGACCTGCCGCCGGCTCCAGTCGTCGTCGTGCCCGAGCTCCCGTGCCAGCAGCTGGGCGGCGAGCGGAGCCGCCGGCAGCGCCGCGTCCTTGGCGCGCAGCGACAGTCGCATCCGGCGGCTGAAGACGTCATCGACGGAGGCCGCGCCCTCGGAGCGGGCCGCGTGCACGACCTCAGCGGCGATGTGCGGGGCGTGCGGCGAGAGCGGCGCTCCGAGTGACCGGTCGGCCTGCACCAGGCTGAGCACGTGCGATGCGGTCTCACCGCACTGCCGCACCAGCGACTCCGCGACCTCCTGCGTCAGTCCCAGCCCGCGGGCGAGGCCTCGGGTCTCGGCCAGCAGCTCACCCATCGGTCGGGTGCCGGAGATGTTGATCTCGTCGGTGCGGCAGCGGGCCTTCGTCCCGTCGCGCTCGACGATCCGGTCGACCACGTCCTTGGCCATCCGCCGGTAGGTCGTCAGCTTGCCGCCGGTGATGGTCAGCAGCCCGCCGGTGCCCTCGACGAGGGTGTGCCGACGGCTCAGGTCGCTCATGCTGTCCTGGCCCTCCTGCTTGATGAGGGGGCGGACGCCGGCCCACGCGCCGAGGACGTCGTCCTGCACCAGGTCGCGCTTGAACACGGCGTTGCCGGAGGCCAGGACGTAGTCGAGGTCCTCCTGGGTGAGGCTCAGCCCGTCCAGGTGGCCGTCGTACGGGGTGTCGGTGGTCCCGAGGATCGTCTGCCGGCCCCACGGGATGGCGAACATCGAGCGCCCGTCGCCCTGCTTGCTCGGCAGCAGCACGCTGGCCTGCAGCAGCGGCAGCCGTTCCCGGGGCACCACGACGTGCACGCCCTTGCTCGGCTGCACGACTGCGGTACGACCTGGCTCCTCGAAGCCCTGCAGCTGGTCCACCCACACACCGGTCGCGTTGACGACGTGCCGGGCCCGGATGGCGACGGTCTCGCCCGTGAGGCGGTCCAGGACGGTGGCGCCTGACACCCGCCCGTTGTCGTGGGTGAGCCCGACCACCTCGGCGTGCGTGACCGTCAGCGCGCCGTAGCGGCGGGCGGCCTGCACGACCGCCAGCACGAGCCGGGCGTCATCGGTCGCGCAATCGCCGTACAGGTAGCTGTAGGCCAGCCCGCTGTCCTCGAGGGCCGGCGCCAGGGCGATCGCCTCAGCCGCGCTGACCTTCTCGTGCCGCCGGGTGGCGCCGCCGCGGCCGGCCAGCGACGCCAGGGCGAAGACGTCGTAGGTCGTCAGCCCGAGCCCGAGCAGCCGGCGCTTGGCGGTGTCCGGCCAGACCGGGTAGAGGAAGTCCATCGGGCGGACCAGGTGCGGCGCCAGCTTCATGAGCAGCTGTCGCTCGACGACGCCCTCCCGCACCAGGCCGAACTCGTAGTTCTCCAGGTACCGCAGCCCCCCGTGCACCAGCTTGCTGCTCTTGGAGCTGGTCCCGCTCGCCAGGTCACCCTTGTCCAGCACCGCGACCCGCAGCCCTCGGCTGGCGGCGTCAAGCGCCACACCCGCCCCGGTGGCGCCCATTCCCACGACGAGCACGTCGAGCTCCTCGGTCGCTGCCGAGGAGAGCTCGGCCTCACGGCTGAGGACCGAGAACGCGCGGTTACTCATCAGTAGCAATGTTACCGCGCATGCACGGCCTCCATCGCCTGCAGGAACCGCTCGAGGGGACTCTCCAGCCCCCAGCGGTCGGACAGCGCCAGCAGCGCCGCGGGGTCCTTGGGCGCCCGGGGGAGTGCATCGTCGAGCTCCGGCAGCGGCAGGTCGCGGACCACCCGGCTGACGGCTGGGGCCACCGCGAGGTAGTCCCGGGCCGCCTCGAGCTTGGCCCGCGCGCCGCCCGGGAAGCCGTCCTCGCTGCCGCTGTCGAGGGCCGCCAGGATGCCGTCCACGTCGCCGAACCGGCTGACCAGCGCCGCCGCGGTCTTCTCGCCGACGCCCTTCACGCCCGGCAGCCCGTCCGACGGATCGCCCCGCAGCACCGCGAACTCGGCGTAGGAACGGCCGGGGATGCCGTGCTTCGCACTCACCTCGGCCTCGCCGTACGGCTTCATCTTCTCGACGGCGTAGAGCACCCGCACCGGCCCCACGTCGTTCACCAGCTGCAGCAGGTCGCGGTCGCCGGTGACGATGTCCACCGCGCCCGTCTCGCGGCTCGCCAGCGTCCCGATGACGTCGTCGGCCTCGTGCCCCTCGGCGCCCACCACGGCCACCCCGAGTGCGGCCAGCACCTCGAGGATCACGGCCACCTGGGGTGCCAGCTCCGGCGGCTCGGCCTCGGCGCCTCCCTCGGTCGTCCGGTGCAGCTTGTACGACGGAACAGCCGCCACCCGGAAGGCCGGCCGCCAGTCGAGGTCGAGCGTCGCGACCAACCGTGCCGGCCGCTGCTCCTTCACGGTTCGGCTCACCAGGTCCAGGAACCCGCGCACCGCGTTCACCGGCTCGCCCTGCGGGCTGCGCACGCTGTCCGGCACGCCGTAGAACGCCCGATACCAGAGGGCGGGGGAGTCGAGGAGCATCAGCTGTCCAGGCACGTGCTGAGCCTCTCAGAGGTCCGGTTGCTCGCGGAGCGGGAACCCCCGGGCGCCGAGCCACTGCCGGAAGCTGGCCTCGCCCCCGAGCCGCCAGTCGCGACGGTCCCGCGGGTCAGGATCTGCATTCCGGACCCTCTTGAACCGCTTCCGAGTCACGACGAAGGCATGCTCACGAAGTACCGAGCTGTCCGCGTGTGCTGCGGCTCGTCGACGCCCCCCGTCCCGGCGTGCTTCGGCATCCAGGAGCCGTGCGACACCTCGCAGGCGGGCGCTGGTGACAGGGTCGACGGCCATGAGGGGATGCTCCGGCGGGAAGACCAGGACCTCGAAGCGCTGCGTCACGCCGACGGGGACCAGGCCCGCCAGCCGAACCGGACCCACCGTGACCTCCAGGGCTGGGTCCTCGGGCAGCTCCCGTCCGTACGCGATCCGCGCGGGCACGGCAATCGGCAGCGGGACCGGTGCCGGCTCGTCCGGCAGCCACACGCCGAGCGAGGCCTTCGGGAGCAGCACGACCGGGCGATGCACCGAAGCGCGCTGCAGGGCCGCCCACGGGGGGTGGCGCGTGTCGGAGATCATCCGCGCGCGGCCGCCCAGGAACCAGTAGAGACGCTGAGACGTGGACTCGCTCAGCCACGCCCGCAGTCCCTCATCGGGCGCGATCGGTTCCAGAGCGAGCTGCAGGTCCCGTCCCGCCGCGGTCAGCAGCGTCACCACGAGGTCCCAGCTCGGGGGACGCGCGCCGCTCTCGGCTCGGGCCACCACCGCAGCGTCGACACCGGCCACGGACGCGAGATGCCGCTGGCTCCAACCGTTCTGCTGCCTGGCCGCCCTGATGGCGCGTCCTGCCTCCACCGT
>JAOPVZ010000279.1 GCA_025965935.1 Frankiales bacterium | reverse complement strand
CCGTCGGCGTGTTCCAGTGGGTCATCTGGCCCACCTTCCTGCGCAACATCTGGAAGGACGACCGCTCGTTCTCGCACGGCGACCCGACCGCGTTCCTGGTCGTGCACGTGGTGCTGACGGCCGTGTCCCTCGTCCTCGGCACCGGAGTGCTGTGGATCGGCGCCCGCGCCCTCCGGCGTACCGGACCTTCCTGAGCACTGCGGTGCGTCAGCTGCGGCGGAAGATCAGCGCGCGCTTGACCTCCTGGATGGCCTTCGTGACCTCGATGCCGCGGGGACAGGCGTCAGTGCAGTTGAAGGTCGTCCGGCAGCGCCAGACGCCCTCCTTGTCGTTGAGGATCTCCAGCCGCTCGTCGGCGCCCTCGTCGCGGCTGTCGAAGATGAACCGGTGCGCCATGACGATGGCCTGCGGGCCGAAGTACTGGTCGTCGTTCCAGAAGACCGGGCACGACGTCGTGCAGGCGGCGCACATGATGCACTTCGTCGTGTCGTCGTAGCGGGCGCGGTCCGCAGCGCTCTGCAGCCGCTCCCGGGTCGGCTCGTTGCCGGACGTGATGAGGAACGGCTTGATCGAGCGGAAGGCGTCGAAGAACGGCTCCATGTCGACGAGCAGGTCCTTCATCGTCGGCAGCCCCTTGATCGGCTCGACGGTGATCTCCTCGCCCAAGTCCTTCACGAGGACCTTGCAGGCCAGCCGGTTCACGCCGTTGACGCGCATCGCGTCGGAGCCGCAGACGCCGTGCGCACAGGAGCGCCGGAAGGTCAGGGAGCCGTCGAGGTACCACTTGACGTAGTGCAGGGCGTCGAGCAGCCGGTCGCCCTTCTCGACCGGCACCTCGAAGGACTGCCAGTAGGCGTCCGGGTCGGTCTCCGGGTCGTAGCGCCGGATCTTCAGGGTGACGAGCCGCTGGTGCACGCCGAGCTCCTGCGTGGGGCGTTCTTCGGTGGTCGTCACTAGTACTTCCGCTCCATCGGCTGGTACCGGGTCTGCACGACCGGCTTGTAGTCGAGCCGCACGTCCGAGCCGTCCTTGTAGGCCATGGTGTGGCGCATGAAGGTCACGTCGTCGCGGGTCGGGAAGTCCTCGCGGAAGTGCCCGCCCCGCGACTCGTTGCGGGCCAGCGCCGACACGACGAGCAC
The DNA here is from genome assembly GCA_025965935.1 of Frankiales bacterium. Lineage (GTDB taxonomy): Bacteria > Actinomycetota > Actinomycetes > Mycobacteriales > SCTD01 > RYN-111. The sequence continues at coordinate 11,089 of JAOPVZ010000279.1, read as the reverse complement.
CTGCGCCAGGTCGAGCAGGAAGCCGAGCTCGACGGCTTCCAGCAGCTCGGTGTTGTAGCGCAGCCCGCGGTCGGAGACGCCAACCTTCTCGTACCGGGCCTTGAGCGCCACGATGTCGACCTCGGCCTGCTTAAGCGTCGCCTCGGTCCGGTAGACCGAGGCGTGCGCGTCCATCGTCTCCTGCAGGTCCGAGCGGATCGCGGCGACGTTCTCCTGGCCGCCGCCGTCGCGCAGCCGCTGCAGCAGCGCCTCGACCTGGCTGGCCGGGTCGTCGGGCAGCTCGACGTGGTGCACCTGGGAGTTGGCGTAGGCCGCGGCCGCCAGGCCGCCCCGGCGGCCGAAGACGTTGATGTCGAGCAGCGAGTTGGTGCCCAGCCGGTTCGCGCCGTGGACAGACACGCAGGCCACCTCGCCTGCGGCGAACAGCCCCGGCACCACCTCGGTGTTGTTCCGCAGCACGTTGGCGTCGATGTCGGTGGGGATGCCGCCCATCGCGTAGTGCGCCGTCGGCTGGATCGGGATCGGGTCCGTGTAGGGCTCGATGCCGAGGTAGGTCCGGGCGAACTCGGTGATGTCGGGCAGCTTCGCGTCGAGCTGCTCCGGCGGCAGGTGCGTGAGGTCGAGGTAGACGTGGTCCCCTGCCGGTCCGCAGCCTCGGCCGGCGCGGATCTCGGTGTAGATGGCCCGGGCCACCATGTCGCGAGGCGCGAGGTCCTTGATGGTGGGGGCGTAGCGCTCCATGAAGCGCTCGCCGTCCTTGTTGCGCAGGATGCCGCCCTCGCCGCGTGCGCCCTCGGTGAGCAGGATGCCCATCTTCCAGATCCCGGTCGGGTGGAACTGGTAGAACTCCATGTCCTCCAGGGGGATCCCGCGCCGGAAGACGATGCCCATGCCGTCGCCGGTGAGGGTGTGGGCGTTCGAGGTGACCTTGAAGACCTTGCCGAACCCGCCCGTCGCGAACAGCACCGACTTCGCCTGGAACACGTGCAGCTCACCGGTCGCAAGCTCGTAGGCGACGACGCCGGCGGTGCGGCCGTCGTTCATCAGCAGGTCGAGAACGTAGAACTCGTTGTAGAACTCGATGCCGTGCCTGACGCACTGCTGGTACAGCGTCTGCAGGATCATGTGGCCGGTGCGGTCGGCGGCGAAGCAGGACCGGCGCACGGCGGCCTCGCCGTGGTTGCGGGTGTGGCCGCCGAAGCGGCGCTGGTCGATCCGGCCCTCGGGGGTGCGGTTGAACGGCAGCCCCATCTTCTCCAGGTCAAGGACCGCGTCGATGGCCTCCTTGCACATCACCTCGGCGGCGTCCTGGTCGACGAGGTAGTCGCCGCCCTTGATGGTGTCGAAGGTGTGCCACTCCCAGTTGTCCTCCTCGACGTTGGCGAGGGCGGCGCACATGCCGCCCTGGGCGGCGCCGGTGTGCGACCTGGTCGGGTAGAGCTTGGTCAGCACGGCGGTGCGGGACCGCTGCCCGGCCTCGAGCGCGGCCCGCATCCCGGCGCCGCCGGCGCCGACGATGACCGTGTCGTAGCGGTGGAACTGCACCATCGTTCGCCTACTTCATGTTCGGGTCGAAGGTGAAGATGACGAGCGTGCCGAGCACCAGGACGAGGAACGCCGAGGTGTAGAGAAGCATCTTCAGCCAGAAGCGCGTGGAGTCGCGGACCGCGTAGTCGTTGATGACGGTGCGCAGCCCGTTGGTGCCGTGCAGCTCGGCCAGCCACAGCTGCATGAGGTCCCAGGTGCGCCAGAAGGGCGAGGCCCAGCGGCCGGCCACGAAGCCCCAGTTGACCCGCTGCACCCCGCCGTCGAGGACGTTCATGATCAGCAGGTGCCCGAGGACGAGCACCACCAGCAGCAGCCCGCTCATCCGCATGAAGATCCAGCTGTACATCTCGAAGCTGGTCCGCGAGCGCGACCGGGACCGCGGCGCTTCGAGCTGCGGGCTGGTGGTCGTCACGATCCGAAGGCCTTGCGGAACGAGGTCGCGAGCACCGGGTACGCGGCGCCCGCCATGAGCACGAACCACAGCGTCAGGACGGCGTAGGTCATCTGCTTCTGGTAGCGCGGGCCCTTCTCCCAGAAGTCGATCGCCATGATTCGCAGCCCGTTGAGCGCGTGGTAGAGCACCGCGGCGATGAGACCGAACTCCAAGAGGTTGACGATCGGTGTCTTGTAGGTGCTGATCACCTTGTCGTAGGTGTCGGGGGAGACCCGCACGAGAGCGGTGTCGAGAACGTGCGCGAACAGGAAGAAGAACACCAGCACGCCGGTCACGCGGTGCGCCACCCAGGACCACATGCCCTCGCGTCCGCGGTACAGCGTCCCCGCAGGCGCCTTACTCATCCCGCACCGCCATGACAAGGATGCTAACGACGGGGAAACGCCGGATCGACTCGGCACGTGTGGCACTGGTCACCTCGTGCAACACGGCCGGGAAGCGCTGGATACCGTGCGCCTATGACGCGCGAGTCGGAGTCCGGCTTCCCCATCGAGCCGCTCTACACCGAGGTGGCCCCGGACCTGCAGGAGCGCCTCGGCAGGCCGGGGGAGTACCCGTTCACCCGCGGCGTCTACCCGAGCATGTACACGGGCCGGCCGTGGACCATGCGGCAGTACGCCGGGTTCGGCACCGCCAAGGAGAGCAACGAGCGCTACCGGATGCTGGTCGCCAACGGCACCGGCGGGTTGTCCGTCGCCTTCGACCTGCCGACCCAGATGGGCTACGACTCCGACGACACCATCAGCCATGGCGAGGTGGGCAAGGTCGGCGTCGCGATCGACTCCCTGGAGGACATGCGGGTCCTCTTCGACAGCATCCCGCTGGACCAGGTCAGCACCTCGATGACCATCAACGCCCCCGCCGCGGTGCTGCTGCTGATGTACCAGCTGGTCGCCGAGGAGAACGGCATCAGCGGCGACAAGATCACCGGCACCATCCAGAACGACGTGCTCAAGGAGTACATCGCCCGCGGCACCTACATCTACCCGCCGGCGCACTCGCTGCGGCTCATCACCAACATCTTCGAGTACTGCCGCACCGAGATCCCGAAGTGGAACACCATCTCGATCTCCGGCTACCACATGGCGGAGGCCGGGGCGTCCCCCACGCAGGAGATCGCGTTCACCCTCGCCGACGGCATCGAGTACGTCCGCGCCGCCGTCGAGACCGGCCAGGACGTCGACGACTTCGCGCCGCGGCTGGCGTTCTTCTTCGTGAGCCGCACCACGATCCTCGAGGAGGTCGCGAAGTTCCGCGCCGCCCGCCGGATCTGGGCCGACGTCATGAAGAACCAGTTCGGCGCCAAGGACCCCAAGTCCCAGATGCTGCGCTTCCACACCCAGACGGCCGGGGTGCAGCTGACCGCGCAGCAGCCCGAGGTGAACCTGGTCCGGGTCGCCGTGCAGGGCCTCGCTGCGGTGCTCGGCGGGACGCAGTCGCTGCACACCAACTCCTTCGACGAGGCGATCGCGCTGCCGACCGCCAAGGCGGCGACCCTGGCACTGCGGACGCAGCAGGTCCTCGCCTACGAGACCGATGTCACCGCGACCGTCGACCCGTTCGCCGGGTCCTACGTCGTCGAGGCGATGACGGACGAGGTGGAGAAGGGCGCCCGGGAGCTGATGGCCAAGGTGGAGGAGCTCGGCGGGGCGGTGGCCGCCATCGAGACGGGCTTCCAGAAGAGCGAGATCGAGAAGTCGGCGTACGCCATCGCGCAGGGCATCGACAGCGGCGAGCGGATCGTGGTCGGGCTCAACAAGTTCCAGGCCGCCCAGGAGGAGCGGTACGAGCCGCTCCGCGTCGACCCGCAGATCGAGGTCGACCAGCGGGGCCGCCTCAAGGAGCTGCGCGCCCAGCGCGACCAGGTGGCGGTCGACACCGCCCTCGACGCGCTGAAGAAGGCGGCCGTCGGCAGCGAGAACGTGCTGTACCCCATGAAGGACGCTTTGCGAGCTATGGCCACCGTCGGCGAGGTCTGCGGCGCACTTCGTGAGGTCTGGGGGGTCTACACCCCCCAGGAGTTCTTCTAGACTCGGAGTTGTTCGGTGTCGAACAGTCCAGGGGGGACCGACCCGACTAGGGAGGACTTCCCCTGTGATCGTGTACGCCGTCATCGCGGCCCTTGCCGTTTTCGCCCTGCTCCTCGCGCTGCCGCTGCTCAGGCGCAACCACCGGCTCGACGAGGTGGATCGCTTCCACGTCGCCCGCTCCTTGACCACCGCTTGGTCGACCCAGCCGATCCCCGAGCTCAAGGTCCCGGCCGAGGGTGAGGACCTCACCGAGGAAGGTCATCGGGTTCGCCCATCGAGGCGGGATGGCCGAAAGGCCTGAGAACTCGCTCGAGGCCTTTCAGCACTCGCTCGCGCTCGGCGTCACCGGGCTCGAGTCCGACGTCTGGCTGGACAGTGACGGGGAGCCGCTGCTGCACCACGGGCCGCTGCACCGCGAACCCGTCCCGCCGCTGTCGCTCGCAGGGCTGTTCGCCGCCTGCGGCACCGACTTCGACCTCTCGCTCGACGTGAAAGGCCCCGGCGACGTCGCGGCGCGCACCGTGCAGGTTGCCCGCGAGGCCGGGTTCGACCCCTCTCGCCTGTGGCTCTGCGGCGGGTCGCTGAGCTCGGCGGCCTGGCGCCGCCTCGACCCGGACGTGCGGCTGGTGACCGACATGCGCTGGCGGGACGCGGTCCTGGGTGGCCGGCGCGCGATGGGCCTGGTGTCGGCCGCAGGGATCGACGCGGTCAACCTCCGGCACGGTCGCTGGACGAGGCGTCTGATCCGCAACGCCCATGAGGCAGGGCTGCTCACCTTCGCGTGGGACGTGCAGTTCCCCTGGACCATGCGGTGGGCAGTACGAAGAGGGCTGGACGCTGTTTACTCTGACCGCCCACGACTGCTGGTGGAGGTGCTCGCGCGTTGAAGATCCCGTTCGAGGCCTCCTCGCGCTCGAGCCTCGGCGTGGAGTGGGAGCTGCAGCTCGTCTCTCGGGAGACCCGGGAGCTCACGAGCGCGGCCAGCGAGATCCTGCGCGAGCTGTCGCCCGACGGCGAGCACCCGAAGGCCAAGCACGAGCTGCTCGAGTCGACCATCGAGATCATCACCGGCGTCTGCTCGACCGTGTCCGAGGCCACCGCTGACCTGGCGGCAACCGTGGCCGAGCTGCGGCCGTTGGTCGAGGCCAGGGGGCTGGCCATGATGTGCGCTGGCACCCACCCGACGACCGACTGGGCCACCCAGACGATCAGCCCCAGCCCGCGCTACGCGAAGCTCGTCGAGGACATGCAGTGGCTGGCCCGCCAGCTGCAGATCTTCGGCGTCCACGTGCACGTCGGCGTGCGGTCGCCGGATAAGGCCATCCCGATCGTCAACGCCCTAACCTCCTACATCCCGCACTTCCTCGCGCTGAGCGCCTCCTCGCCGTACTGGATCGGGCACGACACCGGACTGGCCTCCAGCCGGTCGAAGGTCTTCGAGAACCTCCCGACCGCCGGCCTGCCCTACCAGCTGGCCGGGTGGGACGAGTTCGAGTCCTACATGGAGACGCTCATCTCGACCGGCACGATCGGCTCCATCAAGGAGGTGTGGTGGGACATCCGACCGCACCCGACGTACGGGACCGTCGAGCTGCGGATCTGCGACGGCCTGCCGACCCTGCACGAGGTCGGCATGGTGGCGGCGCTGTCGCAGTGCCTGGTCGACGTCCTCGACCGCGAGATCGACAAGGGCTACAAGCTGCCCACCCCGAAGGGCTGGGTGGTCCGCGAGAACAAGTGGCGGGCGGCCCGGTACGGGATGGCGGCCGAGATCATCCGCGAGGACGAGACCACCCGGCCGGTCAGGGACGCGCTGCTCGAGCTGGCGCAGGACCTCAAGCCGACAGCAGAGCGGCTGGACTGCGTCGAGGAGCTGGCGCGGATCGAGGAGGTCGTCGCGAAGGGCGCCTCGTACCAGCGGCAGCGCGCGGCGGCCGCTGCCGCCGACGGTGACCTGCATGCGGTCGTCGACAGCCTGACGGCGGAGTTCGACGCGGGCGCGCCGTGAACCTCGACCTGGTCGAGGTGCGGCGGGACCTGCACCGGCATCCCGAGCTCGGCCGCCAGGAGCGCCGCACGACCGCCGTCCTCGCCGACCACCTCGCCGCCGCCGGGCTCTCGCCGAAGGTGCTGGCCGCCGGCAGCGGACTGGTCTGCGACGTCGGTCGCGAGGGGCCGCTCGTCGCACTGCGCGCCGACATCGATGCCCTGCCGGTGCAGGACGAGAAGGACGTTCCCTACCGCTCGACGATCGACGGTGTCTGCCACGCCTGCGGCCACGACGTGCACACCGCCGTGGTGCTCGGCGCGGGCCTGGAGCTCGCCCAGCGGCAGCTGCCGGGCCGGGTGCGGCTGATCTTCCAGCACGCCGAGGAGCAGATGCCCGGCGGTGCCCTCGACGTGATCGAGGAGGGGCTGCTGGACGGCGTCTCGACGATCTTCGCCATGCACTGCGACCCGTCGCTCGAGGTGGGCCACATCGGGCTGAAGGCCGGACCGATCACCGCCGCCGCCGACGCTGTCGAGGTGCGCCTGACGGGCCCGGGCGGCCACACGAGCCGCCCGCACAACACCGTCGACCTCGTACACGCGCTGGCCACCGTCGCAACCGGCCTGCCCGACGCGCTGTCCCGGCTCGTCGACCCGCGGGCCGGCCTCTGCCTTGTCTGGGGGCAGGTGGCCGCGGGCAACGCCCGCAACGCGATCCCGCGCGAGGGCGTCCTGACCGGGACGCTGCGAGTCCTCGACAAGAACGCGTGGCAGCAGGCCCCGGAGCTGGTCGAGCGGCTCGTGCAAGGGCTGGTCTCGCCGTACGGCGCCCGTGCCGTCGTGACCTACCAGCGCGGGGTGCCGCCGGTGGTGAACGAGCCCGCGGCCACGGCGCTGCTCGGCGCCGCCGTGCGCCGGGCGCTGGGGTCCTCGGCCCTCGTGGCGACCCAGCAGTCGCTCGGCGGCGAGGACTTCGCGTGGTACCTCGACCACGTGCCCGGGGCGATGGCCCGGCTCGGGGTGCGGCCGCCCGGCTCGGAGCGGCCGATGGACCTGCACCAGCCGACCTTCGACGTCGACGAGGGGGCGCTGCGCGTCGGGGTCGACGTGCTGGTGGCCGCAGCGCTCGCCGCGATGGGGGCGGCGTGACGGCACCCGGTGCCATTTTGTAACGTGTTCTTGTTTCCCGGAGGTGACAGGTGGCTGACGTCGGTGTAGACGTCCTGGTCGTGGGCGCGGGCCCGTCCGGGCTGAACGCCGCCTACTACGCGGGCTTCCGCGGGCTGTCGGTGGCCGTCCTCGACGCCCTGCCGGAGGCGGGTGGCCAGATCACCGCCCTGTACCCGGAGAAGATGATCTTCGACATCGCCGGCTTCCCGGCGGTGCGCGGCAAGGACCTGGTGGAGAACCTCGTCAACCAGGCGGCGCCGTTCGAGCCGAAGTACCTGCTCGGCGAGCAGGCCATCGGCTACTCCGACCGCGGCGACGACGTGCTGGTCACCTGCACCTCCGGGCTGACGGTGGAGGCGAAGGCGGTCATCGTCACCGGCGGCATCGGGACGTTCAACCCGCGCCCGCTGCCCGGCGGCGAGGTGTTCGAGGGCAACGGCCTGGAGTACATCGTGCCCACCTACGTCCCGTACGCCGGGAAGGACGTCGTCGTCGTGGGCGGCGGCGACAGCGCCGTCGACTGGGCGCTCGGTCTCGAGGGGGTGGCCGCGTCGGTCACGCTCGTGCACCGGCGCGACGAGTTCCGCGCGCACGCCCACTCGGTGAAGCTGCTCAAGGACTCCTCGATCACCGTCATCACCCCGGTGTCGCCGGTGTCGGTCAACGGTGACGGCACGGTCGCGTCGCTGACGGTGCGCGACGTCAAGACCAAGGAGTCCCGCGAGATCCCCTGCCACGCCCTGGTCGCGGCGCTGGGGTTCACCGCCGACATCAGCCCGCTGGAGGCCTGGGGGCTCGCCACGCAGGACCGCCACATCCTGGTCGACACCACGATGGCGACCAACCTGCCACGTGTGTTCGCGGCCGGCGACATCACCGAGTACCCCGGCAAGGTGCGCCTCATCTCGGTCGGCTTCGGGGAGGCCGCAACGGCGGTGAACAACGCGGCTACCGTGATCGATCCGGAGGCAACGGTGTTCCCGGGCCACTCGACGGAAGGCGCTCAGGCGTGACGTACGTGATCACCTCCTCGTGCGTGGACATCAAGGACATGTCCTGCATCGAGGAGTGCCCTGTGGACTGCATCTACGAGGGCGACCGCAAGCTCTACATCCAGCCCAAGGAGTGCATCGACTGCGGCGCCTGCGAGCCGGTCTGCCCCGTGGACGCGATCTACCCGGACCGCACCCTCCCCACCGAGAAGGTGGTGGACAAGGAGGACAACCGGGTCTTCTTCTACGACGTGCTGCCGGGCAAGGACGAGGCGCTCGGCTCACCCGGGGGCTCGATGAAGACCGGTCCGATCGAGGCCGACACCCCGCGGACCCTCGAGCTCCCGCCCAACCCCGACGCCGACTAGCCCCTTCCTGAGCTCTCGCACACGGGCTTCCGTGGGTTCCTGCACTCTCGCACGACAGCCGTCCGCTGCTGAGCGTGCCGAGGGGGTCCGCAGCGGGCGAGAGCTCAGGAAGCGCGCGGGGTGGAGAGGGGTGAGAGTTCAGGCAGGGGGTCAGGCGGTCTGGGACTCGGACCAGTCCCAGAGGCGGGCGGCCTGCTCGGGGTCGACGGCCCAGCCCATGACACCGGCGTCGGCATGGGCCCGGTCGGCCTCGTTGACCGGCCCTGCCGCCTGGCAGTCCTCGAGGTAGCTGCCGCCCGGCAGGTCCGGAGCTGTGGCCGCGTAGACGGTGGTGGCGGCCCCTTGCGGGATCGTCTTGAACCGCGGCAGCACCCGCGCGAGGCCCGCGGAGTCCTCGGCCGTCAGGTGCCGTCCCAGCTCGGTGAGGATCACCCCCGGGTGTACGGCGAAGGCGTGCACGCCCTGGTCGGCCAGCCGTCGCTCGAGCTCGACCGTGAACAGGACGTTCGCGGTCTTGCTCTGCCCGTAGGCCTGCCACTTCTCGTACTCGGAGGTGCGGAAGTGCGGGTCGTCCCAGCGGATCGGTGAGCGGAAGTGCCCGCGGCTGGACAGGTTCACGATCCGCGAGCCGCTCACCAGGTTGGGCAGCAGCGCCGTGGTCCACGCGAAGTGCCCGAGGTGGTTGGTGCCGAGCTGCAGCTCGAAGCCCTCGGCGGTGCGCGCCAGCGGGCACGCCATCACCCCGGCGTTGTTGATGAGCAGGTCGATCCGCGGCAGCCGCTTCGCCGCAGCCTCAGCCCCCCGCCGTACCGAGTCGAGGGAGGCGAGGTCGAGCTCGACCAGGTCGCAGTCGACCACCGCGGCGGCCTTGGACAGGTCGCGGGCAGCCCCGACGACCTCGCAGCTGGCGGCCTGCAGCGCGCGCACCGTCTCTGCGCCGAGGCCGGCGGAGGCGCCCGTGACCAGGGCGGTGCGCCCCGTCAGGTCGACCCCCGCCAGGACCTCGTCGGTCGTGGTCTGCGCGCCCACCTCAGACGTGGGGGACGCCGGGCACGTCGGTGCCGGCAGGCAGCGAGATCGACTTGGCCTCCAGGTAGGCAGCGAGCCCCTCCGGACCGAGCTCGCGACCGACTCCGGACTGCTTGAACCCGCCGAACGGGGCGGCGAACTCCAGCGCGAAGGCGTTCACCGTGTAGGTGCCGGTGCGGACCTGGCGCGCGATGTCGATGCCGGCCGCCACGTCGGCGGTGAACACCGAGCCCGACAGGCCGTAGTCGCTGTCGTTGGCGATCCGCACAGCGTCGGCGACGTCGTCGTAGGCGAGCACGGACACGACCGGTCCGAACACCTCCTGCTGGGCGATGGTGTGCTTCGCCTCGACGTCGATGACGAGGGTCGGCTCGACGTACCAGCCCTTCGACTGCGACGCCGGCCGGCCGCCGCCGACGGCGATCTTGCCGCCCTCCTTCTGCGCGATCGCGATGTAGCCCTCGACCCGCTCGCGCTGCCGCTGGGCGACCAGCGGCCCGATGTTGGTCGCCGGGTCCATCGGGTCGCCGACGACCTGCGCGGCGGTGAACTCCGCCAGCGCATCGACGGTCTCGGAGTACCGGTCGCGGCTGACCAGGATGCGGGTCTGCGCCACGCAGGCCTGGCCGTTGTTCATGAAGCCGGACGACAGCGCCTGCGGCACCGCGATCGACAGGTCGGCGTCGGGCAGGAAGATCGAGGCGCTCTTGCCGCCGAGCTCCAGCGTCACGCGCTTGAGCTGGGCGCCGGCGGCCGCGGCGATCTGCTTGCCGGCAGCGGTGGAGCCGGTGAAGCCGACCTTGTCGATGCCAGGGTGCGACACCAGGTGCGCACCGACCTCGCGGCCGGCGACGACGATGTTGAGCACGCCCTTCGGCAGGCCGATCTCCTCGCAGGCCTCGGCGAGCTTGTAGGCGTCCAGCGGCGTCTCGGGCGACGGCTTCAGCACCACCGTGCAACCGGCCAGCAGCGCGGGGCCGAGCTTCAGGACCGTGGTGAACAGCGGCACGTTCCAGGGGACGATCGCGGCGGCGACACCGACCGGCTCGCGACGCACGAGGGCGGGCCCCATGATGCCCTGGCGCAGCTCCTCGAAGTGGTAGGTCTCCGCGAGGCCGGCGTAGTAGTCGAGCACCATCGTGCTCGCGAAGATCTGGCCCATCTGGCTGAACGTGAACGGCGAGCCCATCTCGCGGCTGACGATGCCGGCCCACTCGTCGAGGTTGCCCTGGATGAGGGCGGACAGCCGGGACAGGTACCCGGCCCGCTCCGCCGGCGTGAGCCGCGGCCACGGCCCGTTGTCGAAGGCCTCGCGGGCGGCGGCGACGGCCTTGTCGATGTCGCCGTTGGTGCCGTCGGGGACGCGAGCGATGACCTCCTCGGTGTGGGGGCTGATCACCTCGATGACCCCGGTGCCCGTGCTGGGGACGAACTCCCCGCCGACGTAGATGTGCTCGCGCGTCTCCACCTGTAGAGCTCCCAACCGCAGGCTCCGCTGCCCGCTGCTGC
>JAOPVZ010000271.1 GCA_025965935.1 Frankiales bacterium | reverse complement strand
CCAAGGCAGCGCCTCGACGAGGGTGGCGGCCTTCGGCAGGGCGTCGTGGTTGCGGGCCGTCATGTGGAGTACGCCGAGTTCTCGTGCACGTACGCCGTGGTGAGGTCGTTGGTGAGGATCGTCGCGGTGGCGGATCCGGCGTGGAGGTCGATGCGGACGTGGACGTCACGTCCCGCGAAGACGACGCCCGACGGGTCGGCGTGCGCCTGCCCCGCCCGGCACACCGGGACGCCGTTGAAGTCCACGTCCAGCGCGTAGATGTCGAACTCCGCGCCGGTGGTCCCGACGCTGGCGAGCACCCGGCCCCAGTTGGGGTCCTCGCCGAAGACCGCGCACTTGAAGAGGTTGCTGCGGGCCACTGACCGGCCGACCTCCACCGCGTCGTCCTCCGACGCCGCGCCGACCACTTCGATGGCGATGTCGTGGGCGGAGCCCTCCGCGTCGTGCAGGAGCTGCGAGGCGAGGTCGGCGCAGAGGGCCCGGACGGCTTCGTCGAACGCGGCCGGGTCCGGTGCCGAGCCGGCCCCGGAGGCCATCAGGAGCACCGTGTCGTTGGTGGACTGGCAGCCGTCGGAGTCGAGCCGGTCGAAGGTCGTTCGGGTGGCAGCCCGCAGCGCCCGGTCGCAGTCCAGGGCGCTGACGTCGGCGTCCGTGGTGAGGACCACGAGCATCGTGGCCAGTGCTGGCGCGAGCATGCCGGCGCCCTTCGCCATCCCACCGACGGTGAAGCCGGCGCCGGTCACGACGGCCTGCTTGCTCACCGTGTCCGTGGTCATGATGGCCGTGGCGGCGGCCGCTCCCCCGTCGTGCGCCAGGGCCTGGTGCGCGGCCTCCACGCCGGCAAGCAGCCGCTCGCGGTTGAAGAGCGGGCCGATGAGGCCGGTGCTGCAGACGACGACGTCCTTGGCGCCGTCGTCGAGCAGCGCGCCCACCAGCTCGGCGGTGGCATGGGTGGTCTGGAACCCGTCCGGGCCGGTGCCGCAGTTGGCGCCGCCGGAGTTGAGGACCACCGCACGCACCTGGCCGTCGGTGACGACCTGCTCGCTCCAGAGCACCGGGTTGGCCTTGAAGCGGTTGGAGGTGAACACCGCAGCGGCGGCCCGCGACGGCCCGTCGTTCACGACGAGGGCGACGTCGGGTGCCCCGCTCGCCTTGAGCCCAGCCGTCGCGCCGGCGGCGCGGAACCCCTTCGCTGCCGTGACGCTCACGGTGCGACGCCCGAGACCGAGAGACCGGCCTGCTCGGGGAGACCGAGCAGGAGGTTGGCGTTCTGCACGGCCTGGCCGGCCGCGCCCTTGCCGAGGTTGTCCAGCGCGCTGACCACGAGCAGTCGGCCGGAGTCCTGGTCGAGAGTGACCTGCAGGTGGCAGCTGTTGGAGCCGTAGGTCGCGGCCGTGTGCGGCCACCTGCCTTCCGGGAGCACGTGCACGAACGGCTCATCGGCGTAGGCGGCGGCGAGGGCGTCGCGCGGGTCGCCGTCGGTCAGGGGCCGGGCGGTGACGGTGGCCAGGATGCCGCGTGGCATCGGGGCAAGAACGGGTGTGAAGGACAACGAGGTGGCGCCGGCGGCCTGCTTCACCTCGGGCACGTGCTGGTGCGACCCGACCTTGTACGGCGACAGGTCGCCCATCACCTCGGTGCCGAGCAGGTGTCCCTTCAGACCGCGGCCGGCACCGCTGGTACCGCTGGAGGCCACCACGACCACGTCCGAAGGGTCAGCGAGGCCCGCGGCCACCAGCGGCGCCAGCGCGAGGGTGATGGCCGCGGCGTAGCAACCGGTGTTGGCGACCCTTGTCGACGCCGCGATCTCGGCCCTCGCCCCCGGCAGCTCGGGAAGGCCGTACGTCCACGTGCCGGCGTGCCTCCCGCCGTACCAGCGCTCCCAGTCGGCTGCCGACCTCAGCCGGTGGTCGGCGCCGAGGTCGACGACCTTCACCGACGGGGGCAGCTGCGCTGCCAGCGAGCCGGACTCGCCGTGCGGCAGGGCGAGGAAGACCACGTCCGCCTCGCTCAGCGCGGCGACGGTCGTGGCGGCGAAGACCCGGTCGGCCAGCTGCGGCAAGTGCGGGTGCAGGTCGGTGACGGGCGTGCCGGCCGAGCTGCCCGCGCAGACGGCTCCGAGCGACAGGTCCGGGTGCCCGAGCAGCAGGCGGAGCAGCTCTCCGCCCGCGTAGCCGCTCGCTCCGGCAACCGCCGCTGTCATGCCCATGCAACAACCATACACGAGCCATGCATCGCCCTGCATGGATATTCAGGTCAGGAGCGGGCTAGCACCACATCGCCCTTGGAGAGGACGCCCGTCTCGTCGAGGGCAGCGGCGCCGGTGGCCGTCGTGACGACCAGGTGGACGAGGTCGCCGGTGCTGCGGTCGGTCACCGTCAGCGTGAAGCGGTAGCCGCTGAGTCCGTTGAGGCTCGCCGTGCCGGTGATGGTCGCGACGCCGTTCCTGTCGATGGACAGGTGCTGGACCCCACCGGCCACCTGACCGCTGCTGCGGTTGTCGAAGCCCAGCTGGCCGCTCGTGGAGGTCGACAAGGGGCTGTGCTGGGCGGTGACGGACAGGCTGCGCTTGCCACCCGGGCTGCTCCAGGAGCCGCCGCCGCTGACCTTGCCGGCGGTGTCGGTCAGTGCCAGGCAGCCGATGACGCAGGACAGGTCGGGCGGGCTGATCCCCAGCCATGTCAGCGCCGTGGACGCCGATCTGCCGGTCGTGGTGACGGTGACTGTCTCCGGTCCCGGTGCGCCCGACAGCGCCTGAGCGTGCACCCGGCCGAAGGAGTCCGTCACCGTGGTCAGGTGGCCGAGCGCGCCGACGCCGGTGCTGCTCCATGCCACGGTCTGGTCGGGCATCGGCAGCCCGGCGGCGTTGGTGACGGTCGCGGTGAGGTCGACCGGTTGACCGGTGACCGTCGCCGGTTGCGAGGCCGACAGCGCGATAGCGGCTGACGCCCGGTTAGGCAGGGCGGTCGTCGGCGGGTAGGTCACCGACCACAGGCCGCGCACGGCATCGGGAGCCGCCGCCAGCCCCGGGTGCACGTTGACCGTCCAGGTACCGGCCGCCGGGTTGACGACGGAGAGCCGCTCGTTGGGAGCCGAGGAGCAGTAGGAGCTGTACCCGTTGGGCTGGGCGTTCGGGTCGCACGTGAGGAAGGTGTCCCCCACCTGGGTGCCGTCCGGCCGGACGAGGCTGATGTCGAGGTCGTCGTTGGCGGGCAGCACCTTCTCCGGCCCCCAGTCGATCATGACGTCCAGGCTGGTCGCTCCTGGCAGCGCGGTGTAGGTCGACGTGAAGGAGCTGGTCGGGGCGAGGGTGTCGCCACCGGCGGTGCCGGCGAACGGCACGACATCGGTGCTCACACCGCTGCTGTACGGCCCCGTCAGGGTGAGGGTCTCGGCCGCCTGGGTGGCGGCGAGCGCGTTCACGAAGCCGGCACCGACGGCGTACTGCTGGTATCCCGGCATCGCGGTCGCCGTGTTCTGCAGGATGTTGCGGACCTCGAGCGGCGTCAGGTACCTCCCCTTCTTGGCCAGCGCGGCCTGCTGCATGAGAGCCACCACCCCGGCGATGTGCGGTGACGCCATCGACGTACCGCTGCTCACCGCGTAGTAGCCCGTGTCCGTGCCTGAAGGCGCGTCACCATCGGGAGCTGCGACCGTCTGGGCATCGGCCGCGTCGATGGTGAAGCCCGTCAGGGCACGGACGCTGGTGATCGAGTCGCCGGCCGCCGTGACGGTCGGGTGCAGCTGCGGGTGCCCCGGCACCCCCTTGCTCGAGTAGAAGGCCTGCTGGTGGTTCTTGGTCCCCGAGCCGACCGAGATGGCGTGCGGGTTGGCGCTGAACATGTTGAGGCTGTCGGTGCGGGTGCCGTCGTTGCCCGCTCCGAAGACGACCGAGATGCCCTTGGCCCAGGCCGCGTCGATGGCGAGGTTCACCGGGTGGTCCGGGTCGTAGGTCGTGAAGGCGCCCGGGCCCCAGCTGTTGTTGATGACCTTGATGTTGTACTGGTCCTTATGGCCGATGGCGTAGTCGAAGGCGGCCAGCACGTTCTCCGCCTCGACCGCCTCGCCGGTGCCGAAGCCGATGAGGTTCGCGCCGTAGGCGAC
>JAOPVZ010000248.1 GCA_025965935.1 Frankiales bacterium | reverse complement strand
GGTCCTGCTGGGTGACGTCGCAGACGATGCCGCGCAGTCCGAGGCTCGCGGCCGCCTCGGCGAGCCGCCGCTCGTGCCAGTCGGAGACGACGACGGTCGCGCCCTCCTCGACCGCCTTCTTCGCGGTGGCGAAGCCGATGCCGGTTCCGGCGGCCGCGGTGACGACCACGACCTTGTCCTTCAGCAGCCCGTGCCCGGGCACGTAGTCAGGCATCCGCCAGCCTCTTCAGGGTGTCCTCTGCCTCGGCCATGATCCGGGTGATGAGCTCCTGGCAGGACGGCAGGTCCTCGATCAGCCCGGCGACCTGGCCGCTGGCCATGACCCCGAGGTCCGGCCGGCCGTCGACCATCGCGGCCTTGAGCAGCATCGGCGTGTTGGCGGCCATGACCAGCTGGCTCAAGGAGAGCTCGGCGCTCTTGCGCATCGCCAGCCCCTCGGTGACGACGTCCCTCCAGGGTGTGCCGGACAGCTTCTGGAACGCGACCGCGTTGCGGACGGCCCGTGTCATGCGGCCGAGGGCCCGGCTCTTGAGCAGCTCCTCGACGAACTCCGTGCGCAGGACCCGGTGCGGGACGCCGTCGACCTCGGTGGTGACGACGGTGTCGGTGACGCCCTTGTCGAGGTACACCTGCTTCACGTCGCGCGCGACCGCGCTGTCGGAGGTGAGCAGGAACCGGGTGCCCATCGCGATGCCCTCGGCGCCGTAGGCCAGCGCCGCCACCAGGCCGCGCCCGTCGAAGAAGCCGCCGGCCGCGATGACCGGGATGTCCACGGCGTCGACGACCTGGGGGAGCAGGACGGTGGTCGGCACCTGGCCGGTGTGGCCGCCGCCCTCACCGCCCTGCACGATGACGGCATCGACGCCCCACTCGGCGACCTTCTCGGCGTGCCGCTTCGCGCCGATGGACGGCATGACGACCATGCCGTGGTCCTTGCAGCGCTTGATGAGGTCCTGCTTGGGCGCCAGGGCGAAGGACGCGACCCGCACGCCCTCCCGTGCCATCAGGTCGATCCGCTCGGCGGCGTCCGGGGCGTCGGCGCGCAGGTTGACGCCGAACGGGTTCGACGTGCGGGCCTTGACCTCGGAGATGGCATGAGCCAGCTCCTCGTACGACATCGTCGCCGAGGCGATGATGCCCAGGCCGCCCGCGTTCGCTGTGGCGGAGGTCAGCTTGGCGCCGCTGACGTAGCCCATGCCGGTCTGCACGATCGGGTGCTCGACACCGAACAGGTCGGTGGCACGCGTTCTCATTCGGGCGGCACTTCCTTGTCGCGCAGGTTCTTCGGGTCGAGGACGTCGCGGATGAGCCGGAGCTCCTCGTCGGTCGGCAGCCTCGACTCCACCACGTCATCCACGTGCAGGTCGAAGCCGGTTGCGGCCTGGACCTCCTCGACGCTGACGCCGGGGTGCACCGAGAGCAGCCGCATCGTGCCGTCCGGGCCAGCGAGGTCGAAGACTCCGAGGTTGGTGATGACCCGTCGCAGCGGCACCTCGACGCCCCGGTCGGTGCCGACGCCGCTGACCATGTCGACCTTCTCGACGAAGACGCGGGTGGAGTGGTTGGGCACCCAGTAGGAGGTCGGGTGGCTCACGGTGTTGCCGGGGGCGCCGCGGACGCCGAGCAGCTGGTTCTTCGGCTGCTGGAACGGGCCGATGCAGCTGATGTTCTGGTTGCCGTGCCGGTCGATCTGGGAGGCACCCATCATGACGTGACGGGCGCCGTTCCAGACCAGGTCGAAGATCGAGCGGTAGGGGATCCAGGCCTCGGTCGTCGCCGGCGGCTTGCCACCGAGCGGCCACGGACCCGCGACGAAGGTCGCTTCGCCGTCGGACAGCAGCAGGTCGGGCTCGAAGGTCTCGCGCGCGAGCCGTGCCCCGAGCGAGGGCACCAGCGCCATGGGGGAGGCGAGGATCTCGCCGTCGCCGCGGAAGGCCTCGGCGCACGCGATGGCGCAGACCTCCGCTCTCGTCACGTCACTCATGAGGCCTGCGCCTTCCGCTCCTCGTGCCACGCCTTCACAGCCGCGGCGTAGTCAGGTGCCTTCAGGAAGCGCTCCTCGAAGGCTGCCCACAGCGCGGGGTCCTTCGCCGCCGTCGCGTACTCCTTCTGGAACGGCTCGTCGCGGTCGTAGTCGGGGACGCAGCTGGTGAAGTGCGCGCCACCGGGAGCCTCGACGACACCCGCCACCATCCACCGCGCGATCCGCCGGCGCGTGAGCTCACCGAGGTCGTCCACGATGCGCTCGCACGACAGGTACGCCTTCTCGGCGGCCTGGCAGAACAGGTCGTCGAAGTACAGGTCGGGGCCGAGGAAGGCCGCGTTGCCCCGTGCGTCGGCGATGTTGAGGTGCACCAGCGCCGCATCGAGGTGCAAGGCGGGTACGGCGAGCAGGTCACCGCCTCCGTAGGGGTCCGACACCGTGCGCAGCGACGGGTCGTAGGTGACGACGTCCGATCCGAGACCGGCCCGGGTCGGCAGGAACGGCAGCCGGAGCGAGGCGGCGTACAGGCCCCACTGCACCATCCCCTCGTCCCACTCCTGCACCTCGAGACCGCCTGCCTTGCGGGCGTTCTGGAAGTGCGGCTCCAGCGGGATCGAGTCGAGCGAGACGAAGCCGTAGACGAGCTTCTTCACCTTGCCCGCGGCGCAGAGCAGCCCGACGTCCGGTCCGCCGTAGGACACGACGGTCAGGTCGCGGAGGTCGGAGCGCAGGATGGCGCGCACCATCGACATCGGCTTGCGTCGCGACCCCCAGCCGCCGATCCCGAGCGTCATGCCGGACCGCAGCTCTGCGACCACCTGCTCCTCGGTCATGAGCTTGCCGGTCACGCCTTGCTCCTCTCGAAGGCCAGTCTCTTGAGCGCCTTGCTGTCCGCGGCCAGCGCAGTGGTCCAGGCGCGCTTGAAGTACAGGTGGGCGTCGTGCTCCCACGTGAAGCCGATCCCGCCGAAGAGCTGGATCGCCTCGCCGGTCACGGTCACGAAGGCCTCGGACGCGAGTGCGCGCGCCAACGGTGCGGCGACGGTGAAGTCCTCGGGCTCCGAGGCGGCGTACCAGGTGGTCGACCGTGCGGCCTCGACGAGGACGGTGAGGTCCGCGACCTTGTGGCGCAAAGCCTGGAAGGACCCGAGCGGCCGCCCGAACTGGGTGCGGACCAGCAGGTGCTCGACCACCAGCTCGAGGACCCGCTGGGACGCTCCTACGCACTCGGCGGCAACGGCCACGTGCTCGAGGTCGCGCGCGTGCCACGCCGTCCCGACCGGCCGGCCGGCGGAGACCTGGACCCGTGCGGCGGGACGGGTGAGGTCGAGGGTCTCGAGCGACTCGGCGCTGAGCTCCTCGACCACCCAGAGCTCGTCACCCTTGGCGACGAGCAGCAGGTCGGCGTCCGCCGCGTGCGGCACCTGGTCGAGGTTGCCGTTGAGCGCCAGGGCGGCGGTGACCGAGCCGTCGGCCAG
>JAOPVZ010000228.1 GCA_025965935.1 Frankiales bacterium | reverse complement strand
GGTTGAGCTCGCACATCAGCGTGCGCAGCCACACCGCACGGGGTGGCACATCCATGCCGAGCATCCGCTCGACGGCCAGCGCGATGACCACCTCGTTGTTGAACGCCGACAGCCAGTCGTGCCGGTTGGCCAGCATGAGGATCTGCCGGTAGTCGCGGACCTCGAACAGCTTCTCGGCGCCGCGGTGCAGGGCACCGACGAGGGGCTCTGCCGACGTGACCACGTCACCGTCGAGCCGCAGCCGCAGCCGCAGCGAGCCGTGCGTCGACGGGTGGTGCTGTCCCAGCTCGAGGGTGATGTCGGAGGGCCCCGCGGCTGCACCGATGCCGGCCACCTTCACAGGCTCATCCAACCAGCATCCAACCAGCATCGACGCCGACCGACTGCACCAGCCAACCGAACGCTCCCAGCCCATCGGGGTCGAGCAGCTCGCGCGCCTGCGACACCCTCTCGAGGGTCGCGGCGTCGACGTGCGGTGGCAGCGCGGCGCTGATCCCCAACGACAGCAGGGCTTCTCGCTGCGTGAGCAGCTGGGCGCCGGTGGCGGCGGCGCACGCGTCGAGCGCGACGTGCGCGGTCAGGTCGCACGTCCCGTCGGGCACCGGCCGCACCTGTCGGCCGTCCCGGTAACCCGTCAGGGTCGGCCGACGGGTCGCCGTCGTGTGCCCGTAGTCGACCCCTACGGCCGCGCCCCGGACGACGCGCGCGACCGCGGCGGCCCACGCCAGGTCGCGGGAGGCCCCGACCTCGGCCCGCCCCTCGGGCCACCACCGCGCCGCCCACTCCGACGCGTGCGGGGCGCCTGCCGACTCCGACCCGTCGGGGGAGACCAGGACCAGACGATCGTCCTCCACCACGTCGAGGGGCACCGCGTCCAGCCACTCGTTCGCGAGGAGCAGGCCGTGCACCTCCGGCACCGTCGAGGTCCAGGCATAGGGCACGTCCGCCGTCGCGAGGTCGACGCCGGTCAGCCGCCACCGTGCCGGCACGTCGGTCAGCGCGGACAGCAGCTCCCCCCTTCCCGCGCCCAGGTCGACGACGTCGAACGGGTCGGGGAACCCGAGCGCCGTGTCGAGACGGACCGCCATCCGGCGTACCGCCGTGGCGAAGAGGGGGACCGCGACGTTCGTGCGGAAGTGGGCCAGCGGGTTCTCCCGGAGGAAGAAGCCCTCGTCGCCGTACAAGGCGTCGTGCCAGGCCTCGCTCCACGTCCGGGCGGTCACCATGAGAGCCTGCCCCACGTGGTGCACATCGGGGAGACCATCGGCATGGAGGTCGTCGAGCGCGGCGACGGGAGGTCGGTGCTCCGCTGGGACGCGCCTGAGGCGTACGGCTTCCCGACGTCGACGGGGCAGGTGATCCACGGGGGCATGGTGACGACGATCCTCGACTCGGCGATGGGCGGGGCGTGCTGGTCGGTGCTCGCCGACGACGAGGTCTTCCTCACGGCCGACCTGCGGGTGGAGTTCTACCGCAGCGCCCGGCCCGGGGTGCTGACGGCTCGCGGCGCGGTGGTGAAGCGGACCAGCCGGTTGGTGTTCTGCGCCGCCGAGCTGTTCGACGCGGACGACCGGCTGCTGGCGAGCAGTCGCTGCACGCAGGCGGTCCTGCCCTCCGACGGCCACGGCGGGCGGCCGGACCCGACGAAGCGGGGCTTCGACGCCCGGGGCTGATGTGAAGCAGAACACGTTGCGCGCAGGTGTCGCAGCGTTACGCTTCCGATAACACGTCCGGTACCCGAGAGGACTGGAACGGCACTCACATGGTCGCCCCTGCTGCCCTGCGCGTAGGAGTCGTCGGCGCGGGCCGCGTCGGCTCCGTCCTCGGCGCTGCCCTTCAGCACGCCGGTCACGAGCTGGTGGGTGTCTCGGCTGTCAGCGAGGCCTCTCGTGCCCGGGCCGCGATCTTCCTGGCCGAGGTCCCGGTACTCACTCCGCTCGAGGTCGCGAAGCGGTCCGAGCTGCTGCTGCTGGCGGTCCCCGACGACGTGCTGCCCGGCCTCGTGCAGGGCCTCGGTGCCGACCTCCCTGCGATGGTCGCCCACGTGAGCGGCCGGTACGGGCTGGCGGTCCTGACCGGCGTCGAGACGCCGCTGGCGCTGCACCCCGTCTACCCCTTCACCGGCGGGCCGGCGGACCTCACCGGTGTCTCGTTCGGCGTCACGGCGCACGACCTGGAGCTGGCCGATGCGCTGGTGCGCGACATGGGCGGCGTCCCTGTGCACGTCGACGAGCAGCTGCGCCCGCTGTGGCACGCCGCCCTGGCCCACGGCGCCAACCACCTCGTCACCCTCGTGGCCAGCGCCGCGGACCTGCTGCGCGCCGCCGGGGCCGACGACCCGGGCGCGGTGCTGCGGCCGCTGCTGACCGCCGCCCTCGACGCCGCCCTCGACCGGGGCGACGCCGCCCTCACCGGGCCGGTCATGCGCGGCGACGCCGGGACCGTGCGAGCCCACCTCGAGGTTCTGCCCGAGGAGACCCGCGACGCCTACCTCGCCCTTGCCCGTCTCACCGCCGAACGGGCCGGCACGACCGACGCCATGACGGGGGTTCTGCAGTGATCGTGGCCCGCACCCGGGACGAGCTCGCCGCCGCCCGCAAGGACCTCCGCGGCCGCGTCGCCGTCGTCATGACGATGGGTGCGCTGCACGAGGGCCACGCTGCCCTCGCCGACGCGGCCCGCGAGCAGTCCGACAGCGTCATCGCCACGATCTTCGTCAACCCGCTCCAGTTCGGCGCGAACGAGGACCTCACGAAGTACCCCCGCACCCTCGAGTCCGACCTCGAGATCCTCGAGGAGCGCGGAGTCGACGTCGTCTTCACGCCGACCCCGGAGGTCGTCTACCCCGCGACACCGGTCGTGACGGTCAGCGCCGGCCCGCTCGGCGACGTCTTCGAGGGGTCCTCCCGGCCGGGCCACTTCGACGGCGTCCTCACCGTCGTGCTCAAGCTCCTGCACCTGACGCAGCCGGACGTCGCCCTGTTCGGGCAGAAGGACGCCCAGCAGCTCGCGGCGATCCGTCGCATGGTGGCCGACCTGGACGTCCCGGTGAGCGTCGTCGCCGTACCCACCGTCCGTGAGCCCGACGGCCTCGCGCTGTCCAGCCGCAACCGCTACCTGTCCGAGCGGGAGCGGGACACCGCGCTGCTGCTCAGCAAGGCCCTGAAGACCCGCGACGCCGTCGCCGGCCGGGCCCTCTTCGACGGCGCGCCCGCCGTCCTCGACTACCTCGAGCGGGTGGACTCCACCACGTTCGAGGCGGCACCTGACGGTGATCTCCTGGTCATCGCCGCCAAGGTGGGCACCACCCGGCTCATCGACAACCTCCCCCTGCACGACCTCTCCACGCACAAGGACACCCCCTGATGCTGCGCCAGATGCTCACGAGCAAGATCCACCGCGCGACGGTGACCCAGGCCGACCTGCACTACGTCGGGTCGGTCACCGTCGACGAGGACCTGCTCGACGCGGCCGACCTCTACCCGGGGGAGAAGGTCGCCATCGTCGACGTCACCAACGGGGCGCGGCTCGAGACCTACGTCATCGCCGGCCCGCGCGGCTCCGGTGTCATCGGCATCAACGGCGCCGCCGCCCGGCTCGTGCACCCCGGCGACCTCGTCATCCTCATCGGCTACGGCCTGATGGACGACACCGAGGCCAGGACGCGGCAGCCCAAGGTCGTCTTCGTCGACGCCGACAACAAGGTCATCGGCACCGGCCACGACCCGGCTGAGGCGCTCCCGCAGACCGGTCTCACCCGCGGCGACACGCTGCGGCACCCCAAGGACCCGCGGCAGGACCACTCCGGGTCGTACGACGACGACCCGACGCTGGTCTGGTGACGGCGGCCTCCCGGCTGCTCGCCCCCGCGCCCGGCTGGACCCGCGAGACCGACGTCGTCGTCGTCGGCTCCGGTGTGGCCGGGCTGATGACCGCCCTGCACGCCACCCGCGCCGACCGTGACAGTGCCCGCGTGCTCGTCGTCACCAAGGTGCACGTCGACGACGGCTCGACCCGCTGGGCCCAGGGGGGCGTCGCCGCCGCACTCGGTTCCGACGACTCCCCGGACGAGCACCTGCGCGACACCCTCACCGCTGGCGTGGGCATCTGCGACGTCGAGGCCGTCCGCGTCCTCTGCGAAGAGGGTCCGGCACGGCTGCGCGAGCTGATCGCGCTGGGCGCGGCCTTCGACCGCGGTGCGACCGGCGAGCTGCTGCTGACCCGTGAGGGTGGCCACCACCGCGACCGGATCGTGCACGCCGGGGGCGACGCGACCGGCGCCGAGGTGAGCCGCGCCCTGGTCGCCGCCGTACGGCAGCACCCCCGCATCGAGGTCATCGAGCACGCGCTGGTCCTGGACCTGCTCCGCGACGCTGACGGGCGGACGGCGGGCGTCACGCTGCACGTCCTCGGCGAGGGCACCGAGGACGGCGTGGGCGCGGTCCACGCCCGGGCCGTGGTGCTCGCCACCGGCGGCATGGGTCAGGTGTTCTCCTCGACCACGAACCCGAGCGTCTCCACCGGTGACGGCGTCGCGCTCGCCCTGCGCGCCGGAGC
>JAOPVZ010000226.1 GCA_025965935.1 Frankiales bacterium | reverse complement strand
CCGGCCGGCCCGTCGACGTGGGTCTCCAGCAGCCCCAGCTCGAGCAGCACGCCGACCCGCTCCGGCCCGAGGACCGGTTCCTCCAGGGCCCGCCGCAGGTAGGTGACGGCGCTGTCCGCAGCACCCCGGTCGGCCGCGGTCCGGCCCGCCCGACGGAGCACGCGGACGGTCTCCTGGTCGCCGCGGCGTGGTGCGAGCAGCAGGTGCGCCGCGACCTGCTCGTCCGGTGCGCCCGCCGCCACCAGTGCCGCCGCGGCTTGCTGGTGCTGCAGCTCGCGCTGACCCGAGGGCAGGTCGCGGTAGACGGCGTCGCGGACCAGCGGGTGCACGAACCCGAGCGGGTGCTCGTGGCGGAGGATCTCGGCGCGTGTCAGGTGCGCCAGCGCCGTACCGGCGGCCTCCTCGTCGAGCCCCGCGAGGGCAGCCACCGTCGGCAGCTGCGTCCCTTCCCCGAGTACGGCGACAGCGCGCGCCACCGCGGTCAGCTCGGGTGGCAACCTGCGCAGCCGCATCAGCACCATGCTGGACACCGCGCGCGATCCGACCGCCATGACGGTGTCGGCGTGGGAGGCGTCGGGCCGTACGCCGTCGACCTCCAGCGCTCTGAGCAGCTGCCGCAGCAGCAGCGGGTTTCCGCTGGTGGTGCGGTGGCAGGCGGC
Source organism: Frankiales bacterium (assembly GCA_025965935.1). GTDB lineage: Bacteria > Actinomycetota > Actinomycetes > Mycobacteriales > SCTD01 > RYN-111. The sequence continues at coordinate 3,186 of JAOPVZ010000226.1, read as the reverse complement.
GACGAACGACGGCGCGGCGTGCTCACCCAGCCGGCTCCGGACCAGGCTTCCGGTGGAGGCCTCCGACAGCGGACCCGGCCGCACGGAGGACCCCGCGGTCTCGTAGATCTCCGCGAGCAGGTCCTCGGAGTCGTGCCGCTCGCCGGTGCGGACGGTGCCGACGAGCAGGACCGGCAGGCTGTCGAGGCGACGTGCCAGGTAGGCCAGGAAGCGCAGCGAACCGCTGTCGCACCACTGCAGGTCGTCGACTGCCAGCACGAGCGGGCCGTCGGCCGCCAGGTTGACGGTCAGCCAGTACAGGCCGTGGAGCACGGCGAAGGAGCCGTCCGCGCGCTGCTCGACCTCCTCGAAGACGCCGCGGGCGCTGGCCGCGGCGCCGGAGAGCAGCCGCTCCCGCTCAGCCGGGTCCAACACCAGCGGCTCGAACAGCTGCCGCACCCCGCCGAAGCCGAACGAGCGCTCCAGCTGGCTGCCGCGGGCCAGCAGCACAGGCATGCCCTGCTGCTGGGCGAGCGTGCGGGCCTCCACGAGCAGCCGGCTCTTGCCGATGCCGGCGGGTCCCTCCACGACGAGCACCCGGGAGCCGCCGCTCCGCACGTCCTCCACGGCCTCGGCGATGACCCGCAGCTCGGTGTCGCGCTCGACCAGGTCCTCGACGCTCGTGGTCAACCCCGCGGGGTGCGTGAGGGAGCCCGAGGTGCGCTGGCGCGGCACGGTGAGGCGCTGCTCGAGGACCTGCTGCTCGAGCTCGCGGAGCGCGGGGCCGGGGTCGACCCCGAGCTGGTCGGCCAGGGTCGTGCGCGCGCGGCGCAGCGCGGCCAGGGCGTCGGCCTGTCGACCGGCGTTGTAGAGCGCCACCACCAGCAACCGCCAGCGCTCCTCACGCAGCGGTTCGGCCTTGAGCAGCGACTCGAGGTCGGGGACCAGGACGCTGCTCTCCCCGGCGCGCAGCCGGGCGTCGAGCAACGCCTCGCGGCAGACCTCGCGCAGCTCGCCGAGCCGGGCCGCCTCCGCCTGCGCCCACGGCTCGTCGGCATGCTCGAGCAGGGCCGGACCGCGCCACAGGTCCAGGGCCCGTTGCAGCCCGGCAACGTCACCGCCGGCTGTCTTGACCAGCACCTCGAACTCCCAGGCGTCGACGGCCTCGGTCGGCAAGGTGAGCGCGTAACCCGGGCCCGAGCTCACGATCACCCCGTCCCGGGTGCGGGCGCCGGCCCCTGGCTGCAGCCGCTTGCGCAGGTGGGAGACGTAGGACTGCAGGGCTCCCGCTACGTTGCCGGGCAGGTCGTCACCCCACACCGCGTCCGCGATGGTGTCGGCGGTGACGAGCGCGCCGTGCGCCACCAGCAGCCGGGCGAGCACAGCCTTCTGGCGACGGCCCCCGAGGTCGACAGGTGCGCCCTCGTGCGTGGCCGTGAGCTCTCCGAGCAAGCCGAGGCGCAGACCCTCGCTCGACACCGGTTCGGCCCCCCAGCTTCGTGGTGCTGGCACCCTACGACGAGGTGATTGCGCCCGTCAGGTACATGACAGTGACGGGTGCCTGGACTAACGCGGACGCTGTGCGTTCCGCCGTGCCAGGGCGCGGTGCAGCTCACATCGTCTCGCCGCCGCGCGCATGTTCGTGCACGACGACGAACCGGACACATCGGCTTCTCGCGGGTTGACGATGAGCTCGCGGCGCGTCGACGACAGGGTTCACGGGACGCCCAGGAGGACCCATGCCGTCGCGTGTCCAGTTGCTCGCCGCAACGCTGAGCCTCAGCGTGCTCGCCACCGCCTGCGGGTCCACCGTGGCCGGCGCCCGCAGCCTCGCCGACCGCTCGCCCGGCAACCTCGACGGCCCGTCGTCCGGCACGGGCCCGGGAAGTGCCAGCTCGACCAGCGGCGGAGGTGCCTCGTCCCCGGCAGGAGGAGGTTCGACGAGTGGCACGTCGGGGGGACGCAGCACGGCCACGACCGGCAGCGGGAGCACCAGCGGCTCGGGCGCCGGCGGCCCGGCAGGCCCGGGCGGATCCGTCCCGGCCGAACGCCTGGGACCTGGTGTGTCCGCGGGCAGCATCAACCTCGGTCTGATCGTCGCGACCGGCGTGACAGCCGGCAACGCAGCGATCGGCGGCGGCGCAGCGACCGGCATCGACTTCCGCCAGGCCTACGAGGCGATCATCGCCGACGCCAACAGCCACGGTGGGGTGCTGGGGCGCAAGATCAACCCGATCTACCACACCGTCGACGCGACGTCGTCCACCAGCGCTGCCCAGGTCGAGCAGCAGGCGTGCACCGACTTCACTCAGGACCACCACGTCTTCGGCGTCCTCGCGAGCGGCACCGACAACCTGATCTCCTGCGTCACCCGCACCGGCGCTGTCATGCCGTCCACCGGCGACGCGTCGAACTCGAGCAGCAGCCGGTTCACGCGCTACCCCGCGTACTTCGAGCCGCTCGCGCTCAACCTCGACCGCAACGGTGCAGCCACCGTCAACGGGCTCTACCCGCGCGGGTACTTCGCGCCGTACTTCCCCACCGGGACCAAGATCGGCGTGGTTGCCTTCGACACCCCGGACTTCCACCACGCCGTGGACCACTCCCTGCGCCCGGCTCTCGCCGCGCACGGCCTGACGATCAAGGACGCCGAGTACGTCAGCCAGCCGAGCGGTGTCGCCGGCTACGGCGCCTTCAGCAACGCCCTCGCCAGCGCCGTCCTGAAGCTGAGGTCGGACCAGGTCGACCACGTGATGTTCCTCGACATCGGGGCGAACCTCGCGTTCTTCTTCATGCAGGCTGCCGACCAGCAGCACTACAACCCGAGGTACGGCCTGAACGGCACATCGGGGAACTCGGGGCTGGCCGATCTGCTCGGCCCGCAGACAGCGAACTCGCAGCTGAAGGACGCCCTGAGCATCGGGTGGCAGCCGATGATCGACGCGCACGCCGCGGATGACCCCAACCGCCTGGCGAACGCGCCGCGCAAGCGGTGTCTCGCGCTGATGCGCAAGGCCGGTGTCTCGATGACGTCCCGCAACGCCGAGGGCCTCGCGCTGCTGCTCTGCAGCGGCATCTGGTTCTTCCAGACGGTCGCCGGGCGCGCCGGCACCCTGCTGAACCAGTCGACGTTCATCGCCGCGGCGAACCACGTCGGCAGCAGCGCCTTCGTGCCGGCGAACAGCTTCGTGACACGGATCGACCCGC
>JAOPVZ010000182.1 GCA_025965935.1 Frankiales bacterium | reverse complement strand
CGGCTCCGAGGGGACCGGCGGCGCAGCGAGTGCGACACCGCCGAGGGCGATCCCGAGGGCCGCGACGAGAAGGGCGACGCGAGGCGATCGCTTGCTGCGTGACATGCGCGCAGGGTTCGCCGTAGTGGGCGGTTCTCCTGCTCAGCGCGGTTGGACGAGCAGGGACTGCGCACCGACCCCGAGCGGCCCGGACAGGTCCGACAGGTACGAGGTGGCCAGTCCCACGCCCCCGTCGCTGACGACGGTCCGCGCGTCGAGGCAGACCCACTCGCCGACCGCCTCGCGGTGCAGGTGCACGGTCAGCTCCGGGTTGATGAAGTGCCACTGCCGGATGTCGAGCTCGCTCGAGGCCCCGTTGCCGGAGTCGGCCAGCACCAGGACCCGCGTCAGTGGTGACGGGTCCTCGCCTTCCAGCAGCGGCACCCGCATGCGGGCCCACCCGACCGCCGGTCCCGGCTCGGTGAGGTACCCCGAGGCCCAGCGCCACTCGAGCGCCTGCAGGTAGCCGGAGTGCCAACCCGGCACGTCGCGCTCGGCCTGCGGCCGCGGGAGTGGAGGCGGCTGCGGCGCCCGAGGCGGTACGGCGGTGCCGGCCGTCTTCTTGACCCGCCAGGCGCTCGCGTGGGCGACGTCGCGGCCCTCGGCTGACAGGACCGCCTCGACCAGCTCGACGCTGCGGCCGGGTCGCACCATCCGCGCCTGCACCTGCAGCTCCCCGACCGGGATGGCGCCGAGGATCTCGATGGTGGTCCGGGCCACCATGACGTCGTCGCGCGGGTCGACGGCCTCCATCGCCCGACCGAGCAGGGCGCTCGGCGGCCCGCCGTGCTGGAACCGCGGGTCCCACGGCCCGACGGTGTGCTCCGTCGCGCGGTACCTCCCGCCGCGGAGGTCCTCGAAGAACGCGCTCACCGCAGGGACGCTAGCGGCGCCTGCCCGTCGCAAGCCGTGACAAGGCAGGATGAAGGGGTGCGCACCCCACTTCTCCTGCTGGTCCCGGTGGCCCTGCTGGCGGCGTGCTCGTCGGGCGGCAGGTCGACGCCACAGTCGCTCGACACGACGACCACACCGGTCGTGACAGCGACCGCCGGGCCGAGCCAGTCAGCCACAGGTGCCGTCGCTACGCCGACCCGGCAGCCCGCGGCCGAGAGCGCCGCCACGACGGGCTCCCCGACGACAGCCCCGCTCGGTACCACCGGGCTGGGCAAGCCGGCCGCTCGTAAGGCGACCGCGCCTGGCCACTACACCTACACCTCCACCGGCGAGGTCACCTTCGGCGCGACCGCCCAGAGCGCGTCGGGCACCCAGACCCTGACGATCAGCCCGCTCAAGGGCGGCGTGCAGCACTCCCTCCTGCACAGCGACGACAGCGGGGACACCGAGCAGGACGTCGTGGTCCGCGACAGCGGCAGCTACGGCGCGTCGCTCAAGCTGACGTCGCCGGCGTTCACGAAGGAGTTCCGCCCCTCGCCGCCGGTCCTGCTCGTGCCCGACCCGGCGGCGATCGGGCGCTCGTGGTCCTGGTCAGCGACGTCGACCGACGGCACCACCCACCTGAGCGCGACGAACAAGCTGCTGCGCGACGAGACGCTGACGATCGGCGGGGCCAAGGTCGCCACCGTCGTCCTGCAGACCCACCTGGTCCTCTCCGGCGACGTCAGCTACGACGCGCAGCTCACCGTCTGGTGGGCTCCGTCGTACCGCCTTCCCGTCAGGACGCACACCGTGGGCAACGGCAGCTACTCCGGCATCCCGTTCCGCACCGACATCACCGCTGTCATGACCTCCGTGAAGGCGAGCTAGTGCGCGCCGTCACGCTCCCCTCCTACGGCGGGCCCGAGGTCCTCACCCTCGCCGAGGTCCCCGACGCCGAGGCGGGTCCCGGTGAGGTCGTGGTCGACGTCACGGCGTCCGCCGTCAACCGCGCGGATCTCCTTCAACGCCAAGGGTTCTACGAACCACCCGAGGGCGCCTCGCCGTACCCCGGCCTCGAGTGCAGCGGCGTGATCAGCGCCCTCGGCGAGGGCGTGCAGGGCTGGTCGGTGGGAGACCAGGTCTGCGCCTTGCTCTCCGGAGGCGGGTACGCCGAGAAGGTCGCCGTCCCGGTCGGGCAGCTGCTCCCGCTGCCCGCTGGGCTGTCGCTGGTCGAGGCCGCGGCGCTTCCGGAGGTGACGTGCACGGTCTGGTCCAACGTCTTCCAGCTCGCCGCGCTGCAGCCGGGCGAGCGGTTGCTGGTGCACGGCGGCACCTCCGGCATCGGTACGTGTGCGGTCCAGCTCGCCTCCCGGCACGGCGCGGACGTGACGGTGACCGTGGGCTCGGCGGACAAGGCCGCGCGGGCCCTGGAGCTCGGTGCGACGCGGGCTGTGCTCTACAGGGAGCAGGACTTCGTCGACGCCGGGCCGTTCGACGTGATCCTCGACAACATGGGTGCGAAGTACCTCGAGCGCAACGTCGCCGCGCTCGACACGAACGGTCGGCTCGTGGTGATCGGCATGCAGGGCGGTGTGAAGGCCGAGCTCAACCTCGGGACGCTGATGGCCAAGCGGGCAGCCGTGCACGCCACGTCGCTCCGGGCGAGGCCGAAGGAGGAGAAGGCGGCGATCGTCGGCGCGGTGCTCGCCGCCGTCTGGCCCGCCGTCGAGGCGGGTGAGCTGAGGCCGGTCATCGACCGGGTGCTCCCGCTCGAGGAGGTCGCCGAGGCGCATCGGGTCGTCGAGGCGTCCGGCCACGTCGGCAAGGTCGTCCTGCAGGTCTCAGAGGGCTGAGAGCAGCCGCTCGACGTCGTCGAGGTCGGTGTACGCGACCACGCCCGCCCGCACGGCGCCGTCCGGGAGACCGAGCAGCTGCATGAGCTCGACCGCGTAGTAGTGGCCGGCCCAGACCGCGACCCGCTGCTCGGCAAGGCGCGCAGCGGTCTGCTGCGGTGTCTCGCCGTCCTTGGTGAAGGCGACCGTCGGCGTGCGCCGGGAGGGGTCACCGACCAGCCGGACGTCGGAGCGGTCGCGCAGACCGGCGAGCAGCACGGCGAAGACGGCGTCCTCGTGCTGCGCCATCGTGGCCACGGCGGCGAGCACCTGCTCCCGTCTGGTGGCGCCGGACCCGAGCGACGCGATCCAGTCGACAGCCGCCGTGAGGGCGACGAGCTGGGCGAACTGCGAGGTGCCGAGCTCGAAGCGGTCGGGCACGTCGTCGGACGAGGGCAGCAGCTTGTCGGGCTGCAGCGTCTCGAGCAGCGCCGGGTCAGCAACCGTGACGCCGAGGTGCGGGCCGTACCACTTGTAGGCCGAGCAGGCCCAGAAGTCCGCTCCGGCCGCGTCCCAGGCGACCGGGGCGTGCGGTGTCGCGTGCACGCCGTCGACGTGGACGAGCGCACCGACGGCGTGGGCCTTGGCGGCGATCGCTGCCAGGT
>JAOPVZ010000179.1 GCA_025965935.1 Frankiales bacterium | reverse complement strand
GGTGCGGCCGCCGGTCCCGCCGTACGACACCTGGTGCTGCATCTGACCGGTCAGGTCGCTCCGCTCATGTCAGGATGGCCCCAGAGGGCATGCCGGAGACCCCGGCCGACACCTCGAGGAGCAGCGCGTGACTGTCGCACCTACTGAGGCGAGCACCCCTCTCGTGCAGCTGCTCACCCCCGAGGGCGAGCGCGTGCACCACGCCGAGTACGACGTAGAGCTCTCCGACGAGGAGTACCGCAGCTTCTACCGCGATCTGGTGCTCGTCCGGCGCATCGACGTCGAGGCGACCGCGCTGCAGCGCCAGGGCGAGCTCGGGCTGTGGGCGTCGCTGCTCGGCCAGGAGGCCGCGCAGGTCGGCAGCGGCCGGGCACTGCGGCCGCAGGACTTCGCCTTCCCGACGTACCGGGAGCACGGCGTCGCGTGGTGCAAGGGCGTCGACCCGCTGACCTTGCTGGGCCTGTTCCGCGGCGCCAGCAACGGCGGGTGGGACCCGCAGGAGAAGCGCTTCAACCTCTACACGATCGTCATCGGGTCGCAGACGCTGCACGCCACCGGCTACGCGATGGGGATCCAGAAGGACGGCGCCGTCGGGGACACCGAGGGCGAGGCGGCCATCGCCTACTTCGGGGATGGCGCCTCGAGCCAGGGCGACGTCAACGAGGCGTTCGTCTGGTCGGCCGCCTACAACGCGCCGATCGTCTTCTTCTGCCAGAACAACCAGTGGGGCATCTCGACTCCGACCTCGACGCAGAGCCGGATCCCGCTCTACAAGCGGGCCGAGGGCTTCGGCTTCCCGGGCGTGCGGGTGGACGGCAACGACGTGCTGGCGTCCTATGCCGTGACGCGGGCGGCGCTCGACGCGGCCCGCACGGGTCAGGGACCGACGCTGATCGAGGCGTTCACCTACCGGATGGGCGCGCACACCACGTCGGACGACCCCACCCGCTACCGGCTCTCATCCGACCTCGAGGCCTGGAAGCTGAAGGACCCGATCGAGCGGATGCGGTCGTTCCTGTTCAAGCAGCAGCTCGCCGACCCCACCTTCATCGAGTCGGTCGAGGCCGACGCCGACGCGCTGGCCGCCCGCATCCGCAAGGGCTGCCTGGAGATGCCGGACCCCGACCCGTTGTCGATGTTCGACGACGTCTACGCCGAGCAGACGCCGCTGCTCGAGGAGCAGCGCGAGGAGCTCGGGAGCTACCTCGCCGGCTTCGTGGGTGGACACAGCACGGGAGGGCACTGATGCAGCTCACCTTGGCGAAAGCCCTCAACGAGGGCTTGCGCGCGGCCATGGAGAAGGACCCGAGGGTCGTCCTCATGGGCGAGGACATCGGCAAGCTCGGCGGGGTCTTCCGCGTCACCGACGGCCTGCAGAAGGACTTCGGCGAAGACCGCGTCATCGACACCCCGCTTGCCGAGTCGGGCATCATCGGTACGGCGATCGGGCTGGCGATCAGGGGCTACCGGCCGATCTGCGAGATCCAGTTCGACGGCTTCGTCTACCCCGCGTACGACCAGATCGTCAGCCAGCTCGCGAAGATGCACGCCCGGTCCAAGGGCAGCGTCGCGATGCCGGTCGTCATCCGCATCCCCTACGGCGGTGGCATCGGCGCGGTCGAGCACCACAGCGAGTCGCCGGAGGCCTACTTCGTCCACACCGCCGGGCTGAAGGTGGTCTCTCCCTCGAACCCTGCTGACGCCTACTTCATGATCCAGCAGGCGATCGCGTCGAACGACCCGGTCATCTTCTTCGAGCCGAAGCGGCGCTACTGGGAGAAGGCGGAGGTGGACACCGAGGCGACACCGGACTCCTTGTGGCGCAGCAGGATCGTGCGTCCCGGTACCGCGTTGACGCTGCTGGCCTACGGCCCGATGGTGCGCACCTGCCTCGATGCCGCCGCGGCCGCCGAGGAGGAGGGCCGCCAGCTCGAGGTGGTCGACCTGCGGACCCTGTCGCCGCTGGACTTCGAGACGATCCGGGAGTCGGTACGACGGACCCGCCGTGCGGTGGTCGTGCACGAGGCCCCGCGGTCCATCGGCCTGGGCGCCGAGCTCGCCGCCCGGCTCTCGGAGGAGCTGTACTACGAGATGGAGGCGCCGGTGCTGCGGGTCACCGGGTTCGACATCCCCTACCCGCCGTCGCGGGTCGAGGAGGAGTACCTCCCCGACCTGGACCGCGTCCTGCATGCCGTCGACCGGTCGTTGGCCTACTGATGTCCCGGTTGCGCGAGTTCAAGCTGCCCGACCTCGGCGAGGGCCTCACTGAGGGCGAGATCCTGCAGTGGCTGGTCGCGGTCGGCGACGACGTCACGCTCAACCAGCCGATCGTCGAGGTGGAGACGGCGAAGGCGGCCGTGGAGGTGCCGTCGCCGTTCGCCGGCGTGGTGACCCAGCTGCACGCTGAGGCGGGTCAGGTCGTCGATGTCGGCGCGGTCCTCATCACCTTTGACACCGATCCTGGCGCGGGACCGCTCGACCTGGTCCCCACGCCGGAGGAGCCCAAGGCGGAGGGCGCACTCATCGGCGAGACGGGAGCCAACGGCCGCACAGCCACCCTCGTCGGCTACGGACCCAAGTCAGGTCCTGCGACGCGTCGGGCGCGCACCGACAGCCCTGCTCCCGTCGTGGGCGAGCAGCCGCCGCCACCCCCTGCCACTGCCGCGCGGGTCTCCGCCGCGGCGGTGGGCCAGGCTGCCGCGCAGACGATGGGCGCTGTCGCTGTCCTGGCGAAGCCACCCGTCCGCAAGCTGGCCAAGGAGCTCGGCGTCGACCTCACGACTCTCCGCGGCACGGGCACGGGCGGGATCATCACCCGGGCCGACGTCGAGGCCGCGGGATCCCTTGCTCCACAGGCGATCCCGAGTTGGGAGCCCGGGTCGCGGGAGTACCGCATCCCCGTCAAGGGCGTCCGCAAGATGACGGCGCAGGCGATGGTGGGAAGCGCGTTCACCGCCCCGCACGTCACAGAGTTCATCACCGTCGACGTCACGCCCACGATGGAGCTGGTGCAGCGGCTGCGCGCGCTGCCGGAGTTCGCCGAGGTCAAGGTCACGCCGCTGCTCCTGGTCGCCAAGGCGCTGCTGCTGGCCGTGAAGCGCAACCCGGAGATCAACAGCACCTTCACCGAGTCCGACATCGTGGTGAAGGAGTACGTGAACCTCGGTATCGCCGCCGCCACCCCGCGCGGCCTGCTGGTGCCGAACATCAAGGACGCCGACCGGATGTCGCTGGTGGAGCTGGCCCGGGCACTGCAGGAGCTGGTCGCCACCGCGCGCGACGGCAAGACGCCGCCGGCAGACATGCAGCACGGCACCATCACGATCACCAACGTGGGGACGTTCGGGGTGGACAGCGGCACGCCCATCATCAACCCCGGCGAGTCGGCGATCCTCTGCTTCGGGGCAGTGCGGCCGACTCCGTGGGTGCACGAGGGCAGCATCGCGATCCGGCAGGTGACGCAGCTCGCGCTGTCGTTCGACCACCGCAACGTTGACGGCGCCCTCGGGTCGCAGTTCCTCGCCGACATCGCCCGGGTCCTGGCCGATCCGGCGACGGCGCTCGCCTGGGGCTGAGCGCCACGGGGCAAGCACCGGCGGTGACGTCGCCCGCGACCAGGCAGGAATCAGCTGGCTCGCGGCGAAAGGGACGGCACCCCAGCTCCACCCAGCCCCCACGAGGTGCCCGTGCTCCACCGCTCACGCCTTCCCCTGCTGCTGGCCGTGCTCGCTGCCGCTGCCTCCCTCGGCCTCGTCGTTGCACCGCTCTCGCAAGCCGCGTCCGGGGTACCGCCGGTGGCGAAGGGGGTGGTGACGCAGGCGTTCCGCGCGACCACGTACGCGAAGCCGGCACAACCCGTCATCCCTGCGATCCGCTACTACCTCGCGGGTACCGCGAGCGACGACGGCAACAAGTCGACGGGCTCTCCGACGGCGAGCTTCAGCAGGACGGCGCCGAGCGGCAGCACGGACGTGACCCAGTCGACCAACGCCGTGACCAGCGGTGGCGCCAGCTCAGCGAACGACCCGGGCAACGCCTTCTGGACCGGTCCCTACAAGGGCACCATCAAGGGCAAGGTGAAGGTCAGCTGGTTCTGGTCGACGCACGACCCGCTGGCCCAGGCCAACAACCTCACCGCCAGTGTCATCGCCGACCCCGGCACCCCGAAGCAGAAGACCATCGGGCAGGCGACGACCGGCGTCTCCAACGCCGACGGCGCGGCCCATCAGTACACGGTGTCCATCGACGTGGACGGCGCGGTCGGCTCGAGGCTGCAGCTCGTCGGCTCGCCTGTCTACGTCGACGCCAGTGAGGACCTGACGGCGCACTACGCGTCGGCCACCGCGCCGGCGTACTTCGAGATCCCGCTCGGGACGCCGCCGCCCGCCACGCTGCCGACGACGCACGCCATCAAGGACACCGCTCCGCTGGTGGTGACTGCAACGAAGATCGGCCGCAAGGCGGCCGAGCCGACGATCGGTGTGACGAAGCAGGGCAACGCCTTCATCACCGCGGCCGACTTCGACGGCCTCTCGCCCGCCACGCCCCGCACGCTGATCTACTCCTCCAGCGACGGCGACACGAGCTGGCACAACGTCTCGCCGCTCGTCGCGGGACAGCCGACGCCGCCGACGACGGCTGACCCGTACCTCTACGTCGACCCCGACACCGGCCGCATCTTCAACGACGACCTCACCGCTGCCTGCTCCTTCCTGCAGTGGAGCGACGACCAGGGCAAGACGTGGCAGGCCGGCAACCCGCTCGCCTGCGAGTCACCGGTCGACGACCACCAGACCATCGTCACCGGGAAGCCGATCGGCGGGCTGACCACGACCGGGTACCCGAAGGTCGTGTACTACTGCGTCAACAAGGTCGCCGACGTGCAGTGCGCCCGCAGCCTCGACGGCGGCCGCACCTTCCTGTTCACCGGGTCGTACCCGTTCCTCGGTGTCGACCCGGGCAACTCCGAGGACGGCACCGGGCTGGCCGTCTGCGGCAGCTTGCACGGGCACATCATCACTGACCCCGACGGCCGGTTGTTCCTGCCCAAGGGGCACTGCGGTCAGAGCTGGGTGGCGATCTCCTCCGACGGCGGCAGCACCTGGACCGACGTCCGGGTGAACAAGATGCCGGTCGCGAGCCATCAGACGTCGATCGCGTCGGACACTGCCGGCAACCTCTACTACGTCTGGTTCGGCGCCGACGACCTGCTCCCGTACATGGCCGTGTCGCGCGACCACGGCCTGCACTGGGGCCCGGCGTACCTCATCGCGCCGCCCGGCGTCGCCGCCGTGAACTACCCGAGCATCGACGCCCAGGAACCCGGCCATGTCGCCGTCTCCTTCCCGGGCAGCACGGCGCGCGAGGCGTCGGCCGCACGACCCTGGAACTACTACGTCGAGGTCAGCACCAATGCGCTCTCCCGGCCTCCGGTGTTCCACTCCTCGACGATCCAGGCGCCGGCCGATCCGGTGCACCGCGGGCCCTGCCTCGACCGCTGCGCCGGCATGTACGACTTCATCGACGTCGTGATCGCGCCCACGACCAAGGCCCTCTGGGCCGCTGCCGTCGACACCTGCACCTCGGTGAAGTGCATCAGCGCCACCGGTCCGTCCCTCACGTCGGCGCAGGCGGCGGACGACGCCCAGGGCATCGCCATCCGACAGCTCGCCGGTGCCGGGCTCGCGGGGCTGGGCGAGAAGGGCGCGACCACCCTGCCTGGCACCTCTCCACCGGGCAGTGCCGCCGCGGCCGCGCCGGACCGGCGGCTCGCCGCCACCGGGCTGGGCGCCGGGCTGCCGGTCGTCGCGGGGGCCGTGCTCTCGATCACGCTGGGGCTCGGCCTTCTGCTGCGCCGGCGTCCCGCCTAGGACCAGGCTGGCCCGAGGAACCGGCCTAGTGTTGCCGGATGGCCAGGATCCGTGCCCCCGAGCTCGCGGGCCGCAGCTGGATCGGCTCGGATCCCCTGACGCTCGCCGGCTTGCGCGGCCGCTTCGTGTTGGCGGACTTCTGGACCTTCTGCTGCGTCAACTGCCTGCACGTCCTGGAGGAGCTGCGCCCGTTGGAGGAGCGGTTCGCGGACGTGCTCACGGTGATCGGTGTCCACTCCCCGAAGTTCGCGCACGAGGCGGTCCACGACAGCGTGGTCGCGGCGGTCGAGCGGTACGGGGTGCACCACCCCGTCCTGGATGACCCGGACCTCACGATGTGGAAGCAGTACGCCGTCAGGGCGTGGCCGACCCTGGTGCTCATCGACCCGGAGGGCTACGTCGTGCACGTCGCCTCGGGTGAGGGCCACGTCGAGGGCATCGGCCGGGTGCTCGAGGAGCTGGTCGTCGAGCACGAGGCCAAGGGGACTCTGCGCCGCGGCGACTCGCCGTACGTCCCTCCTCCATCGAGTCCCGGTCCGCTGCTCTTCCCGGGCAAGGCCCTGCGCCTGCCCGACGGTGATCTGCTCGTCACCGACTCCGCCCACCACTCGCTGGTCGTGCTCGACGAGGACCTCGAAGTCGTACGGCGGATCGGCACCGGCCAGCGCGGGCGGCAGGACGGCACCCGTCCGAGCTTCGCGGAGCCGCAAGGGCTGGCGCTGCTCGACAGCGGGCACGTGCTCGTGGCTGACACGGCCAACCACCTGCTGCGGGCGCTCGACCTCGCCTCCGGTGACGTCGAGACGGTGGCCGGGACCGGTTCGGTGTGGCGACCGGGCGACCCGACGGCTGGGCCAGCCCTCGAGACCAACCTCTCGACGCCGTGGGACGTCGCGGTCTGGGACGGTCAGGTGGTCATCGCCATGGCGGGCACCCACCAGCTGTGGGGGTTCGACGGGGACACGGTGTCGGTGCTCGCGGGAACGACCGGCGAGGGCCTGCGCGACGGTGACGCGACCGCGGCCTACCTCGCCCAGCCCAGCGGCCTGGCCGCCGGTGCGGACCGACTGTGGTTCGTCGACTCCGAGACGAGCGCGCTGCGCTGGTTCGCCGACGGACAGGTCGGTACGGCGGTGGGCTCGGGCTTGTTCGACTTCGGGCACAAGGACGGGCTGGCCGCCGACGCCCTCCTCCAGCACCCGCTCGGCGTGACCGCCCTGCCGGACGGCAGCGTCGCGATCGCCGACACCTACAACGGTGCGGTGCGCAGGTACGACCCCGGCACGGCGACCGTCACAACCCTGATGACGGGGCTGGCCGAGCCGAGCGACGCGCTCGTCGACGGGGAGCACCTGCTGGTCGTCGAGTCTGCCGCGCACCGGGTGACACGGCTGCGGCTGCCGGACGAGGCGCTCGTCGTGGACGGTGTCGCACAGCGCACCCAGCGACCGGTCACCGAGCTCGCGCCTGGGACCACGACTCTCGAGGTGGTCTTCACGCCACCGCCCGGGCAGAAGCTGGACGACTCGTTCGGTCCCTCCACCCGGCTGACGGTGACGGCGAGCCCCGCGGAGCTGCTCGCCGGCGGCGCCGGGGCCACGACCGAGCTGCGACGCGAGCTCGTCCTCAACGGTGGTGAGGGCGTACTGCACGTCTCTGCCTCGGCCGCCAGCTGCGACATCGCCGCCGAGCACGCCGCCTGCTACGTCACTCAGCAGGACTGGGGCATCCCCGTGCGAATCGCCCCGGGAGCGGCGGCCGAGCTCACCCTGGTGCTGAACGGATAGTCCCGAGAGGGCCGTTCGCGCGGCTCTCGTCTGCCTTGTCGGCGTTTGCCGGGAGGCCGTGGCTCTGATTGACCAGGAGAAAGCCACCTGCGCAGGCCATTCAAACTAGGACGTTGCCTGCCGATTCTCGTGACACCACAAGTCTGATCACCACAAGGGGGGGCGATGGCGGACGACGGCTCGGGCAACACCCCAGTCACCCTCGTCATCACCAAGGGAACGAGCGTCCCGCCCCCGCACACCGCGCCGCACCCGCCGACCAAGCTCAGCTACACAGGCTTCGAGCTCGTAGCGGCCATCCTGCTCGCCGCCCTGCTGCTCGCCGTGGGGTCCTTGCTTCTCGTCCTGGGCCGGCGCCGCCGCCCCGCCACCCGTCATCGGAGTGTCTAAGCCATGGTCGCTGCCCGTCGCCTCTGCACCTCGCTCGTCGCTGCCGCGGCAGCTCTCACGCTCGCCGCGCCGTCCTTCGCCGACACGGTCAGCCTCCCGGTGTCCGTGAACGGCCTCGGCGGCACGCGCCAGTTCAACGTCGAGGACATCACCGGCCAGACCCTGACCGCGTTCAACCTCGGCACGGGCGGCTCGCAGCCCTTCCGCGTCCACGTCACGGACAGCTCGTTCCTCGCCGGGGTGGGACAGGCGAACTACTCGGTGTCCGCGACGATGAGCAACCTCTACCTGAAGACCGGCAGCAGTCACGACTACGCCGTCAAGGTGCCGTCGTCGGCGCTGTCCATCAACTTCGGCGGCAACCCGCTGGCCGCGAAGGGCCTGAGCCTCCTCGATCTCCCGAAGCTCACGCTGAGCGGCGCGCTGTCGACGTGCGCCTCCCTCTCCCCGACCTTGAGGTCGATCCTCGGTCTGTCGGTGCTCGGCGTCGTCCTTGACAGCAGCAACACGGCGGTCACCCAGCTCTGCACCGCGCTGGGGCTGGCCGGTGGTCCCGTCACGGGGATCGTCGACGGGGCGCTGCAGAACCTCACCCCTGCGGTGTCGAGCCTCCTGGACCTGCCAACCGCGTTGTCCGGTGCCACGGGCGGCACCTTCAGCAATCCGTCCTATGGCGTCGGCACGGTCGGCGAGGGTGACCCGGCCGCAACCGCAACGCCTGCGACGTCCGTAGGTCTGATGACCGGCACGCAGAACCTCACGTCCGGACTGGTCACCGCCCTGACGTCGGCCCTGACCGGCGCGCTGAGCGGGCTGCCGGTCGTGGCGGGGTCGGGCACCCCCGCCCAGACGACGGTGACCTCGGTCATCAACGGACTGACCGCGTCGGGCTCCTCGGCGATCGACAGCGCGTTGGCCAACGTGCTCAGCACGCTCTCGGCCGCGGACCAGCTCAGCCTGATCAACTCGGTGCTGAGCGTTACGCCCCTCGCCCCTGTGCTCGCGGACATCAAGGGCGTCAACGGCCAGTACTTCTCCTTCCCGGTCCTCAAGGCCACGCCGCAGACGCCGGTTCCCGGCACCTACGACGGCACGATGACCGTCACGTTCGTTCAGAGCTAGCCTCACCGGGTGCGTTTCCGGGCCCTGATCTCTGTCGTCGTGCTGCTGGCGCTCCCGTTCGGTGGAGCGCCAGCAGCACGTGCGGCCGGTACCGGCGGTATTGAGATCAGTCCTTATCCGGGTGTGGTGGACGGCCACCAGGTGACGGCGTTCCACGTGTCGGTCCCCGCCCATGGCCACGCCACCGTGCGCTACGTCATGCGCAACACCACGGGCCA
The DNA here is from genome assembly GCA_025965935.1 of Frankiales bacterium. GTDB lineage: Bacteria > Actinomycetota > Actinomycetes > Mycobacteriales > SCTD01 > RYN-111. Next base: position 1,430 of record JAOPVZ010000179.1, on the reverse strand, counting down.
TCCCGTGGCGGGCAAGGTCTACGCCGCTGCTGCCACGCGCGGCACGGGTGGCCAGTTCGCCATCGGCGGTCCGGGGTCGGCGCCGAAGGTGCACTTCGCCGGCGGCGACGTCACACTGCCCGCAAATGCCGTGCGGCCGGGCACCTTCACCATCGACGGTCCGGTGGACACTGGCACGTTCAGCGCGGTCGTGGTGGAGGTGCACCAAGGGGCCGTGAACGAGCGGGCGGCCACGCTCATCTACCTCACGAGCGCTCACGGCACGTTCCGGCGACTGCTGACGATCGTCCTCGTGGCGGTCCCGGAGGTGCTGCTGGCGCTGGCCGTCCTGATGGTGCTGAGGCGGAGACGCAGAACGACCGGCCCCTCCTGAGGAGGAGCCGGCCGCGCCGGTGAAGTCGAGCTGTCAGTAGCGGACGATCCGCTCTTCGGTCGTCGGGGCCGAAGTGGTGGTCGCGACCCGGTCGCGCCGGCCGAAGATGAGCGTCGTCGTGAACAGGCCGATCACGCCTGCGGCCATGAGGATCCAACCGACGACGTTGAGGTCGACACCGTTCACCGAGTAGTCGACGGCGAAGGCCAGGATCGCACCGACAGCGAGCAGGAAGACGCTGGCACCGATACCCATGACATGTGCTCCTCAGAACAGTTGCGGCTTGGGGTGCCGCGGCTGGTCAGATGATTCCCCTTGTCTCCCAGGCCAATCCCGCTCCGAGGGTGACGAGCTCGAGGGTCAGTCGACATGGACTTCGACGTTTCGGCCGGCTCAGGTCGGGAACGCGCGCGGCCTCGTCGCCCGAGGGCGACCCGCACGGATCGGCGGTGCGTCGGGACTGTGCGGGCTGGCGCGGGATTCTCACGCGGGTGACCCGCACGGATCGGCGGTGCGTCGGGACTGTGCGGGCTGACGCGGGATTCTCACGCGGGCGACCCGCACGGATCGGCGGTGCGTCGGGACTGTGCGGGCTGGCGCGGGATTCTCACGCGGGCGACCCGCACGGATCAGCCGCCCGCACCCGCCCTGGGAAGCCGAAAGGCCGGCCCCGACGGGGACCGGCCTTGTCGGGCTGGCGGCTCTAGAACGCGGCTTCGTCGAGCTCCATGAGGGAGCCGTCGACCGCCTCGGCGATCGCGCGCTTGGACGTCAGCTCGGGGAAGACGTTGGCCGCGAACCACTTCGCTGCGGCCACCTTGCCCTCGTAGAAGTGCTTGTCCCTGTCGGACGCGCCGGGCAGCTTGTCGACAGCGACCGCCGCCTGGCGGAGCAGCAGCCAGCCGACCACCAGGTCGCCGAGCGCCATCAGGGCGCGGGTGGTGTTGAGGCCGACCTTGTAGATGTTGCTCGGGTCGTCGACCGACGCCATGAGCACGTTGACGTTGTGGCCGACGATGCCCTGGACGTCCTCGAGCGCCTGGGCGAGCAGCTCCCG
>JAOPVZ010000163.1 GCA_025965935.1 Frankiales bacterium | reverse complement strand
CCGAGCTCGTCGAGTTCCTGCGCGGCGGAGATGAGTCGCCCGGGGTCGTCAGCGCTCGGCGTCAGGAAGTATCCGAACTCGAGGTCTCTGCCGTAATCGGTCATCACATGCTCCTCAAGGTTGCTCTCTTGCCCGGTCCAACGACAGCGATGCTGTGAATAATCCTTGCGCACGCATTGGTCTGAGCCTAGCCTGACCTTCAACGTCTTCGACCCTGCAGTCCTTGCGGGTCTTCGATGTGATCAACGCCGGTACCCGGAAACTCTGGTGTACGAGCGCTTGGCCGTGCCCGGCCTGGTGGACGGCAAGGACGCGTTCACCTATGTCGTCGATCCCCCGCTGTGCGGTGTTCGGAAGGCGCCGGGCGCGCACTACACCGTCACCCTGGGCCGCAGCCGCTGGCTGCGTCCGCTTCACCGTCGACGACGTGCTGGTCTGGTCCCTTCGCTGCCCGTGATCCCGACACAAACTGCACGTCGGTATGGGCCTGATGACGCTTCTGCCCATCGAGGACGGGCGAAGCGTCTCCGTGCGGCTACCGGATCGACTGACGCCGGGTCTTCGCTCGCCGCGTCGCAGGAGCCGCGTCCAGCGCGGTCGTGCGCCGGTGCCGGTCGGCCAGTTCGGCGATGGCTCGGGCGTCCGAGTCCGCGATCGCCTCGACAATGTCCGCGTGCAGTCGCAGTCGATGCTGCAGGTAGCTCGGATGGCTCTTGTCCGGAACGATCGCGTCGACGTTGTCCTCAAGTGTGGTGACGAGCGACAAGTAGACCGTGCGCAGTACGTCGTTCGGGGAGATCTGCGCGATCCGCCGGTGCAGTGCCCAGTCGGCGCGCAGGAACTCGACCGGCGAGTCGAGGCGCCTGGTCATCATGCTGAGCAGACGCCGCAGCTCCCCCACGTCGTCGGGCCGCGCGTAGCGCACCGCATCGGCCAGCATCACCGGTTCGAGCGCGTCACGAACGACGATCGCGTCCGCGGTCAACACGCCGTCGGTCGAGAGCGACAGCAGCTGCGGCCCGATCGCTACCGGCTCGGGCTGCGGGCGCGGACCACGCCCATCCTCGGCGAGGTTGTGCAGCACTCGCTCCAGACCGACCCGGATCGCGTCGACCTGTCGCGCCGTCATCGGATCGGTGAACCAGCGCTTGATGCCTTGCAGGTGCAACGGCGCAGCGCGGCGCAGTCGCTCGCGACCGCGGTCGGTGAGCTCGACCGACAGGTTTCGTCGGTCGGTCTCGACCGCTACCCGGCGAACGAAGCCGGCAGCCTCGAGCTTGGCGAGCACACGACTCAAGCCGCTCTGCCCCATCAGCGTGAGCTCGACCAGCTCGCGCTGGGTGATAGCTCTTTGCGCCTCCGCTAGATGCATCAGTACCTCGTACCAGGACAGCTCCAAGCCCTGCTCGCGCAACATCTCCTCCGCGAGCCGCTTGAGTAGGCGGTCGTTCGCGTACAGCATCGCCCGCCATGCGGCGACGTCGGGCCGATCCTTGGCTGCCACGGCGTCCATCCTATGCGCACACATCGAATCTGCCCTGTGGCAGGTCGACCGTGGTAGCGGCGTCCCCGAGCGGTGCTCGACATGGAGACGGCTGGACTGTCGCCACGGAGCTGCCGCATCGTCGAGGTCGCCGTCATCCTGCTCGACCCGGACTGCCGTGTCGTCGGCGAGATGGTGTCGCTGGTCAACCCGGGAGCGACTGGCGCCCCTCTAGGCAGCCACCTAGTCAGGGCGTGCCGACGTAGGGCCGCTCGTCGGTGACCGTGCCGCAGCCGGTCCAGCCCGAGTAGCGCTTCGCCGCCGACGCCGGCGGAGCCCGGTGCGTCGTGACGAGGACGCCGACCTTGACCCAGTGGCCGCTCGACCAGCGCCAGCGCTGGTGGGTCCACGTGTAGGTTCCGGTGCCCGCTGGACCAGAGCTGAAGGACTCGTACTGCTCCACCACGCCGGCGCTGACGCAGTGCCAACCCATGTTGTGGCTGAGCGAGCCATCTGATCCCCAGCTGCCCTCGCGCGGCAGGTCCAGCCGGAACGGGTTGGGGGCGGGGAGGGCCACCAGCTGGCCTCCGCGAACGGTCATCATGGTCGCCTCGTAGCCGTGCGCGCCGTCAGCGAACCCGACAAGGACCTCCTGACCGGCCACCCCGTCGACATGGGCAGCGCCGAGCACGACGTGCCCGTAGACGGGGCCGTCCAGCCGCACCCGGTAGGTGAAGATGGCGGTCGCGGTCCGTACTCGCAGCACGGGCGGCGGGGCAGGTGCCGACTGCCAGTAGTAGCCGCCGTACGGGTCCTTCTTCGGGTGCCCGACGACGGCGATCGTGTCCTGAACCCCGTCGCCGTCCATGTCAGCTGTGCCGTCGGGGTGGCAGTCGGCGACTCCCTGGCACACCGGTGGCGGCGCAGGCGCGTGCGTCGCCGTCGGCAGCACAACACGGTGGGACGGTACGGCGGTCGGCCCGACTGGAAGGGTGGGCGACGCCGTCGGAGCTGCGGTCGGAGCCGCCGTGGGCGTCTGGGTGGACGGGTCGATGACAGCCCGGTTCGTGCCACCGCCAGCCAGCGCGGCACCGGCAGTCACGCCCGCGACCACGACAGCGGCTGCCGTCATGCCGTACAGGGCTCGTGCCCTCAGCTGCCGCTGGCGGCCGCGGGCCCGCACCGTGTCCGCGGTCGGCAGCACCGCTTGGTCGCCAACAGCGCGCAGGCTGTCGAAGAAGTCATCCACGGGAGGTCTCCATGTCGTCACCAAGCAGCTCAGCGAGGGCAGTGCGGCCGCGCGACAGGCGGGCCTTCACGGTTCCCTCCGGGGCGCCCGTCTCGCGGGCGACCTCGGCGACGGACAGGTCGCCGAGGTGGTGGAGGACCAGCGCGCGGCGCTGCGCCTCGGGAAGCCTGCGGAGGGCGGCGGCGAGGGCGACCGAGTCCGGCGACGGCCCCGCGAGCGACCCGGGCGTCGGGTTGGCGCGGTGCAGACGCAGGCCCTGCTGCGCCCGGCGCCAGCGGCTGCGCGCGAGCCGAAAGGCCACGACACGTACCCACGCGACAGGCGCGTCGAGGTCGCGAACGGTGGACCAGCGCTGCCAGGCCCGCGCGTACGCCTCCTGCAGGCAGTCCTGAGCCTCGGCCCAGTCGCCGGTCAGCCCGTACAGCTGCGAGAGCAGCCCCCGCGACGACGCCGCGTAGAACGCGTCGAAGTCGTCATCCGCAGCGCACCCGGTGCGACCCCCCGACGTCTCCACCGGTCTCCCTCCGAAGCGGCGCGGCGCCACTCACCCGTTACACGTGCGGCGACGAGGCCCGGTTGCACCAACCTGGACATTCTTCCGCAGCTGTGGGGGATCTGTGGGCGGTCGCTGTCTTGCCATTCGTCCAAGGCTTCGATCAGGACGCAACTCGACAGCCGCAGCAAGGCTGCGGGATTGGGGAAGATCCCGACGACGTCAGTCCTCGCCGGGGTTCGGACCTACCGGGTCAGCGGGAAGAGGGGGAAGATGTCCTTGCCCCAGGTGCTGTTGCACACCAGGGCGAACGAGGTGTACCAGGCGATCGCGGCGGTGACGAGGCCCGCCCAGCCAGCCGCCTTGATGATGCTGTTCGTCGTGGACAGCGTCCCGACGGTCAGCAGCACGAAGGTCGCGAGCAGAGTGACGAACACCGCGAGGAAGGCCCCATTGGTTCGGATGGCGACGATCGTCAGCATGAACGTGAAGATGGTCCAGGCCAGCAGGTAGGTGCCGACGGCCCGGTAGGCGGTGTCGACGGGCAGGCCCGGTGCCACGAACTGGGCGAAGGCGGCGTAGGACAGCCAGAAGGATCCGTACGAGGCGAACACCAGCGTGCCGAAGGTGTTCGCGCGCCGGAACTCCCACATCCCCGCGAGCACCAGCATGATGCCGCCGTAGAACAGCGCCACCGGGAGCACCACCGCCGAAAGCGAGGCACCGACGAGGCCGGCGTTGAACACCGACAGGACGAAGAGGGTGAGCGCGAAGCCCGCCAGTCCCAGCGGCGCGGGGTCGGCGATGGAGGCGCCAGCGGTCGCCGCCTCGACGGGCACCGTGTGCCGGGTGGGCTCGCCCGCTTCCGGGAGACGGATCTCGGTACGCGTCTCGGGGCGGCTGACCATGACGGACCTCCTTGAGGAGTGATCGGCGTCACCTCGGGTGTTCCACACCCGGTACGGGGGAAACCTCGTTGGTTGGCCTCTGCTGTGTGACTTCCGCCGTTCCGTTCGCGACCCCTCTTGAGCTGCCCGGTGTGGCCGGCGGTTTGTGGCGGGGGCATCCACTGCTCCGAGCGGTCGGGGCGGATGCGGAACTTGGCGACGATGCGGATCATGCGGGTGTCCAGAGGCGGATCAGGTCGCGACGGTCAGCAGCGGCAGGCCCTCCAGCTCGTCCGGCTTCATCCTGCCGAGGGCACCGAACACTGCCTGCTGCTGGGCCACGATGCGCGCGTCGACGAGGCGGCTCAGCTCGAAGGCGATCGCTCCGGTCTGGCGGACGACCACCTCGTCCACGGGCTGCTGGCGGGCAGAGCTGACGGCGATCCCCGCGGCCTTGCCCTGATCGTCCTGGGCAGCGCCCACAGTGAAGGACTCCCGAGGGTTGTGAACCGGGTCCGCGCATTGGTCGCGCAGCTTCAGCAGCACCTGGTGCCAGCCCAGCACGTCGCCCTTCAACCCAGTGGCGGTGACGTCCCGGGTGGTGAGCGTCGCGAAGCATCGGGTGTACGACAGCAGGGCGGTGCTCCAGAACGCCTCCAGGGAGAGCAGATCTTGCTCCTCGGCAGCGAGTTCGGTGATCAGCCGCTCGCAGCAGCGAAGCACCGTCTGCAGCTCCTCGAAGGCGGAGGCGAGCTCAGCGAGCTCGCGCGCGGACGGGGTGTCGAGGACGCGAACGGTCTCGGTCATGGCGGTTCCTCAGAGCAGCAGGTCGTAGAGCAGGTAGCTGTTGAGCAGGATGATCAGCATCGTCACCAGGCCCAGGAAGAAGCTGGAGGTGCGGCTGTTGACGAAGGCGCCCATCACCTCTTCCCGTCGGGTCAGCAGCCACAAGGGCACCAGCGCGAAGGGGATGCCGAACGACAGCACGACCTGGGAGATCACGAGGCTCGCCGTGGCCGGCAGCCCGAGCCCGAGCACGATCAGGGCGGGCAGCATCGTCAGGAGGCGCCGCAGGACCAGCGGGATCCGCCGGCGGATGAAGCCCTGCATGACGACCTGACCGGCGTACGTCCCGACGCTCGACGAGGACAGCCCCGCAGCCAGGAGCGCGGCCGCGAACGCCAGCGCGGCGCCGCCGCCCACGATTCTGCCGAGGCCCTCGTGCGCGGCCACGATGGAGTCGACGTCGGAGCCTCGTGAGCCGTGGAACACCGCTGCAGCCACCAGCAGCATCGAGAGGTTGATGAGTCCGGCAGCGCCGAGTCCGAAGATCACGTCCAGGCGCTGGAAGCGGAGTAGCTCGCGCCGCTCTGCGTCGTCACGGCAGACGATGCGTCCCTTCGTCAGAGCGGAGTGCAGGTAGACGACGTGCGGCATCACGGTCGCCCCGATGATCCCGGCCGCGAGCAAGACACCGTTGCCCCCGGGAAGGTGCGGGACGAGTCCAGCGACGGCGGCAGAGGAGTCGGTCCGGACGAGCGCCAGGTCGACGGCGAACCCGAGGAGGACGATCCCGAGCAATCCGACGATGACGAGCTCGAAGCGTCGGTACCCGCGCTGCTCGAGGGCGAGGATGCCGAAGGCCACGACTGCGGTCACGAGGCCAGCGGCGAAGAGCGGCAGGTGGAACAGCAGGTTCAGCCCGATCGCGGCACCCACGAACTCAGCGAGGTCAGTCGCCATCGCGATCAGCTCTGCCTGCACCCACAGCCCGCGGGACACGGACGTCGGCAGGTGCTCCCGGCACAGCTCGGGCAGGTCGCTCCCGGTCGCCACTCCGACCTTGGCCGACAGGTACTGCACCAGCATCGCCATGGCGTTGGCCGCGACGATGACCCAGATGAGGGTGTAGCCGAACCTGGACCCGGCTGTGAAGTTGGTGGCGAAGTTGCCGGGGTCGATGTAGGCCACGGCGGCGACAAAAGCCGGGCCCAGCAGGGCGACGACGCCCCGGGTGCGGCCTTGCGACCGCAGCGACCGCAGCGGGCTGACAACTGCCTCCTCGGCCAACCCGCCGGCGACCTTCGGGGCCGGGATCGCAAGAGCCCCAGTTTGCGATCCCGGGTTCACCTGTCGCTCACCCGACCGAGGGGCCTAGACCGAGGGACTGAGGCGTGCTCGAGTCCGGTGACGGCTGGTGCAGTCCCTCGTCCAGCTCTCCGAACTCCGTCATGAGGGCGCGGCTGCCGCCCCACGGCGTCTGCTCCTCGGCCACCAGGGTGTTGGTGGTGAGCAGCAGGCCGGCCA
>JAOPVZ010000145.1 GCA_025965935.1 Frankiales bacterium | reverse complement strand
CGATGGCGTTCGGCGCCGGCGAGAGCCGGTTCCATGACGTCAAGCGCACCTTCCCCAAGCCGGTGGCGATCAGCAGCCAGGTGCTGCTCGACCGCGAGCGCTGCGTCCTGTGCGCCCGGTGCACCCGCTTCAGCCAGCAGGTCGCCGGCGACCCGTTCATCGAGCTGTTCGAGCGGGGCTCCCTGCAGCAGGTCGCGATCTACACCGACCAGCCGTTCGAGTCCTACTTCTCCGGCAACACCGTGCAGATCTGCCCGGTCGGCGCTCTCACCGGCGCGGCCTACCGCTTCCGCGCGCGGCCGTTCGACCTGGTCTCCTCGCCGATGGTCTGCGAGCACTGCGCCTCGGGCTGCGGGCTGCGCACCGACCACCGCCGCGGCAAGGTCCTTCGCCGGCTGGCCGACGACGACCCGCAGGTCAACGAGGAGTGGAACTGCGACAAGGGCCGCTGGGCCTTCACCTACGCGACGCAGCCCGACCGCATCACGACCCCTCTCGTGCGCGAGGACGGCGTGCTGCGGCCCGCGTCGTGGACCGAGGCCCTCGACCTCGCTGCCCGCGGGCTCGGCCTGGCGCGGGACGAGGGCGGCGTCGGTGTCCTTCCCGGCGGTCGCCTGACGGTCGAGGACGCGTTCGGGTGGAGCAAGTTCGCGCGCGTCGCCCTGGCGACCCACGACATCGATGCCCGCACCCGTCCAGGCAGCGACGAGGAGCTGGCGTTCCTCGGTGCCCTGGTCGCCGGTCGCTACCTCGAGACGACCTACGCCGACCTCGAGGCCGCACCGTCGGTGCTGCTCGCCGGCTTCGAGCCGGAGGAGGAGTCGCCGATCGTCTTCCTCCGCTTGCGCAAGGCCGTCCGCAAGCACGGCCAGCAGGTCACCACCATCGCCGCGCTGCGCAGCACCGGCGCCACCAAGCTGTCAGCCACGCTGATGCAGACCGCGCCGGGGGACGAGGCCGCCGCGCTCGACGCGTTCGACCGGTCCGCGCTGACCGCCCCCTCGGTGATCCTGGTCGGCGAGCGCCTCGCGTCGGTGCCCGGGGCCCTGACGGCCGCCGCGAAGCTGGCCGCCGACACCGGCGCGCAGCTCGCCTGGGTGCCGCGCCGCGCCGGTGAGCGGGGCGCTGTCGACGCCGGTGCGCTTCCGACGCTGCTGCCCGGCGGGCGCCCCGTCGGGACCGACATCGGCTGGGGCGACCTGCCGGGCGAGCCAGGCCGCAGCCTCGACGCCATCCTGACCGCGGCCAAGGCCGGCCAGCTCAAGGGCCTCCTCGTCGGCGCCGTCGACCCGGCCGACCTGCTCGACCCGGCGCTCGCCCTCGACGCGCTCGAGGCCGTCGAGTTCGTCGTGTCGCTCGAGATGCGCCGGTCGGCGGTCACCGACCGCGCCGACATCGTGCTGCCGGTGGCCGCGGCGGTCGAGAAGGACGGCACCTACCTGGACTGGGAGGGCCGCGCCCGTCCGTTCGAGGTCGTGCTGCGCACCAGCGGTGCGCTGTCCGACCATCGCGTCCTGCACGTGCTCGCCGACGAGATGGACCGGCCGATCGGGCTGCCCGACATCGCCGCGGTACGGCGCGAGATCAGCGCCCTCGGCACCACCTCCGAGCGCCCCGCCTTCCCGCCGCCTGCGGCCCCGACCCAGGACGTGGACGCCACTGAGGCGCCCGCCGAGCCCGCCCCGTACAAGCTGGCGACCTGGCACTGGTTGCTGGACGACGGCTCGCTGCAGGACGGCGAGCCGCACCTGGCCGGTACGGCGAGAGCGCCGCGGCTGCACCTGTCCGCCGCCACCGCCACGGCCCTCGGCGCAACCGCCGGCGATGCCGTCACGGTGACCACCGACCGGGGCAGCCTGACGCTGCCGCTGGTCGTGGCCGACCTGCCCGACGACGTCGTCTGGGTGCCGACCCGGACCGCGGGCGCAGCCGTGCGCACCGACCTCGCCGCCCAGCACGGCGACCGCGTCAGCGTCACGATGGCCGCCACCGAGGAGACGTCGTGATCCTGGCCGGCGACACCCAGCTGCCTGTCAGCAGCTTCGGGCACGAGCCCTTCTGGATCACGATCCTCAAGGCGCTGTTCGTGTTCGTGCTGCTGGTCGTGCTGACGCTGTTCACCATCGTCTTCGAGCGCAAGGTCGTCTCGTGGATGCAGCAGCGCACCGGACCGAACCGGGTCGGACCGCGCGGCTACCTGCAGTCGCTCGCCGACGGCCTCAAGCTGGCGCTCAAGGAGGAGATCATCCCGGCGCTGGCCGACAAGCCGGTCTACGTCCTCGCGCCGATCCTCTCGGCCGTGCCCGCCTTCCTGGCGTTCAGCGTCATCCCGATCGGTCCCAAGGTGTCGATCGCGGGGCACGCGACGGCGGTGCAGCTCACGGACCTGCCGATCGGGGTCCTGTTCATCCTGGCGTGCTCCTCGGTCGGCGTCTTCGGCATCGTGCTCGCGGGCTGGTCCAGCGGCTCGACGTACCCGCTGCTGGGTGGTCTCCGGTCCGCGGCGCAGGTGATCTCCTACGAGGTCGCGATGGGCCTGTCGTTCGTGGCGGTGTTCCTCTACGCCGGCTCGCTGTCGACCTCGGAGATCGTCGCCGCGCAGTCGCACCGCTGGTTCGTCATCACGCTGCCGATCTCGTTCCTCATCTACGTCGTCGCGATGGTCGGCGAGACCAACCGCGCGCCGTTCGACCTGCCCGAGGCCGAGTCGGAGCTCGTCGGCGGCTTCCACACCGAGTACACGTCGCTGAAGTTCGCGATGTTCTTCCTCGCCGAGTACATCAACGTCATCACCGTCTCGGCGCTGTGCACGACGATGTTCCTCGGCGGGTGGCGGCCGTTCTACCCGTTCTCGCAGATCAGCTGGATGAGCGAGGGCTTCTTCCCGATCATCTGGTTCCTGCTGAAGGTCGTGGGCTTCATCTTCGTCTTCATCTGGCTGCGCGGCACGCTGCCCCGGCTCCGCTACGACCAGTTCATGAAGCTGGGCTGGAAGGTGCTGATCCCGGTCAGCCTGGTGTGGATCCTGCTCGTCGCGAGCATCCGCACGCTGACCAACGAGGTCAGCAGCACCCGTGACCGGGTGACCTACATCGGCTTGGGCATGGCCGTCTTCTTCGTGCTCTTCTACCTCTGGCCGCAGAAGAAGCAGCCGACGCCGGAGCAGGTCGCCGCAGAGACCGCGCCTATCCCGGTGGAGGAGGGCGGCTTCCCGCTGCCTCCGATGGACCTGGTCGTCCCTCCGACACCACGTTCGCTGGCCGGCTCCTCCCAGGTCACCGTCTCCGTCTCCAGTGAGGAGCCCGACCGTGGCTAGCTGGTTCGACCCCGTCAAGGGCTTTGGGGTCACGTTCAACACGATGTTCAAGCCGAAGACGACGGAGGAGTACCCGGAGTACGTCCGGCCGGTCCCGCCGCGCTTCCACGGGCGGCACGTGCTGAACCGGCACCCGGACGGCCTCGAGAAGTGCATCGGCTGCGAGCTGTGCGCCTGGGCCTGTCCGGCCGACGCCATCTACGTCGAGGGTGCGGACAACAGCGACGACCACCGCATCTCGCCCGGTGAGCGGTACGCCGCCGTCTACCAGATCAACTACCTGCGCTGCATCTTCTGCGGGCTGTGCATCGAGGCCTGCCCGACCCGCTCGCTCACGATGACCAACGAGTACGAGCTTGCCGACGACAGCCGCAACAGCCTGATCTTCACCAAGGAAGACCTGCTCGCCCCGCTGCTGCCGGGGATGGAGGAGCCGCCGCACCCGATGCGGCTCGGCACCACGGACACCGACTACTACGTCGGCGGGG
>JAOPVZ010000134.1 GCA_025965935.1 Frankiales bacterium | reverse complement strand
GCTTGTTTGGTCACCCCAAGGAGCTCGGCTAGGTCGCCTACGGTGACAGGCCCCGCGCGCGCTGCGAGCAGCAGGAAGCCGAAGGCGGGCCGGACGTCATGCCACCCGCGGTCGTGCAGCCGCAGGTGCAGGTCGTCGATGAGCGACCGGTACGCCATCGCGAGCAGTCGGGCCAGCGGAGGGCCGCTTCCCGTGCTCACTCGGCCCACGGCGGGGTGAACGGCTCGCCCCCACCCATGCGCGCCTGTCCTCCGACGGGGAGGCAGCACAGCAGCCGCAGGGGCTCATCGCCGTCGTTCGCCAAGGCAAACTCGACATTCGGTGGGACGACGATCGCGTCGCCCACAGAGGCTGCGTGGCTCGCCTGCCCGATCTGCACCGCGGCCTTGCCAGCGAGGACGACGAAGATCTCCTCCCGAGTCAGCGTGTGCGGGGTAGCAGGGGTGTCGGGAGCGATCTCGACGCTCCACACCGAAGTGTCCTGGCTGCCGCGCGACGGCGTGGCCAGGGAGGTGAAGCGCGTGGCACCGAGTTCGTGCGTAGGGGCGGGCGGAGCGGTCAGTACGGGCATCTCGGTCTCCTGGCTGGATGGTCAATGCGGTTGACCATATTGCGGCATGGCCGAGTAGTCAACCGCGTTGACGATCCTCTCGGGCGCAAAATTCTCTCTCTGACGCACGCCTTCGCGCCGGCGGTTCAGAAGGGTCGCGCTCGACTGACCGGAGTCGAATGACGTCGAGTCTGAACGAAGTTGTGCCGCTCACGGTCCACCGGGAGGCTCAGAGTCACGGCCCTGGCGTACGGTCTGGTCGTCCGCTCCCAGGCCATCCCGGAGGGCTTCCGTGTCCTACACCGTCGACTTCGAGAACGTGTCCACGACGGGCCTCGAGTCGTCCCCGGTCGCCGAGGCGCTTGCCGGCCTCCGGGCCAACGAGGCCCGCTACTACAAGAACAAGTACGACCACGTGTTCACGGTCGAGCCGGCGAAGAAGGCGAAGGCGGCGGTCGACTTCGTGAGTCGCGTCCTCAAGGAGGAGCGCGACATCGTGATCTCCTCACTACCGCTGGAGGCGACGTCGTTCGAGGTAGCCGGCATCCGGATGGCCTACGTGTTCTACGAGTCCGGTCTGTCGATCAACGTCATGTACACCGTCGCGGACGGCGGCAAGCGCGCCGTGGGCTTCAAGCTCGCGGACGGGATGGAAGTCCCCGAGGAGCTGGCGGAGCGCTTCAAGTTCGCGCGGCAGAAGTCGAAGCTCGCGGGGACCATCCGCGGCTCCTACTTTGTGATCAAGGGCGAGTACTAGCCCAAGTCTTTGCTTGCATGTCGAGAACGTCCGATCGGCTCCGCTCACAGAGTGAGGGCCACGAGAACCGGGGCCTGCGACACCAGGAGAGCACGATGCCGAAGTACCTGCTCCTCAAGCACTACAGCGGCGGCCCGACGCCGCACCACCCCTTTCCGACCATGGACCAGTGGGCTCCCGAGGACGTCGAGGCGCACTTTGCGTTCCTGCGGCACGTCGGCACGCTGCTCGAGGAGAGCGGCGAGTACGTCGGCGCGCAGGCCCTCACGCAGGCGCAGACCTGGGTGCGGTACGGCGGTCCCGACGCGGCGCCCGTCATCACAGACGGACCGCTGCCGGAGACGAGCGACCTCGTCGCCGGCTGGTACATGGTCGACGTCGAGTCCCGCGAGCGGGCGGTCGAGATCGCGGCCTACATCTCCTCCGAACCGGGGCCGGGCGGGGAGCCCATCTACGAGTGGATCGACGTGCGCGAGGTCATGTCCTGACGCCTGCGGAGCTGGACGAGGGCGCGCTGCGCGCCCTCGTCCCACGCGTCCTCGCCGGACTGGTCCGACGAGGCGAGGACTTCGACGCCGCAGAGGACGCCCTGCAGGAGGCGCTGCTCGAGGCACTGCGGGTGTGGCCCGAGGCCCCGCCGCGCGACCCGCGCGCCTGGTTGACGACCGTCGCGACACGGCGGCTCGTCGACGCCCGCCGCAGTGAGGCAGCACGTCAGCGGCGCGAGGACGCGACCCACGCCGAGCCGGAGCAAGCGGAAACCGAGCAGGGCGACGACACCCTGTTCCTGCTGTTCTGCTGCTGCCACCCCGAGCTGGCTCCGGCCTCACAGGTGGCACTCACGTTGCGTGCCGTCGGCGGTCTCACGACGCGCGAGATCGCCGACGCGTTCTTCGTGCCGGAGGCGACCATGGCGCAGCGGATCAGCCGGGCCAAGCGGACGCTGCACGGGCGCCGGCTGGACCAGCCAGGTGACCTCGCGGTCGTGCTCCGTGTCCTCTACCTCGTCTACACAGCAGGCCATGCCGGCCGGGTGGACCTGGCCGTCGAGGCGATTCGACTGGCCCGTCAGCTGACCCTCGCCACCGACGAGCCGGAGGCGCGCGGGCTGCTCGCTCTGATGCTCCTCAACCACGCCCGGCACCCGGCGCGCTTCGACGTCGAGGGCCGGATCGTCACCCTCGACCGGCAGGACCGCGGTCTCTGGGACACTCGCGAGATCGCCGAAGGGGTAAGGGTTCTGCAGTCTGCGTTGACTGCGGAGCGCCCCGGCCGTTACCAGGTCGAGGCTTCCATCGCGGCTCTGCACGACGACGCCGCGACGGCGGCCGAGACTGACTGGCAGCAGGTCCTTGCCTGGTACGACGACCTCGTCGCCGTCACGGGTGAGGACCCCATCGCGTCGCTCGGTCGTGCCGTGGCCGTCGGGCACGTGCTGGGTCCGGACGCCGGCCTACGCGAGACCGAGCGGTTGCGCGGCGTCCTCGGCGAGCGGCACCGGTGGCACGCCGTGCGCGCTTACCTCCACGAGCTGGGAGGTGACCTCCCGGCGGCTGCCGCGTCGTACGCGGGTGCCGCCGCGCTTGCGACGGATGTCGCCGAGCGAGATCACCTGGTCCGTCAGGCAGCCCGGTCACGAGCGGGGCTACGGTCGGACGCGTGACGACCAAGGACCACCTGTGCTGCCCGCGGCCTAGCCGCCACTGGCCTGGGGGCCAGCACGAGCGCCCTCGGGCTCGTCTCTCGACGTGCGCGAGTGGGAGTCCGCCCTCATCGCTTGCTGGACAGGGCGATCGGGCGGGCCCGATGCAGGCCCGATCACCTAAGCCGCCTCGCGCAGGTCTAGGTGCCGCTGCTGTGGGCGCGGGCTCGTCGAGCGTCTTGGCGATCAGGGCGCGTTACCTGGGGGCCGTGAGCGCCGTCAGCCTGGCCTGATAGTCCTCTGGCTCGATCTCACCGCGGGCCAGTCGCTCAGCCAGGATCTGCTCCGCGCCCTCCGACACCGGGCCGCCGGGGGCATGCGCTCCGGTCGGCAGGTGCGGGGTTCGTGTGGAGCGGACGAACCAGACGATGGCGAAGGCGATCAGCATCCAGAACGCCAGCATGCCGAGCATCATCACGACGCCCCAACCGGCATCCATGTGCCCATTGTCCCAGTGCAGCATCGTCAGTCACCTCTTCAATCCGTCCGGCGCGGAGCCGCCGGGCTTCCCATACGACGATGCCCTCGGCTACCCCACCGGGGTAGTGACGTAGGTCCCGCAGGGTGAGGTCGGACTGCCCTACCTGGCGGGGGTGAGCGAGCGCACTCTGGGACGTGGAACATCCGGCCGTGCTGAGTCGCACGAACGCCGAGATCGAGCAACAGGTCAGCGGCCTCAGGAGACTGCTTCAAGACCTGCCGGGCGCGGCCATCGCGCGCGAGGACCTTGCGGATCCATCGCCTGCGCTGCGGGCTCTACGGGGTGCTCAGGCTGCACAACGCGCTCGAGGAGGAAGGCGCGTTCAGCCTGGTGACGAGCGCTGCCTCGACGTGAGCGCACCACTCAGAAGGGACAGCCCATGATCGGCGACAGAGAGCACGGAGTGCTCGTCGGCGTCGACGGCACGCTCGCCAGCGACGAGGCGTGCAGGTACGCATGCGCTGAGGCCAGCGCGCAGGGCCTGCCGCTGCGGTTGCTGCACGCGTGGCTCCCGCGGTCGGTCTACCAGCACGGCACCACGAACGGGCCTCCGATCTGGGGGTCGGAGGCCATGGTGGAGGCAGCCGCCAGACAGGTGCTGGGGAGAGCGGCTGAGCTCGTCTCCGGCTTCACGCCGCCGGTAGCGCACACCGAGCACCTGGTCAGAGCGGCCGGCCCTGACGCCCTCGTCGATGCGAGCCGTCGCGCGCGGCTGCTCGTCGTGGGTGGTCGCGAGCGAGGGCGCCACGACGTGTCCTGGCTCGGTTCGGTGCCCCTTCACGTCGTACCGCGATCGCACTGCCCCGTGATCGTGGTCCCGACCGACCCTCGCCTTGATGGTGACGTCGTCGTCGGCCTCGACAACTCCTTCCTGAGCCCGTTCGTGGCGGACTTCGCCTTCGAGCAGGCTGCCCGGGCCGACGTCGGGCTGCGTGCGGTGATGGCCTTCTCGCCCGCCTTCGCGGGGCTCGGCCCCGACAGCCACCGGGAAGCCGATCGCCGGGAGGACACGCGGCGCGTGCTCCACCGGGCCTTGGCGGGGTGGAGGGAGAAGTACCCCGACGTCGCGGTGACTGAGGTGCTCAGCACCGAGCACCCCTTGCGCGCTTTGCGGATCGCCTCCGATGACGCCCGTCTGCTTGTGGTCGGCAGCCACGGCCGAGGAGTGGTCTGGCGCTACGCGCTCGGCTCGGTGAGCTCGGCGCTGCTTCGGGTGGCCGCCTGCCCGGTGGCCGTGCTGGGACCCGAGACGGCGCGTTGATCGCTCGACGGAGGTGCTGGGTGCGATCCCCCGGTCAGGGCGGTGACCGCGCGGTGCGTGACCTCGACGAAGACGACGCCTCCGATGCCGACCACGCCGGCGACGGCAAGGTCCAGGGGTGTCGTGGTCAGCAGGAACGCAGTCCGCCCGATCGCCGGCACCGCGGCGACTGCCGCCGCGAGGCCGGCCAGCGCGGAGACGAGTGCCAGCTTCCACCGGCTCAGCGGCCGAGCCAGCACGCCCACGCTCCAGAGCGAGACGATGAGGATCACGAAGGTGGCGGTGGTGCGGCCCTCGGCCACCCCCGGCCCCGGGTCGAGGAGTCGCGTGACGCGGTAGCCGGCGTAGGCCGCCAAGGCCGTCACGACACCGATCGGCACGGCGAAGCGCAGCACCCTCTTCACGAACCCGGGGACGTACCGCTGCGTGTTGGGGGCCAGTGCGAGGAAGAAACCTGGCACCCCGATCGTGAGGGTCGAGATCATGGTGAGCTGGATCGGGGCCAGGGGGAAGGCGCTCAACGTGCTGACGGTGATCAGGGCGAGGACCAGGCTGTAGGTGTTCTTGATGAGGAACAGGCTGGCCGCGCGCTCGATGTTGGCGATGACGCGCCGTCCCTCTGCCACGACCGCCGGCAGTCGGGCGAACTGGCCGTCCAGGAGCACGATCTGGGCGACTGCTCTGGTGGCGGGCGAGCCGTTGCCCATGGCGATCCCGATGTCGGCGTCCTTCAGAGCGAGGGCGTCGTTGACCCCGTCGCCGGTCATCGCGACGACGTGCCCGCGGCTCTGGAGGGCCGCGACGACGGCGCGCTTCTGGTGCGGGCTGACGCGTCCGAACACGGTGTGCTGCTCCAGCACGTCGGCGAGGGACGCGAGGTCCTCCGGCAGCGTGCGGGCATCCACCGGCTCGTCGGCGCCAGGAAGTCCCACCGATCTCGCGACCGCGCCGACCGTCCTCGGGTTGTCACCGGAGACGACCTTCAGGGAGACGCCTTGCGCGAGGAAAAAGGCCAGGGTCTCGGCCGCGTCTTCTCGGACCCGCTCTGCGAGCACGACCAGAGCGACCGGCTGCAGGTGCGGGGGGAGCGCAGAGCCGGCCGGCCCGTCGCGAAGCAGTCCGGAGCGGGTACGGGCCAGCAGCAGCACCCGACTGCCCCGTTCCGCCAACCCGTCCGCCGTTTCGCGGGCGGCCTGCTCTGACGGGTCCCGGGCTTCAGGGAGCACCATCTCGGGGGCGCCGAGCACCCACGTTCCCTCGGTCGCGGTCTCGACCGCCGACCACTTCCGTGCGGAGCTGAACGGGATCGCGGCGACAGCGCTCCAGGTCGGCGGGGGGAAGGCTCGCGCGAGGGCGGCGGCCGTCGAGTTGGCGCTGTCGCTCGAGGCCACCAGGCCCAAAGCCTGCTCGACCTCACCGACGGGGGTCGGTCCCAGCGGGATCAGCTCTTGAAAGGCGGTGTCGCCGTAGGTCAGCGTGCCGGTCTTGTCGAGGCAGACGACGTCGACTCTCGCGAGCCCCTCGACGGCCGGGAGCTCCTGCACCAGGACCTGCTGACGGGCGAGTGCCACCGTCGCGACCACGAAGGCCAGGCTGGTGAGGAGCAGGAGCCCCTCGGGCACCATGCCGACGAGGCCGGCGACCGTCCCCGTGACGGCGTCCTGCCAGCCGTGGTTGTCAGCGCTTCGCAGCTGGCTCCACAGCAGGAGCGGCCCGACGACGAGCAGCCCGAGGCTGATCCAGCGCAGGATCAGGTTGGTGCCGGCACCGAGCTCGGAGTGCACGAGCGTGAAGCGTCGCGCGTCCGCGGCCAGTCGTGTGGCGTAGGCCTCTGCCCCGACAGCGGTCGCCTGGTAGCGGCCGCTGCCCGCCACGACGATCGATCCCGAGCGCACCAGCGTGCCCGGCGCCTTCGGTACCGGCTCCGCTTCGCCGGTGAGCAGCGACTCGTCGATCTCGAGGTCTTCGGAGGTCAGCACGAGGCCGTCCGCGGACACCTGGTCGCCGGCTCGCACCTCGAGCAGGTCGTCCAGGACGACCGCGCCGAGCACGACGCTCGCGAGGCGGCCGTCGCGCACCACGCGCGCGGTAGGGACGTTGAGGACCGCCAGTCGGTCGAGGACCCTCTTGGCGCGCACCTCCTGCACGATGCCGAGGCCGGAGTTGGCCACGATCACCAGTCCGAACAGGCCGTTCTGCCAACGTCCCGTCGCCAGGATCGCGAGCAGCAGCCCACCGAGCAGGGCGTTGAACAGGGTCAGGACGTTCGCCCGGACGATCTCCGCGAGGGTCCTGCTGGTCCGGACGATGACAGCGTTCGTCTGACCCGCCGCCACTCGCAGCGCGACCTCTGACTGGGTCAGGCCGGTGCCGGGTGTCGCCGTATCCACGCTGTATCTCCCCACGCCCTTCGGCTCGACCATCGGCAGGTGCCTACAGAGCGCGAGTGTTGGCGTGAGGGTCGCCGGTGCCCTCCTCGAGCCGCTCCTGGTCGGCCTTGACCACCACGACGACGCCCCGGGCGTGCCGCACGCACTGAGCTGCCACCGAGCCGAGCAGCAGCTCGTTGAAGCCGCCGCGGCCGCGCGAGCCCAGCACCAGCAGGTCGTCCGGGCCCGCAGCAGCCAGCAGGCCGTGCGACGCGGTCCGGTGGGCGACGTCGACCGTGACGTCAACGCCCTGCTCATCGCGGATCGTCTCGGCCACCACGGTCTCGAGCGACGCGAGGGCTTCAGCGCCGAACTCCGCGAGCGAGGGCACGGTGGCCATGGGCGGACGGGAGGGCATCGTCCTGAGCTGCCAGGCGAACAGAACCACCAGCGGGCAGCCGTGCCGCCGGGCTGCGGCGTGTGCCCACCGGATCGCCGAGCGCGAGCTCGGCGAGCCGTCGACGCCGGCGATCACCTTCTGGTACGTCGCGGGGGGCGCCGACGGCGCTGGTACCACCATGACGGGGCAGTGGGCGTGGTGAACCACGTAGCTGGTCGCCGACCCGAGCAGAGCGCTCGAGGCGGCGCCGTGACCCTTGCCGCCGACCACGATCAGCGCAGCCTCCTCCGATTCGCGCACCAGAACAGCCCCTGGTGGGCCCTCGCCGGTCACCGTGCGGACCACCGGCTGGGCCGTCGAGCTGTTCCGGGCCAGGGCCTTGGCGATCGTCTCCTCGAGCAGCAGCTCGGAGGCCGCCCGGGCGTCCTCAGATGAGGGGAGCGCGTAGTAGCCGGCTCCAGGGTCCGCACCCACCCAGACAGGTGCGGTCCAGGCGTTCACGAGGACGAGGTGGCCACCACCGACGGCCGCCTCGAGAAGGGCTCGGTCGACGGCCTGCTCCGAGACGGGTGACGCGTCGATGCCGACAACGATGTCACGCATCAGCTTCTCCACTCAGTGCGCGGCAGCCGTGTGCGACGGCCCAGTGCAGGACGCCTCGAGCGATGGCCTCTGGGGCTAGCTCCGGGATGAGGCTGTCGATGGTGAGAAGGCGGGTACGCATGAGGTTGATCCTGGGACTCCGAGCGCTCTCCGGGCAGAGTCCAAGGTCCCTCCCAGCGGCATCGCCTCGGGCAAACGGGGACGTTGTGCTCTGTCGACGCCTGTCCCGGGAGCGGAGCGTGAGGAGGACCGCGCATCCGTACACCAGGAGGATCTGTCATGAAGGCACTCGTGTACCACGGCCCCGGGGCAAAGGCGTGGGAGGACTTCCCGATGCCGGCCCTGCTGGAAGACACCGACGCGATCGTGCAGGTCGACACGACAACGATCTGCGGCACGGACCTCCACATCCTCAAGGGCGACGTCCCCTCCATGACGGCCGGCCGAGTCATCGGTCATGAAGCCGTCGGCACGGTCACGGAGATCGGAGCGGGAGTGAAGACCATCGCCGTCGGCGACCGGGTGCTCGTCTCGTGCGTGACGGCGTGCGGGACCTGCCGCTACTGCCGGGCAGGCAGCTTCGGGCAGTGCCTCGGGGGAGGCGGGTGGATCCTGGGCAACCGGATCGACGGCACGCAGGCCGAGTACGTCCGCGTGCCGTTCGCAGACAACTCGACCTACCCGGTGCCGCCGGGCGTCAGCGACGACGAGCTCTTGATGCTCGCGGACATCCTGCCCACCGGCTACGAGGTCGGTGTCCTCAACGGCCAGGTCCGCCCTGGTGACGTGGTCGTGGTCGTGGGCGCAGGCCCCATCGGGTTGTCCGCCATCACCAGCGCGCAGCTGTTCAGCCCGAGCCTCGTCGTCGCGATCGACATGGCGGCCAGCAGGCTCGAGGCCGCGAAGAGCTTTGGTGCCGATGTCGTGATCAACAACGCCCAGCAGGATGCCGTCAGCGCTGTCCGTGAGCTCACCGCGGACCTGGGCGCCGACGTCGCGATCGAAGCGGTCGGAGTGCCGGCCACGTTCGAGCTCGCCGTCGACCTCGTCCGTCCGGGGGGCCACGTCGCGAACATCGGCGTGCACGGCACCTCGGCGACGCTGCACCTGGAGCGCATCTGGGCGCGCAACCTGACGATCACTACGGGGCTCGTCGACACCTACTCGACCCCCACCCTGCTGCGCCTGCTCACCGGGAGGCAGGTCGACGCCGACCGGTTCGTGACCCACCACTTCGGATTCGACGAGTTCGACACGGCCTACGACGTGTTCTCCCGCGCCGGCGAGACGGGCGCCCTCAAGGTCGTCCTGAGCAAGTGATGGGGCACACCGCAAGGCGCGCCCTCGTGCTGCTGGCGGCCGTTGCGGCGTGCCGGCACCAGTCCCTGAGGTGGGCGGTGACCGACCAGGAGGTCTCGGAGCCGCTGCCGGGTGATGGCCTGCTCCCGATGGCCGACCTCACCGCCACTCGGGCGATCAGCATCAACGCCGGACCGACCGGTGTCTGGCCCTGGTTGGTCCAGATCGGGCAGGGGCGGGGCGGTTTCTACTCCTACGAGATCCTGGAGAACCTGGTCGGCCGGGCTGACATCCACAACGCCGATCACGTCGTGCCGGGCTGGCAGGAGCTGCACGTCGGCGACCAGGTGAGGCTGCACCCTGAGGTCTCCCTGGTAGTCGCGTACCTGGAGGTCGGCACGTCCCTCGTCCTGCGGGGCGGCGTGCCGATGGGGGACGTCGCTGCGCCGTACGACTTCACCTGGGCGTTCTGCCTGCGCAGGCAGAACGACGGGTCCACCCGGCTGCTGGTCCGCGAGCGGTACACCTACACGCGGTGGTGGGCCCGTCCCCTCGTCGAGGGCGTCTCGATCGTCAGCTTCGTCATGACGCACCGGATGCTCCGCGGCATCAAGGTCCGGGCCGAGCGCACCTGGGCCGGCTCCGCCGAGCCAGCCGATCAGCGGCGGATCGTGGTGCCCGCGATCTCGGCCACGATGGCGGCGGCGTCTGCCAGGCCTCCCACTCCGGCGACGCCGCCGGTTGCCTCGACGAAGCGTCGGCAGGCCTCGATCTTGGGCCCCATCGACCCGGCGGGGAACCTCATGCCTGCCAGCTCGCTCAAGGTGGTGTGAGCCAGCGGCGTGGCCTCGGGCGTGCCGTAGTCCCGCTGCACGGCAGCGACATCGGTGAGAACCAGCAGCCGGTCGGCGCTGGCGGCCACCGCGAGCCAGGACGCGGTGAGGTCCTTGTCCACGACCGCCTCCACGCCCCGGAGCTGGCCGTTCTCGGACACCACAGGGGCGCCCCCGCCACCTCCGCAGATCACCAGAGTCCCTGCTCTCAGGAGGGTCAGGATCGTGTCGATCTCCACCACGCCGTGCGGCTCGGGGGAGGGGACGACGCGACGTGTGCTGCTGCCGTCGGCCGCGATCGACCAGCCGTGGGTGCGCGCCAGCTCGGTCGCCGTCGCGTGGTCGTAGCCGGCGCCGACGAACTTCGTCGGAGCAGCGAAGGCAGGGTCGTCAGCGGAGACCAGGACCTGGGTCACCACGCTGATCACCGGAGCGGCGACCCGAGCGTTCCGCAGGCTCTGTCCGAGCCAGTACCCGATCATCCCCTGGGTCTGAGCCACCAGGGCATCCAGCGGGTAGGCGCGGGTCAGTGATCTGTCGGCCTCGCTCTCGAGTGCGAGCAGGCCGACCTGCGGCCCGTTGCCGTGGCAGATCAGCAGCTCGTGGTCCTTCGCCAGGGCGGCCAGGGCGTCGGCGGCGGCCCGCACGTGCTCGAGCTGGATCGTGGCGTCGGGCCTCTCCCCGCGACGAAGCAGCGCGTTGCCGCCGAGCGCGACGACGATGCGCACGTCAGGGGGTGCCGACGGGGGAGGAGGCGATCTCCCTCACGGAGGGGGCTGGCTCAGCAGCCGGGCGACCTGCTGGTCGTCCAGCGCGGTCCAGCCCAGCGGCTCCGAAGTATGTGGCGACTTCGGGTGTTGTGGCGCCGGACGGCTCCCGTGGGTAGGGAGCTCGCCCAAGCCGCGCATCGTCATGGCGACCAGAGCGCCGATCAGGTATGCGAGCAGCAGGGCCACTGCTGCCAGGAACACTCCCGCGAGCACGAGTGGCGTCATCGCACGCCGTCCTTCCCGAGGAAGTCCCTGATCGTCGGGGCGAGTCCGAGCACGACCGAGTGCTTGTCGTGCTGCAGCCGGAGGCCGCTCGGACACCAGTGCAAGGACCACCCGCGCAGGTCGGCGTCGCGCTCGAGCAGATCGAGGAGGAGCTCGAGCCGACGGCCGGGAACAGGGTCGTGGTCGGTACCGAGGGCGATGGCGAAGGACAGCTCAGGTTCGGTGAGCTGCCCGAGCTCCTCGAGCCGTTGGCTGACGGCGAGTGCGACCGGTGCAAAGGCCAGGTCGGTGAGGTCCGTGGGAACAATGACTACCCGGTTCATGCACTCAGCGTGGACCCTCGCTCCCTGGTGTGACAGAGGCCTTGGTCCCGTTGCAGGCACGCCCGGACGAAGGACGTTCGCCTCTGTCTCGGGCGAGGGGGACACCGCATCGTGAGCACGTCTTCCACGCCCCGACCGGAAAGGCCTGCCATGTCCAGCACCCCGATTGGCGCGGTCCTCGGCCTCGGAAGACGCGTCATGGGGGAAGCCATCGGCAACGCGCGCGGTTCCTTGGAGGCCATCGCTTGCGCGGTCACAGATCGTCGCGAGCTGTGCGAGCAGGAGGCCGCGGGAGGGGTGGGGGACCTTCAACGGCTGTCTGTGGCGACCTGCCTCGAGCTCCTCGGATCGGGCACGATCGGCCGACTCGCCTACGTGGCGCGTGCCGGAGCCCCCGACATCGTTCCAGTGAACTACGTGCTCCGGGACGGGGCCATCCTCATCAGGTCTGGTCCCGGTCCGAAGCTGCAGGCGGCCGAGCGGCGCGAGACGGTGGGCTTCGAGGTGGACGAGCTCGATCCCGGTACTCACACCGGCTGGAGCGTCGTCGTCACCGGACGCGCCGAGCGACTGACCTTCGCCGCGGCCGATCGCCTCGACCTTCCCGTGCCCTGGGTCAACGGGGTGCGGAGGCACACCCTGCGGATCCAGCCCAGGCACATCGAAGGGAGACGGCTGCTGTGAGGCCGCAGTGCGCCGTCCGTCGGGCGGCCTGACTCGTGGCACTGGCCTCACCTGTCGTGCGGTCCCGCGAGACGCGCGTCGGCAGCCGCGTCGTGGACGCGGCGAGCCGAGATCTCGACGACCTCCTGGGTGGGCTCCAGACTCGCGATCTGGGCCTGACCGGTGACGAGGCGCGCCGACGGCTGGCCCAGTACGGACCCAACGCGGTCGCCTCTCACCGGGCACGGCTGGTGGCCGTCCTGTGGCGGCAGGTCAGGTCTCCGCTGCTCGGCCTGCTGCTCGCGGCCGCAGTCGCCTCCTTCTTCGTCGGGGAGCGCGGCAGTGCAGTCATCATCGGCGTCATCGTCGGCCTGTCGGTCGGCCTCGGACTCGTCAACGAGCTCCGGGCGGAGAAGGCCGCTGAGGCGCTGCACTCCCAGATCAGACACCTGGCGCTGGTGCTTCGCGACGGCGTGCCGTGCGAGGTGGACGTCCTGGCGCTCGTGCCGGGCGACGTGCTCGAGCTCAAGCTGGGTGACATCGTGCCGGCAGACCTGCGCCTCCTGACGGTCAGCGGGCTGGAGTGCGACGAGGCGGTCCTGACGGGGGAGTCCCTCCCAGTCGCCAAGGACCCCGACGCCGTCAGGGTCGGGACCGTCCTGGGGGAGCTCAGCTGCGCGGCGCTGATGGGCACGGTCGTCCACGCTGGCAGCGGCCGAGGAGTCGTGGTCGCGACAGGCGCGGGCACGGAGCTGGGGGCCATCGCAGCCGGGCTGGACACCGCGCTGATGGAGACGGAGTTCCAGGTGGGACTGCGTCGGTTCTCGCTGCTCCTCGTCTACGTGGCAGGCACCCTCACGACCTCGATCTTCGTCCTCAACGTCGTGCTGCAACGGCCGGTCCTCGATGCCTTGCTGTTCTCGCTGGCGATCGCGGTCGGGATCACGCCACAGCTGCTGCCCGCTGTCGTGTCCTCGAGCCTGGCCACCGGCTCGGGGCGGATGCGTCGCAAGCGGGTGCTCGTGAAGCGGCTGGTGTGCATCGAGGACCTCGGCGACATCGACGTGCTGCTCACCGACAAGACCGGCACGCTGACGCAGGGGCGGATCGACTTCTCGCACGTGCTGCCGAGTGGCTCGGCCGAGCCACTGCTGTGGGGCCTGCTCTGCACTGAGCAGGTGGGCGTGGGTGGCCGTGCTGTGGGCGGCAACCAGCTCGACACCGCGCTCTGGGAGACGCCGGCGGCGGATGAGGTCAAGCGCCGGCTGCCGTCGTACCAGACGTTGGCGGTGCTCCCGTTCGACCACGATCGCCGTCGCGTCTCCGTCGTCGTGAAGGACGAGAAGGGTGTGCTCACGCTGGTGACCAAGGGCGCACCGGAGGGCCTGCTGGAGCGGTGCTGCGAGGTCTCGGACACGATCCGGTCGGCCCTGGACGACGAGTTCGCCGCCGGCAACCGGGTGGTCGCCGTCGCGACCCGGCGGGTGATGTCGGAGTCGTTGACGACGTCGGACGAGCGAGACCTGCACCTCGTGGGTCTGCTGGTGTTCCTCGACCCACCGAAGCCAGGGGCCGCGGAAGCCCTGCAACGGCTCGCGTCGCTGGGGATCGCTGTCAAGGTGGTGACCGGCGACAACGCCGCCGTCGCCGCCAAGGTCTGCCACGACCTGGGTCTCGCGGAGGGGGCCGCTGTCACGGGTGCGCAGATCGACGCGCTGGACGACGGCGAGCTTGCCGCCGCCTTGCCGACGACGACCGTCTTCGCCCGCGTCACCCCCGAGCAGAAGGCGCGGATCGTGCGGCTCCAGCGCCGCACGGGCGGAGGCGTCGCCTTCCTGGGTGACGGGGTCAACGACGCTCTCGCCTTGCACGCAGCAGACGTTGGGATCTCGGTGGACTCGGCGACGGATGTCGCCAAGGACGCCGCGGACGTGATCCTGCTGGACAAGGACCTGAACGTCCTCGCTGACGGCGTCGCGGAAGGCCGGCGGATCTTCGCCAACACCATCAAGTACGTCCTGATGGGGACCTCGAGCAACTTCGGCAACATGTTCTCGGCCGCCGGTGCGTCGCTGTTCCTCTCGTTCCTGCCGATGCTGCCGTCGCAGATCCTGCTCAACAACATGCTGTACGACGCCAGCCAGCTGGCCATCCCGACGGACAACGTCGACGAGGAGCAGCTGCGTGCCCCGTCGCACTGGGACATCGCCTTCATCCGCCGATTCATGCTGTTCTTCGGCCCGCTGAGCTCGGTCTTCGACTTCGCGACCTTCGGCATCATGCTGTGGGTCTTCCACTCCGGGCCGGCACAGTTCCGGTCGGGCTGGTTCGTCGAGTCGCTGGCGACCCAGACGCTCATCATCTTCGCGATCCGCACCCGACGAGTCCCGTTCGTGACCAGCCGTCCCAGCCTGGCCCTGACGGCCTCTGCGCTCGGCGTCGTGCTGATCGGTGCCGTGCTGCCGAGCACCCCGCTCGCCCACCAGCTCGGGTTCCACGCTCTGCCGCTGGGCTTCTTCGCGGCGCTCGCCGGGATGGTGCTGGGGTATCTCGTGCTCATCGAGGTGGGGAAGACCTGGTTCTACCGCGCAGCAGCCGCTCAGGGCCCGCCACGAGAGCGCTCACCGGAGCGGCACCTGCGTCGCCGGGCGGCCCGCTTCACCACCGGGGACGCCCTACAGAAGTCCTCGATCAGCTAGCGGACCGCAGCACGGGACAGCGAGCGCGTGCCTCGGTCCTGGACGGGTATCGGTGGGCCGACCCGGATGCGGGCGTCGAGCACGGAGACGCTCGAGGGCGTGACCAGTAGCGGGTTCAGGTCGAGCTCGAGGAGCGCTGGCAGCTCGAGGGCCATCGCAGCGAGCGACATGAGGACGTCGACGACCCCCTCGACCGCAAGTGCTGGGCCGCCCCGGTAGCCGCCGAACCGGCGCGCACAGCGCAGGCTGGCCAGCTGCTCCCACGCGGCTTCCCGGTTGGCGGGTGGCATCCGCACCACCCGGTCGTCGAGCAGGTCGGTGTACGTGCCGCCCTCGGCCACGAGCAACAGGGGTCCGACGCCCGGGTCGACCGTCAGGCCCACGAGCAGCTCGAGGGCGCCTTCGGCCGGGTGCATGCGCTGGACGACGGCGGACGTCATCGTCGGTCCGATCCGCTTGCGCATGCCGGCGAACGCGGCACGGACCTCTGCGGCGGTCTCGAGGCCCAGCGCGACGCCGCCGACATCGGTCTTGTGGACGATGGCGGTCCCGGCGGCCTTCAGCGCGACGGGGTAGCCGAGCGCGTCTGCGGCCGCGGCGGCTGTGCTGGCGTCAACCGCGGCGATCGTCCGTGCGGTGGGGATCCCGTACGCCTCAAGCACTCCCGTGGTGGTGACCGGTGAGAGCCAGCCGGACTCGATGTCGAGCAGGGCGCGAGCGCGGTCGCGTCGCTTGGGGTGGAGGACGTAGCTCCGCGGAGCCGGCTCGAGGGTCCGCCAGGCGGCGTAGGCGGCGACCTTCCCGAGGGCGCGCACGGCCGGCTCTGCGAACTCGAAGAACGGCAGAGCGACGTCACCGGTAGGACCGAGCAGCCCTCCGGGGGCCATCCCCACGCCCGGGAAGACCGCCAGGACGGGCGTGGAGGGGTTCGCCGCCGCGGCTGCTGCCAGCACTGACGCGAACGGCGCCTCCGCCCCGCCGGTCACGGGCGTGTAGATGGCGAGGACCGCATCCACGCCAGGGTCGGCGAGCACGGCGCGCAGCGCCTCCGCGTAGGTCTCCGCGGTCACGGTGGCCAGCAGGTCGACCGGGTTGTCGACAGCTGCGCTGCTCGGCAGCAGACCGCTGAGCGCTGCCCGTGTCGCGGTGCTGAGCTCGGCCATCACCAGGCCGGCCCCGGTAGAGGCGTCCGCCGCGAGGACCCCGGGTCCGCCGGAGTTGCCGATCACGGCAACCCGCGGGCCTTGGGGGAGCGGGGCTGAGGCCAAGACGCTCAGCAGGTCGAACATCTCGGGCAGGTCTTGCGCCTGGATAACCCCTGCCTCGTGGAAGATCGCGGCGATCGCGAGAGCAGGGGTGGCCGCGGCGGCGGTGTGGGACATCCCTGCCTTCGCGCCGGCTGCGGTGCTGCCTGCCTTGAGGACGACGACCGGCTTGGTGCGTCCCACGGCGGCCGCCACCCGGGTGAACTTCTGGGCGTTCCCGAAGGACTCCAGGTAGAGCCCGATAACGCTGGTACGCGGATCGTCCTGGAGGTATGCCAGCAGGTCGTTGCCGCTGACGTCCGCCTTGTTGCCCGTGGAGACGAAGAGCGAGAGGCCGACACCGGACCGCTCGGCGTGCCGGAGGGCAGCGACGCCCACCGCGCCGGACTGGGAGACGAGGGCGACGCGTCCCTCCCGCGGGTCGGCGTCGCAGAAGGTCGCGTTCAGCCGCACGTCGGGGGCGGTGTTGAGGATGCCGAGGCAGTTCGGTCCGACCAGTCGCATCCCCGACCGCCGGCACAGGGCGACCAGCTCGGCCTGGCGGAGCGCCCCCGCGGGGCCCTCCTCGGCGAAGCCGGCACTCAGCACCACGAGACCCTTCACGCCGGCAGCAGCCGCGTCGTGAGCTACCCCGAGGACCTTGTCGGCCGCGACCACCACGATCAGCAGGTCGACGGGCCGGGTGAGGGGGTTGTCCTTGTCGACCAGCACCACCGTGCCCGTGAAGCCCAGCAGCGCATGGCGTACGTGCTCCGCGACCGATCCGGGGCGGGTGCTGCCCACGACGGCGACCGACCGTGGCGACAGCACCGGTCCCAGCGAGGTCCGCTGGGCGCTGTTGTCCCGGCGGCGGACGGCGTCCCACAGCACCGGGCCCTCCGTCAGGTCGATCAGCAAGACGGAGACACCCGCGGACGAGGTGGTCTGGACGGCGAAGCCGCTGTCCCGGAGCAGGTGCAGCATCGCGGAGTTCTCGATGAGGACGTCTGCGACGAACGTCGTGATCCCCTGGTGCCGTGCCCGCGCTGCGAGGTGCTCGAGCAGCAGCGCGCCCAGGCCCTCTGCCTGGTGCTCGTCGTCGATGAGGAGTGCGAGGTCGGCGGTGTCGGGGTCGCGCTCGAGCCGGCAGAAGCCGGCGAGGCCGACGATCTGGCCTCCAACGCTCGCCACCAGCGCGCCGTCACCGCGTTCGGAGCGCACGAGCTTGTCGACGTACCACTTGCCGGGTTGGTCGCTGACGCTGAAGTAGCGCAGCATGCGCGTCCGCAGCGACACCCTCGCGTTCAGGGCGGCGAGGGCGTCCTCGTCGTCGGCGCGCAGCGCCCGGATCGAGGCGATGACGGAGTCGCGGAGAAGGACGTCGAGGACCAGGTCGTTGATCGGGGTGACAGCGGTGCTCATGACCAGACGCTAGGCATCGCAACGCGGCCGGGCAGGAGTCGAAAGTCCCTATCCGTGGGCCATCTGCGAGGTCCACGCTCGTGACTGTGACTGTCACTGCTGTCGCACGTCCGCCTGCGAGCCGCGCGGAGCTGGAGCTCCTGGATGCTTACTGGCGGGCCGCGAACTACCTGTCGGTGGGCCAGATCTACCTGCTCGACAACCCGCTGCTGCGCGAGCCCCTAAGTGCCCAGCACGTCAAGCCGAGGCTGCTCGGTCACTGGGGGACCACCCCCGGTCTCAACCTGGTCTACGCCCACATGAACCGCGCCATCAAGGCCCGCGACCTGAACGCCCTGTACGTCACCGGGCCCGGTCACGGCGGCCCCGGCCTGGTGGCGAACTGCTACCTCGAGGGGACCTACAGCGAGATCTACTCCGGCATCACGCAGGACGAGGACGGGCTGCGGGCGCTGTTCCGTCAGTTCTCCTTCCCAGGTGGCATCCCGAGCCACGTGGCGCCGGAGACGCCGGGGTCGATCCACGAGGGCGGTGAGCTCGGCTACTCGCTCGTCCATGCCTACGGCGCCGCGTTCGATAACCCCGACCTGACGGTCGTCTGCGTCGTCGGCGACGGCGAGGCCGAGACCGGCCCGTTGGCGGCGAGCTGGCACTCGAACAAGTTCCTGAACCCCGTGACGGATGGGGCTGTCCTGCCGGTGCTGCACCTGAACGGCTACAAGATCGCGAACCCGACGGTCCTTGCCCGGATCCCCGAGGAGGAGCTGGCGGCGCTGCTTCGCGGCTACGGCTACGCGCCGCGCTTCGTGACCGGCGACGACCCGTTCGAGGTGCACCAGTCGCTCGCGGGCACGCTCGACGCGGTGCTCGACGAGATCGACGTCATCCAGCAGCGTGCTCGGTCCGGGGCCTCGGCCGAGCGACCGGCGTGGCCCATGATCGTTCTCCGGACGCCGAAGGGATGGACCGGACCCAAGGTGGTCGACGGACTCCCCGTCGAAGGGACGTTCCGGTCGCACCAGGTGCCGCTGTCGGACCCGCGCCACGACCCCGACCACCTGGCGCAGCTCGAAGCGTGGTTGCGGAGCTACCGGCCGCA
This sequence comes from Frankiales bacterium, assembly GCA_025965935.1. Classification (GTDB taxonomy): domain Bacteria; phylum Actinomycetota; class Actinomycetes; order Mycobacteriales; family SCTD01; genus RYN-111. The sequence goes on along the minus strand of JAOPVZ010000134.1, from coordinate 1,044 downwards.
GGAGCTGTTCGACGCCACCGGTCGCCTCATCCCTGAGCTGCGGGAGCTCGCGCCCGCCGGCGACCGACGCATGGGCGCGAACCCGCACGCCAACGGCGGCTCCCTCCTCCGAGACCTGGTCATGCCCGACTTCCGGGACTACGCCGTGCAGGTCCCCAGGCCCGGCGTCGAGCTCAGCTCCGCGACCGCCGTACTCGGCGAGCTCCTCCGGGACGTCATCGCACGCAATCCCGACCGCTTCCGCCTGATGGGACCGGACGAGACCGCGTCCAACAGGCTCGGGGCGGTCTTCGAGACCACCGATCGGGCCTGGGACGCTCAGACCCTCGACGGGGACGACCACCTCGCGGCTGACGGTCGGGTGATGGAGGTGCTGTCCGAGCACCTCTGCCAGGGCTGGCTGGAGGGGTACCTGCTCACGGGCCGCCACGGCATGTTCAACTGCTACGAGGCCTTCATCCACCTCGTCGACTCCATGTTCAACCAGCACGCGAAGTGGCTCAAGACGACCCGCAACATCCCCTGGCGCGCGCCGATCGCATCGCTCAACTACCTGCTCACGTCGCACGTGTGGCGGCAGGACCACAACGGGCTCTCCCACCAAGACCCCGGCTTCATCGATCACGTCGTCAACAAGAAGGCCTCCACGGTCCGGGTCTACCTGCCGCCGGACACCAACACGCTGCTGTCGGTAGCGGACCACTGCCTGCGCAGCCGGCACTACGTCAACGTGATCGTCGCGGGCAAGCAGCCGGCCCTGACGTACCTCTCCCCGGACGAGGCGATCGCGCACTGCGCCCGCGGACTGGGGATCTGGCCCTGGGCCAGCAACACGGACGGAGAGCCAGACGTGGTGCTGGCCTGCGCCGGGGAAACGCCCACTCTCGAGATCCTCGCGGCTGCCGACCTGCTCCGGACCCACCAGCCGGAGCTCAAGGTGCGCGTCATCAACGTCGTGGACCTGATGCGCCTCGAGCCGGACACCGAGCACCCGCACGGCCTGTCGGACAGGGACTTCGACGCGCTGTTCACCGTCGACAAGCC
>JAOPVZ010000104.1 GCA_025965935.1 Frankiales bacterium | reverse complement strand
GTCCACATCTCACGTCCGAGGAGGTGCGGCGCCTCGAGCGCCTGGAACGCGACGTCGTGGTCGGCCCACTCGAGGCCGGGCGGCGTCCCGAGCAGCGCCACCGGTCCGCCCGCGACGCTGCCGCGGTCCGGAGCCTGCTCGCCGGCGAGCAGCCTTAGCAACGTGCTGGTGCCGCACTCCGGCTCACCGGTCACGACCGTCAGCCCGGGCCCGAGCACGAGGTCGACGCCTGCCACGATCCCGCCGTGCAGGTCGCGGGCAGAGAGGGTCACAGCACGCTCCTGGCGGCCGCACCGGCGCGCCCGCCGTACAGGGAGCCGAACAGCGCGGCGTGCACGAGCAGCGGCCACAGCTGGTGGACGGCCACCCGCTCCCGCCAGCCCTGGGCGAGCGGACGGGTCTCCTGGTACGACGACAGGACCGCGTCTAGGAACGGCAGCCCGAACAGCTGCAGCATCGCCAGGTCGGTCTCCCGGTGGCCCCCGTGGGCAGCGGGGTCGATGAGCCAGACGGCGTCCACGGCCCAGAGAACGTTGCCGGACCAGAGGTCGCCGTGCAGCCGCGCTGGATCCTCCTCCGGGACGAGCTCCTCGAGCCGCTCGAGGACCCGCTCGACATCGGCGGCGTCCTGGGGGCCGATCGTGCCGCGCTCCCGGGCGGCCCTGAGTGCCGGCTCGACCCGGCGGCGGCGGTAGTGCTCCGGCCAGCCGGGGTCAGGGGCGTTGTCCATCGGCAGGAGGTCGCCGGTCGGCCCGATGAACCCGGTCCACGGGGCGCCGAACGCCGGCGCCGGCGTCGCGTGCAGGACCGCCAGCCGACGGCCGAAGTCCTCCGCGACCGCGCGAGTCGGCTCGGCCGTCTCGACCGCGTCGAGGCGAAGCGCGGTGGCGCTCACGTCGCGCACGCGCGGGACCGGCGGACCGCCCTCGACCCGGATGAAGTCCAAGCCCGCCGCTTCTGCGACGAAGGCGCCCAGCGGTGCGTCAGCTCGCCGCTTGGTCCAGGCGCCCACGAAGCTCCTCCAGCAGGCGGTCGCAGGACCGCTCGACGATGTCGAGGACGTCCTCGAAGGCCTCCGGTCCGTCGTAGTAGGGATCCGGGACGTCGCCCATGCCCTTCGCGTCCCAGTCGCGCAACAGCCTGGCCTCGACGCCTGGCAGCAACGACCGCAGCTCCATGAGGTGGCCGGTGTCGAGGGCTACGAACAGGTCGTAGTCGTCGCGCCAGCTGCGCCTGAGCTGCCGGGCCACGTGGGTGTGGTCGTACCCCCTCGCCTGCCAGGCGGTGATGGCCCGCGGGTCGGCGTCCTTGCCGACGTGCCAGTCGCCCATCCCGGCGCTACCGATCTCGATCTGGTCGGTGAGACCGGCTTGCTCGACCTTGTGGCGGAACACCGCCTCGGCGGTGGGGGACCGGCAGATGTTGCCGGTGCAGACGAACACGACCCTGATCACGACGAGCTCACGAGACCATTGTCGCTGACAGCTCGGAGAGCACCTGACCGAGCGGCGCCTCGACCTTGAGGTCGGCCTGGGCGTCCCCACGGGTGGGCCCCTGGTTGACGATCGCGACGGTCTTGCCGTGCTTGTTCGCATGCAGGACAAACCGGTAGCCGCTCATCACGGTCAGGCTCGACCCCAGCACGAGCAGGGTGCGTGCGGCGTCGAGCCGCTGGAAGGCCCGCTCCACCCGGTCGCGCGGCACCGTCTCACCGAAGAACACGACGTCGGGCTTCAGCATCCCGCCGCAGAGCCTGCAGTCGACGGTGGTGAAGTCACTGGTGTCGTCGAGGTCGACGTCGCCGTCCGGCTTCAGCGGCAGGTTTGAGCGCTCCCAGCCCGGGTTCGCCTCAGTCAGCCTGGCGTGCAGGTTCAGCCGCGGAGTCAGGTCGGCGCACGACAGGCAGGCCACCTGGTCCAGACCACCGTGCAGCTCGATCACTTCTGCCGCGCCGGCGGCCTGGTGCAGGCCGTCGACGTTCTGGGTGACGATGCCGGTGAGCAGCCCTTGCCGCTGCAGGTCGGCGACGGCGCGGTGGCCGTCGTTCGGCTGCACGCCGGTGATGAACTGCCAGCCGAGATGGCTGCGCGCCCAGTACCGCTGCCGGCTGGCCGTGCTCCCGACGAACTCCTGGAAGGTCATCGGTGTCGCCGGCCTGGCTCGTCCTGTCTCGCCCCGGTAGTCCGGGATGCCCGACTCGGTGCTCAGACCGGCGCCAGAGAGCACGGCGACCCCACCTTGTCGGATCAGATCGCGGAGGGCTTCGTACACGCCCCCCAGCCTGCCATCCGTCTCGGTGACTCACCCGAGCGCACTCCGGCAGATACCTGCGGCTTCCGGTATCTACGCCCGTCGAGGCGCCTCTTGACGCACGGCATCGGTGCGTCCGCACAGGTGACCGAGGAGGCCAACATGATGAGCAGAAGGAGCTGGAAGAGGGCACTCGTGACAGGGACGGGCGCGATGTCGCTGGTCGCGGTCGGCGCCGGGATCGGGGTCGCAGCCTCAACCGCCGTCGTCGACACGCAGTCCGTACGTCTGCGCGTGGTCGTGAGCGACTTCGCCGACGGCTTCGACTCCGGCTGGCACGTCCATCCCGGCCCGGTGATCGTCCAGGTCACCGAAGGCCAGTTCAAGATCTACCAAGGGGAATGCCATCCGAGGATCGTGCACGAGGGCGAGACCTACCTGGAGGTCCCGTACCAGCCGGTCCGCGCTGTCGCCACAGGGCACATCGCCTGGACCACGTCGATGATCCTGCCCGTTCCTGATGCGCCGATGACCCCGGTCGACAGCCCCTGCCCGTGAGTTGACGCTCACGCGGCCTTGAACGTCAGCAGCCGCAAGGTGGTCGGACAGGGCGCCTGAGATGGCTCTGGTCCGGACCCGGCTCACCGGGTAGCGTGAGGGCTCCTGAACCACACGAACGAGGCCGCCGTCGCATGACGGAACGCCTGTGATGACGACCCCGGAGGGGAGACGTCATGTTCGTGCAGATCATCCAGGGCCGGGTCGCTGACAAGGCTGCCGCGCGCGCGACGATGGACCGCTGGCTGGTGGACCTCGAGCCGGGTGCGGTCGGCTGGCTGGGCGGCACCTTCGGCTTCACCGAGGACGGCATGCTGGTCGCCGTCGTCCGGTTCGAGTCGAAGGAAGCCGCAGAGGCCAACAACGCAAGGCCGGAGCAGGCAGCGTGGTGGGAGGAGATGAGCCGGCACTTCACCGGGGACATCACCTTCCACGACTGCGCGGACGTGTCCATGCTCGTCAACGGCGGGTCGGACGACGCCGGGTTCGTGCAGATCATCCAAGGCCGGGTGAAGGACCGCGACCGCGCGCACGCCCTGATCGACAGCTCCAGCCGGCTCATCGCCAAGGAGCGCCCGGACGTGATCGGCGCGACGCTCGCCATCGACGAAGACGGCTACCTGACCGAGACGGTGGCCTTCACCTCCGAGTCCGAGGCGCGCAATGCCGAGAAGCAGACCATGCCCGCGGAGCTGCAGCAGATGGCCGAGGAGGAGATGGCGCTGCTGGAGGACACCCGCTACCTCGACCTGCACGAGCCCTGGTTCGCGAGCGCCAGGCAGAAGCGCTGAGGCTCGGGCCGCGGGATCAGAGGACGGCGGTGCCGATCAGGCCGTTGCGGGTCACGAGCGCAGCCAGCTCGGCCTCGTCCGAGACCGGTACGGCGGGACGGCGCGGCAGCACGAGGTAGCGCGTCTCGGCCGAGGCGTCCCACACCGTGATGCGCACGTGCTCGGGCAGCTCGGTGCCGAACTCCGCGAGGACGCCGCGCGGGTCGCGAACCACGCGGGCCCGGTAGGCCTCGGACTTGTACCAGGTGGGTGACGGCCCGAGCAGGGCGATCGGGTAGCAGGAGCACAACGTGCAGACGATGACGTTGTGCTCGGTCTCGGTGTTGGCGACGACCTTCAGCCGCTGCGGCTGGATGCCGCCACCCATCGACAGGCCGAGCTCCTCGAGCGCGGCGTTCCCGTCCGCCAGCAGGCGGTCCTGGAACTCGGGCTCCACCCACGCCCGAGCGACCACCCGCGCGCCCTGGGCCGGGGAGGCGCCGGCGAGGAAGGCCTCGAGCGCCCTGTCCAGCTCCACGGCATCCAGCAGTCCGCGCGCCTCGAGCAAGGCCTCGACGTGCCGGGTCTGGGCCGCGACCGGGCCGTCGTCGTGGTGCTCGCTCACGCGCTCTCCAAGTGGCTCTCCCACACGTCCACGGTCACGTCGTGGTCACCCTCCCCGAACAGCTCACGAGCGCTGAAGCGCACTGTGTAGACCGGCTCGACGGTGGTCACGCCTCGCGCGCGGTCGTCGGGCAGCGGGTGCTCACCGATCGGCTCGACGACGGAGCCGACGGCACCCCGGGCGTAGCGGGGGACCCGAGTGTGGTGGGCAGGGTCGGCACGGCTGGTGCGGACGCGGTCACCGCTGCTGAACACGGAGCTCGTCCGCCGTACAGACGCCCTTCTCGACCAGCAGCGCCTGGATGCCGTGCAACCACTTCTCGTAGTAGCTCGAGGCGAGGTAGACCGCTGGTGGCATCCGCTCGACGGCGTCACGGAACTCGTCGAGGTTGTAGACGCCCGCGCCGATGAGCGCGCGGTTCATCGCGAACACGTGTGCCTCCCAGTCGCTGTGGAAGGGCGGCTCGTCGAGCTCCTCGACGACCCCGGGAAAGCCGGTCATCCCGCCCACGTCGTTGATCCTGCTCACCAGGCGGACGGTACGTAGTCCTTGAGGAACACGCCAGAGAGATCGGTGCCGCGCTCGCCCTGCACGATCGGGTCGTAGACCCGGGCGGCGCCGTCGACGAGGTCGAGCGGGGCGTGGAAGCCCTCGTCGTGCAGCCGGGCCTTCTGCGGGTGCGGCCGCTCGTCGGTGATCCAGCCGGTGTCGACGGCGGTCATGAGGACGCCCTGCTCGAGCAGGTCCGGGCCGCTCGTCTTGGTCAGCATGTTGAGCGCGGCCTTGGCCATGTTCGTGTGGGGGTGCCCGGCGCCCTTGTACCGCCGGCCGAACTGGCCCTCCATCGCGGAGACGTTGACGACGTAGCTGCGTCGGTGGGGGCTGGCGGCCAGGGACGCGCGCAACCGGCTGATGAGGATGAACGGTGCCACGCTGTTGCACAGCTGCACCTCGAGCATCTCGACCTCGTCGACCTCGCCGAGCGGCTTGCTCCAGCTGTTCTCCGGGGCGAGGTCGGGCACCAGCCCACCGGCGTCGATCGCCAGTCCCTGCTCGATCCGCGACAGGCTGGCGCTGCCGCTGGTGAGGGCGAGCGCGGTCACGGCCTCGGGCGTCAGCCGCCGGCCGATCGCGCCCTCGATCTCGGCCGCGGGGGAGCGCAGGTCGGTGATCGGCACGGTCGTCTCGAGCTGCTCGGCGGCGTGCTCGGCCGCGGCCAGCTGGGCGTAGGACGCTGCTGACCGCCGTACCGTCTGCGCTGCGTTGTTCACCAGGATGTCGAGATGACCCTCGGCTGCCACCTCGTCCGCGAGGTGCATGACCTGTCCCGGGTCGCGCAGGTCGATGCCGATGACCCTCAGCCGGTGCAGCCAGTCCGCGCTGTCGGGCTGGGCGGCGAACCGGCGCACCGCGTCGTGGGGGAAGCGCGTCGTGATCGTGAGGCCGGCGCCGTCGCGCAGCAGGCGCAACGCGATGTACATGCCGATCTTCGCTCGGCCGCCGGTGAGCAGGGCGCGGCGGCCCGACAGGTCGACGTGCTCGTCGCGCTTGCCCCAGTTGAAGGCCGCGCAGGTCGGGCAGAGCTGGTGGTAGAACGCGTCGACGTCGCGGTAGCGCTGCTTGCAGATGTAGCAGGAGCGCGCCCGGTGCAGGCTCCCCACGACGCCGGACTCGGTCGCGGTCAAGGAGATCCCGGCCGTCTCGTCGTCGATGCGGTCCCTCGCGCCCGTCGCCGTGAGGTTGGTGACGGCCTCGTCAGCCGCGGTGATCGTCGCGCGCTTCTCGCTGCGTCGCCGGACCTTGACGCTCTTGTAGACGTGCGCCGTCGCGCGGCGGACCGCCACCGCGTCGGGGTGCTCCGGGTCGAGCCCGTCGAGCTCCTTGAGCACCTCGAGCGCGATCTTCAGTCGCTCCGGATCGATGCTCACCCTTCCAGGGTACGGAGGGCCTGGTGTTTCATCAGGCCCATGAAGGTGCCGTTCACCACAGCTGACTTCCTCGATCGCGCCGAGCTCGCCTACGGCACACGGATCGGGGTGGTCGACGAGCCGGGCGACTTCCAGGACGGCGGGCTCGGCTCCGTGACGTACGGCGACCTCGCCACCCGCACCCGCGCGCTCGCCGCCGGGCTCGACGCACTCGGCGTCGGAGTCGGCGAGCGGGTGGCGATGGTGAGCCACAACAGCGCCCGGATGATGGAGGCGTTCTACGGCGTCTGCTCGTCCGGGCGGGTCTTCGTGCCCATCAACTTCCGGCTGTCGCCGGCCGAGGTCGCCTACATCGTCGAGCACTCGGGCGCGTCGGTGCTGATGGTGGACCCCGAGGTCTCGGAGTCGCTGGCGGACATCGGCGCGAAGCACCGCTTCGTGCTGGGGCGCGAGTCCGACGCGTTCTACCGCTACGACGTGGAGCCGGAGCCGTGGGACCCGGACGAGGACGCGACGGCCACCATCAACTACACGAGCGGGACGACGGCGCGGCCCAAGGGCGTCCAGATCACGCACCGCAACATCTGGGTGAACGCGGTGACGTTCGCCCTGCACGCCGGGGTGTCGGACCGGGACGTCTACCTGCACACGCTGCCGATGTTCCATGCCAACGGCTGGGGGATGCCGTTCGGCATGACCGGCATGGGGGTGCCGCACGTCGTGCTGCGCAAGGTGGACGGCGCCGAGATCCTGCGCCGGGTGGAGCAGTACGGCGTGACCGTCATGTGCGCCGCACCGGCCGTCGTGGCATCGGTGCTGGAGGCAGCGGCCACGTGGGAGGGCGAGATCCCCGGGCGCGACTCGGTCCGGGTCATCTGCGCGGGCGCGCCGCCGCCCTCCCGGACCATCCAGCGGATCGAGGAGGAGCTCGGCTGGGAGTTCCTGCAGATCTACGGGCTGACCGAGACCTCGCCGCTGCTCACCATCAACCGGCGCCGCGCCGAGGAGGACGCGCTGCCTCTCGAGGAGGCCTCCCGTCGGCTGTCGCGGGCCGGCACCCCCGCCATCGGGGTGAGGATCAAGATCTCCGACCAGGGCGAGGTGCTGGCCCGGTCCAACGTCGTGCTCGAGGGGTACTGGGA
>JAOPVZ010000055.1 GCA_025965935.1 Frankiales bacterium | reverse complement strand
CGAGCGTCATCGACACCCCGACGCGGCAGTCGTTCGTGAGCGAGCTGGTCGGCCCGGACGAGCTGGCCAACGCCGTGAGCCTCAACAGCGCGACCTTCAACTCGGCGCGCATCGTCGGGCCGGCCGTGGCCGGTGTCGCCATCAGCGGCGTGGGCACCGGATGGGTGTTCATCGGCAACGCCATCAGCTACGTCGCCGTGCTCATCGTGCTGCTCATGATGCGCACGAGCGAGCTGTTCACCACGACCCGCCAGCCGCGGGCCTCTGGCCAGCTCGTCGAGGGTCTCCGTTACGTCCGCAGCCGTCCCAGGATGTACGTCCCGATCCTGCTGGTCTTCATGGTCGGCACCTTCGGGCTGAACTTCCAGATCACGCTCGCGCTGATCGCCCGGGCCACCTTCCGGACCAATGCAGGATCCTTCGGGCTGCTCACGTCCGCGCTGGCGGTCGGGTCGCTGCTCGGTGCCCTCGGCAGCGCGCGGCGCACCGCGCTGCCGCGCATCCGCACGATGCTCGTCGCCGCGCTCACCTTCGGCCTGCTCGAGATCGCGGACGGGTTCGCACCCTCGTTCTGGCTGCTCGCCGCTCTGCTGGTGCCGACCGGAGCTGCCGTCCTGACCTTCACCACGACGGCCAACGCCATCGTGCAGCTCGGTGCCGAGCCGCACGTGCGGGGCAGGGTGATGGCCCTGTACCTGGTGGTGTTCATCGGCGGTACGCCGATCGGCGCGCCGCTCATCGGACTGCTCGCCGAGCACGCCGGGCCGCGGAGCAGCCTGTGGCTGGGCGGCGTCGTCTGCACCCTGAGCGCGCTCGCGGCGGCGTCCTTCTTCAGCCGCCGTGGCGGCATCCAGGTCCAGCCGCACCTGCTGCGACGGAACCCGCACGTCCACGTGCGGGTCTCGAGCTAGGCGCCTACTGCCTGGTGCCGTTGACGCGGACTAGAACAGGTAGCGGGGGGCGGTCATGCGCATGACCGAGTACTGCCGGTCGCCCTGCGCGTTGTACTGCTCGATCAGGGCCGAGCCGTCGGAGTAGACGGCTGCGACGTACCCGACGTGGCCGTAGGAGCCGGCGGTGAAGCGACCGGTGCCGCTGCCGACCCACACCTTGCCGCCCTCGCCGGCGTTCCACTGCGCGATCGCGCCGACGTGCGGCGTGCTGGAGATGCGGACGCCGTGGGCGCGCGCTGCCTCGTCCCAGTGCAGTGCGCTGCCCCAGTTCTGGGTCGCGTTGTCGAGCGGCCGGCCGTTGCGGGCGAGCCGCCACGCGGCGAAGCTGACGCACTGCCGCTCGGTGAAGCCCCACTTGTCGGTGGGGTTGCCGGTGGCGCTGGCGTACGGGTAGTCGTTGCCGGTGCGGACGGCCGGCGCCGCCGAGGTCGCCTTGCGGGTCGTGGTCGGCTTCGTCGTGGTCGTGCGTGTCGCGGTGCGGTGGGTGCTCGGTGTGGTCGCGACGTGCGCGGGTGCGGTCCGCGTCACGTGGTGCGTCGTCACCGGCTTCGGCTTCGCGGCGACCGCCTGCTCGGGCCCGACGACCGCGTGCGCCACGACCTTGGGGGCCTGGGCCACGGGGGCGGTCAGCGACGCCACCGGCGCCGCCACGGAGGAGCTGCCGCCGGTGAGCCCGAGGACGGCGATGACCGGGGCCGCGGCGACGATCGCAGCGGCGACGATCACGCGGCTGGGGCGCATCGTGGTGCCTCCTCAAGTGGACTGGTTCATCGTCTAGTTCGACATGACCAGTGCCTTGCTTGAGGAAACGACATCGGAGCTAGTAAGTGACGGTGAGTAGGAGGTGCTATCCCTTGGTAATCAAGGGAATCCGGTTATGTCCGGACAGGCCGGGCGGGGTACTAGAGCGGGCTAGTCCTTCCGGCGAAGCCTTCCCAGGGCGCCGGGCCGCGCCGCGGACACCAGGCATGCGAGGCACAGCAGGCTCAGCGGCACGGACAGCAGGACGAGGAAGACCTGGACCGATGCGGCCAAGCCACCCAGATGCGTCCAGACCGGGACGAGGAAGAGCAGGAGGAACGCTGCGAGCGCGGCGTTGACGACCCGCGGGACCCAGGCCTGGTTCAGGACAGCTGCTCGACGACGAAGTCGATGCAGCCCGTCAGCGCCTCGACGTCCGCGGGGTCGACGGCCGGGAACATCGCCACCCGGAGCTGGTTGCGTCCGAGCTTGCGGTACGGCTCGACGTCCACGATGCCGTTCGCGCGGAGCACCTTGGCGACCTCTGCGGCGTCGACGCCCTCGAAGTCGATGGTGCCCACCACTGGAGACCGGAGTGCCTCGTCCTTGACGAACGGGGTGGTGAACGACGTCTTGTCCGCCCAGGTGTAGAGCCGCTGGCTGGAGTCGGCCGTGCGCTGGACGCACCAGGGCAGCCCGCCCTGGCGGTTCATCCACTCCAGCTGGTCGGCCAGCATGAGCAGCGTCGCCACCGCGGGGGTGTTGTAGGTCTGGTCGAGCCGGCTGTTGTCGATCGCCGTCTGCAGGTCGAGGAACGGCGGGATCCAGCGGTCGCTGAGCTGCCCCACCCGCTCGACGGCAGCGGGAGACATGACGGCGAGCCACAGGCCACCGTCGGAGGCGAAGCTCTTCTGGGGGGCGAAGTAGTAGACGTCCGTCTCTGTGATGTCGACGGGCAGGCCGCCGGCGGCGGAGGTTCCGTCGACGACATGCAGCGCACCGGCGTCCGCCCCGACCGGCCGGCGCACGGGACGGGCCACGCCCGTCGAGGTCTCGTTGTGCGGGGTGGCGTAGAAGTCGATGCCGGTCTCGGGGGCCCAGTCCGGCGCGCTGCCCGGGTCGGCCTTGATGATGGTCGGCTCGCCGGTGAACGGCGCTGCCTTGACGCCCTCGGCGAACTTCGCCCCGAACTCGCCGAAGGCCAGGAACTGCGCGCGGTCCCGGACGAGGCTGAAGGTCGCCACGTCCCAGAAGCAGGTGGATCCGCCGTTGCCCAGAACGACCTCGAAGCCGTCAGGGAGCGACAGCAGGTCGGTGACACCTGAGCGCACTCGCGCGACGACGTCCTTGACCGGCTTCTGCCGGTGCGAGGTGCCGATGACCTTCGTTGCGGCGGTGAGGGCGGCGAGCTGCTCGGGGCGGACCTTCGACGGACCCGAGCCGAAGCGGCCGTCCTGGGGCAGGAGCTCGGTGGGGATGGTGACGGGCATCAGAGCTGGTTCCCGGCCGGGAGGGTGCCGGACTCGACGGCGGAGACCGGGCGTGGACCCGGGCCGACGTACTTCGCCGACGGGCGGATGAGCTTGTTGAGCTTCTTCTGCTCCAGGATGTGCGCCGACCAGCCCGCGGTGCGGGCGCAGGTGAACATGCTGGTGAACATGTGTGCCGGCACCTCGGCGTAGTCGAGCACGACCGCGCTCCAGAACTCCACGTTGGTGCGCAGCGGACGGTCCGGGTAGCGCTCGGTGAGCTCCGCGATGGCCGCCTGCTCGAGCGCGTCCGCCACCTCGTACCGGGTGCTGCCGAGCTCCTTGGCCGTGCGCCGCAGGACGCGGGCCCGCGGGTCCTCCGCCCGGTACACGCGGTGCCCGAAGCCCATCAGCCGGCGACCGGCGTCGAGCTCGGCCTTCACGTACGCCCGCGGGTCGTCGCTCTTCTCGACCTCGTCCAGCATGGTCAGCACGCGCGAGGGCGCACCACCGTGCAGCGGTCCGGACAGCGCGCCGATGGCGCCCGAGATGGAGGCGGCGGCGTCGGCGCCCGTGGAGGCGATGACGCGTGCCGTGAACGTCGAGGCGTTCATGCCGTGCTCGGCGGCGGAGACGAAGTAGGCGTCGACGGCCTTGGTGTGCGCCGGGTCCGGCTCGCCCTTCCAGCGGATCATGAACCGCTCGACGATGGTGGCGGCCTTGTCGACCTCGCTCTGCGGGACCATCGGCTTGCCGAGGCCGCGGGCGGACTGGGCGACGAACGCGAGCGCCATGACGGACACCCGGGCCAGGTCGTCGCGGATCTGCTCGACGTCGATGTCGAGCATCTGGTGCAGTCCCCAGGCGGGCGCGAGCATGGCGACCGCCGACTGGACGTCGACCCGGATGTCGCCCGAGTGCACCGGCAGCGGGAACGGCTCGGCCGGCGGCAGGCCCGGGTTGAACTTGCCGTCGACCAGCAGCCCCCACACGTTGCCGAAGCTGACGTTGCCGACCAGGTCCTCGATGTCGACGCCGCGGTATCGGAGCGCGCTGCCCTCCTTGTCGGGCTCGGCGATCTCCGACTCGAAGGCGACCACGCCCTCGAGTCCGGGCTTGAACGCGGTCTCGTCAGCCATCGGTCGCGGCTCCCTTGGTGTGCGGCACGCACCCGCATCATTGTGCGGCACGCACTCAGTGTCAGCGTCGTCACCCCATTCTGCCGTGCCCTGGCTCCGGCCGTGCGAGAGGCTGCTCCGGTGACCGATCTCGCCGCGCTGCGACAGGAGTACAGCCGGGCCGGGCTCTCCGAGAGCGACCTGGCGCCGACCTGGCACGAGCAGCTGGACCGCTGGCTCGCCGACGCTGCACCGGTCCGCGAGCTCAACGCCATGGTGGTGTCGACGGTCTCCGACGAGGGCCGGCCGAGCTCCCGCAACGTGCTGCTCAAGGGCGCCGACGCGCGCGGTCTGGTGTTCTTCACCAACCTCGGCTCACGGAAGGCCACCGAGGCGCTCGGCCAGTCCTGGGTGGCGCTCTGCCTGCCCTGGGTCGACCTCGAGCGGCAGGTCCTGGTCGAGGGCACTGTCAGCCAGGTGTCACGTGCGGAGTCCGAGGCCTACTGGGTCACGCGCCCGCGCGACTCGCAACTGGGCGCCTGGGCGTCCCGGCAGTCCACCGTCGTCACCCGTGCCGAGCTCGAGGCGCGGATGGCCGCCGCAGCGGAGCGGTTCCCATCCGCCGTACCCCTCCCGGAGTTCTGGGGCGGCCTGCGGGTGGCGCCCGTCACGGTCGAGTTCTGGCAGGGCCGGCAGTCGCGGTTGCACGACCGGTTGCGGTACCGGCTGAACGGCAAGGAGTGGGTGGTCGAGAGACTGTCTCCGTGACGACCGCTGCCCCGCGTCGTCGGCTCACCCTCGATCTCTCGCCGACACGTGTCTCCCCGCCCTTCCGCAACCTGCTGATCGGTGACGCGGTCTCCGTCGTCGGCACCCAGGTCACCGCGGTCGCGGTGCCGCTGCAGGTCTACGCGCTGACACGTTCGCCGGCCGCGGTGGGTCTCGTCGGGGTCGTCGGTCTGGTCCCACTGATCGTCTTCGGGCTGTACGGCGGAGCAGTGGCCGATGCGGTCGACCGCCGTCGGCTGGTCCTCATGACGACCTCGGTGCAGGCGGTGCTGTCCACCGTCCTGCTCGCCCAAGCGGTGGCCGGGCTGCACTGGACGTGGCTGCTGTACGTCATCGTCGCGGTGCAGGCGGCGCTGTTCGCGGTCGACTCCCCGGCCCGGCAGGCGTTCATCCCGCGACTGCTGCCCCGCGAGCTGCTGCCGGCCGGCAACGCGCTGCGCCAGGTCGAGTTCAACGTCGGCATGGCGGGCGGGCCGCTGCTCGCCGGCGTCATGGTCGCCGCCTTCGGGTACGGCGCCGCCTACGGGTTCGACGCCGTGTCGTTCGGGGCGTCGCTGTGGGCGGTGGCGTCGTTGCCGTCGATGGCGCCCGAGGGCGGCGGCCGGCGTGCCGGCCTGGCCTCAGTCATCGAGGGGCTGGCGTTCCTGCGGACCAGACGGGTGCTGCTGCTGACCTTCGTCGTCGACATCATCGCGATGGTCTTCGGGATGCCGCGCGCGCTGTTCGCGCCGCTGGCCGACCACGTCTTCGGTGGTGGCGAGACCTCGGCCGGTGCGCTCTACGCCGCCATCCCGGCCGGTGCCCTGCTGGGTGCGCTGTTCGGAGGGTGGCTCGGGCACGTGCACAAGCAGGGCCTTGCGGTCGTCGTGGCGATCGTCGGCTGGGGTGCCTGCGTGATCGGGTTCGGGATGACCTCGCACCTTTGGGTGGCGCTGCTGTTCCTCGCAGGCGCCGGCATGGCGGACATGATCAGCGCGGTGTTCCGCACCGCCATCCTGCAGACCGCCGCGCCCGACGACATGCGCGGGCGGCTCGGGGGCGTCTACATCGTGGTGGTGGCCGGTGGTCCACGGCTCGGCGACGGCCGTGCGGGTGCCTTCGCGTCCTGGTTCGGGCTGCGCCCTGCTGTCGTGATCGGCGGCGTGCTGGTGATCGCGCTGACGCTGCTGGTGGCGCTGGTCGTGCCGCGGTTCCTGG
>JAOPVZ010000054.1 GCA_025965935.1 Frankiales bacterium | reverse complement strand
GTCGGGGTCCGGCTGCGTCCAGAAGCCGCTGGGCGACTGCTCGAGGGAGCGCATCGCCTTCTGCAGCGCCTCGACGAACGAGCGACCGATGCTCATCGCCTCGCCGACCGACTTCATCGTGGTCGTGAGCTCGGGATCGGTGCCGGGGAACTTCTCGAAGGCGAACCGCGGGATCTTCACGACGACGTAGTCCAGCGTCGGCTCGAAGGACGCCGGCGTCTGGCGGGTGATGTCGTTGGGGATCTCGTCGAGCGTGTAGCCGACGGCGAGCTTGGCTGCGATCTTCGCGATCGGGAAGCCGGTCGCCTTGGAGGCCAGGGCACTGGAGCGGCTCACCCGCGGGTTCATCTCGATGACGATGATGCGGCCGTCCTCGGGGTTCACCGCGAACTGGATGTTGCAGCCACCGGTGTCGACGCCCACCTCCCGGATGACGTCGATCGCGATGTCGCGCAGCTTCTGGTACTCGCGGTCGGTGAGCGTCATCGCCGGAGCGACCGTGATCGAGTCGCCCGTGTGCACGCCCAACGGGTCGAGGTTCTCGATCGAGCAGATGACGACGACGTTGTCGTGCTTGTCGCGCATCAGCTCGAGCTCGTACTCCTTCCAGCCGAGGATCGACTCCTCGAGAAGCACCTCGGTGGTGGCACTGGCGTGCAGACCGCCGCCGCCGATGCGGCGCAGGCCGGCCTCGTCGAACGCGATGCCGCCCCCGGCCCCGCCCATCGTGAACGACGGCCGGACCACGACCGGGTAGCCGAGGTCCTCGACCGCCGCGAGCAGCTCGTCCATGGTGTGGCAGACCGCAGACCGCGCAGACTCCGCGCCGATGGTCTCGACGACGTCCTTGAAGGCCTGCCGGTCCTCGCCGCGGCGGATCGCATCGACATCGGCGCCGATGAGCTCCACGCCGTACTGCTCGAGGATCCCGGCCTCGTGCAGCGCCATGGCCGTGTTGAGCGCGGTCTGGCCGCCCAGCGTCGGCAGCAGCGCGTCGGGCCGCTCCTTCTCGATGACCTTCGTGACGAACTCGGTCGTGATGGGCTCGATGTAGGTCGCGTCGGCGAACTCCGGGTCGGTCATGATGGTGGCCGGGTTGGAGTTGATGAGCGTGACGCGCAGGCCCTCGGCCTTGAGCACCCGACAGGCCTGCGTGCCGGAGTAGTCGAACTCGGCAGCCTGGCCGATGAGGATCGGGCCGCTTCCGATGACCAGGACGTGCTTGAGGTCTTGCCTTCTAGGCACGTGCGGACTCCATCAGGTCGCAGAAGCGCTCGAACAGGTAGCTCGCGTCGTGGGGACCCGCTGCGGCTTCCGGGTGGTACTGCACGGAGAAGGCCTTGAGCACTCCGTCGCGGCGCAGCTCGAGGCCCTCGACCACGTCGTCGTTGAGGCAGACGTGGCTCACGGTCGCCTCACCCCACGGGGTGCTCACTGCTGTGTCCAGCGGCGCGTCGACGGCGAAGCCGTGGTTGTGCGCCGTCACCTCGACCTTGCCGGTCGTGCGGTCCATGACGGGCTGGTTGATGCCGCGGTGGCCGTACTTGAGCTTGAAGGTGCCGAAGCCGAGCGCGCGCCCGAACAGCTGGTTGCCGAAGCAGATCCCGAAGTACGGGATGCCGCGGTCGAGGACGCCCTGCAGCACCGTGACGTCGTAGGTCGCCGGGTCACCCGGTCCGTTGCTGTAGAAGACCCCGTCCGGGTTGACCGCGGCGATGTCCTCGGCGCTGGCGGAGGCGGGCAGGACGTGGGTCTCGATGCCGCGTTGCGCCATCATCCGTGGGGTGTTGGCCTTGATGCCGAGGTCGAGCGCGGCGACGGTGAAGCGCTTCTCCCCGACCGCGGGCACGACGTAGGCCTCGTCGGTGGAGACCTCGCCGCAGAGGTCTGCGCCCTCCATCTGCGCGCTCGCGAGCACCCGGTCGAGAGCGTCGCCCGGGATGTCGCCGCTGAAGATGCCCACCCGCATGGCGCCGCGCTCACGCAGGTGCCGCGTCAGGGCGCGGGTGTCGATGCCACTGATGCCGACCACGCCCTGCGCTGTCAGCTCCTCGTCCAGGGTGCGGACGCTGCGCCAGTTGCTGCTGATCCGCGACGGCTCGCGGACGACGTAGCCGCTCACCCAGATCCGGCTGCTCTCCGGGTCCTCGTCGTTGACCCCGGTGTTGCCGATCTGCGGGGCGGTCATGACGACGACCTGGCGGTGGTACGACGGGTCGGTGAGCGTCTCCTGGTAGCCGGTCATGCCGGTGCTGAACACGGCCTCCCCGAAGGTCTCACCGACCGCGCCGTAGGCCTCACCACGGAAGCTGCGCCCGTCCTCGAGCACGAGCAGGGCTTCGGTCACGAGATCTCCAGCGGGACGAGAGCGGACAGGGCGGCCCTGAGACGGGCGTGAGCGGTGGGGTCGTCCGCACGGAAGGCGGTGGCCAGCTCGCGGTCGCCGAGCCGCCATGTGAGCACCAGCATCCCGGTGCTGACGACCTTGCCTGCCAGCGACTGCTCGACCGTGGCGCCCCGGAGGTCGACCCGCGGGACGAACACCTCGGGCAGCCCGTCGCGGAGGACGTGCACGCCGTCCTCGGCCAGGCACAGCTCGCCAGTTGCCCGGTCGCTGAGCTGGTGGACCGCGATCCGGTCCAGCCAGTCGCCCGCAGCCGTGGTCCCGACGTACAGGCCGGGGACCCAGTCGACCAGCACGCGGGCCGCCCCGTCGGAGACCGGCGGCGCTGGGACGTCGGCCTGCCGGCTGAGCCGCGAGCGCCAGCCACGCGCCATCAGGAGGTAGCCGACGGCGCAGAAGGCCAGCGTGCCGAGCGTCAACAGGCTGCGCTCCAGGAGAAGGCTGAAGTCCATCAGACGGGCTTGCCCTCCCTCGCGGTGAGCGTGCCGCGCAGGAAGGTGGCCTTGACCCGGGCCGGCAGGTGGTGACCGGCGAAGGGCGTGTTGCGACTGCGCGAGGCCATCGCCGCCGGGTCGACGACCCAGGCGGCACCAGGGTCGACGAGGGTGACGTTGGCGGGCTCGCCGACGGCCAGCGGGCGACCGTGGCCCTCGAGCCGGCCGATCCGGGCCGGCGTCTCGCTCATCCGCTGGGCGACCTGGCGCCAGGTGAGACGACCGGTCGTGACCATGGTCTGGACGACGACGGCGAGCGCGGTCTCGAGCCCAGTCATCCCCATCGCGGCGGCGCCCCACTCGGTCTCCTTGTCCTCCAGCGCGTGCGGGGCGTGGTCGGTGGCGACGGCGTCGATCGTGCCGTCGGCCAGCGCCTCGCGCAGCGCGTCCACGTCGGCCTGCGTGCGCAGCGGCGGGTTGACCTTGAAGGTCGGGTCGTAGGTGCGGGCGCAGTCGTCGGTGAGCAGCAGGTGGTGCGGCGTCACCTCGGCCGTGACGTCCCAGCCCTTGCCCTTGGCCCACCTGATGAGCTCGACGCTGCCGGCGGTGCTGATGTGGCACACGTGCAGGCGCCCGCCGACGTGCGCGGTGAGCAGGCAGTCGCGGGCGATGATCGCCTCCTCGGCGACCGCCGGCCAGCCGGCGAGCCCCAGCATGCTGCTGTTGACGCCCTCGTTCATCTGCGCGCCGTCGGTGAGCCGCGGCTCCTGGGCGTGCTGGGCGATGACGCCGTCGAAGGCCTTGACGTACTCCAGCGCTCGGCGCATCAGCGAGGCGTCGCTGACGCACTTGCCGTCGTCGGAGAAGATCCGCACCCGCGCAGCCGAGTCGGCCATGGTGCCGAGCTCGGCCATCTCCTTGCCTGCCAGGCCCACCGTCACGGCACCGACCGGGAAGACGTCGCAGTGGCCGTGCTCCTGCCCGAGCCGCCAGACCTGCTCGACGACGCCAGCGGTGTCGGCGACAGGCTCGGTGTTTGCCATCGCGTGAACCGCGGTGAAACCGCCGACGGCGGCGGCCTGGGTACCGGTGTCGACCGTCTCGGCGTCCTCGCGACCCGGCTCGCGCAGGTGGGTGTGCAGGTCGACGAGACCCGGCAGCAGCACGCAACCGGTGGCGTCGAGCTCCTCGTCGGCGCTGAGCCCGTGCCCGATCTCGGCGATGACGCCCTCGTGCAGCGCGACGTCGACGGGGTCGCCCTCGCCGTACAAGGTGACGTTCTTCAGGACCCAGCTCATGCTTCGGCACTCCCGATCGCGGACTCGGAACCACCGAGCAGCAGGTAGAGGACGGCCATCCGGACGCTGACGCCGTTGGTGACCTGGTCGACGATGGTCGAGCGCAGCCCGTCGGCGACCTCGCTCGCGATCTCCATGCCGCGGACCATCGGGCCGGGGTGCATGACGATCGTGTGGTCCTGCAGTGCGAGCACCCGGTCGACGTCGAGGCCGTAGCGGCGGGAGTACTCGCGGGCGCTCGGGAAGTAGGCCGCGCCCATCCGCTCGCGCTGGACGCGCAGCATCATCACGACGTCGCTCTTCGGGAGCACCGCGTCGAGGTCGTAGGAGACTTCTGCCGGCCAGGAGTCGACCCCCCGTGGGAACAGGGTCGGCGGCGCCACGAGGGTGACCTCGGCGCCGAGGGTCTTGAGCAGCAGCACGTTGGAGCGCGCCACCCGACTGTGCAGGATGTCGCCGACGATGGTGACCTTGAGCCCCTCGAGGCGGCCGAGCTTCTGCCGCATCGTGAAGGCGTCGAGCAGCGCTTGAGTCGGGTGCTCGTGGGTGCCGTCGCCGGCGTTGACGACCGAGCCGCGGATGATGCGGGCGAGGTTGACCGGTGCCCCCGACCAGCTGTGCCGGATGACGACCGCGTCGCTGCCCATCGCCTCCAGCGTCAGTGCGGTGTCCTTCAGCGTCTCGCCCTTGGAGACGCTGGAGCCCTTGGCGGCGAAATTGATGACGTCGGCGGACAACCGCTTCGCGGCCAGCTCGAAGCTGGTCTTGGTGCGCGTCGAGTCCTCGAAGAACAGGTTGACCACGGTGCGGCCGCGAAGTGTCGGGAGCTTCTTGACGGTGCGATCGCTGACCTGGGCCATCTCGGTCGCCGTATCGAGGATGAGGGTCGCGTCGTCGAGGCTGAGGTCAGCAGCCGAGAGCAGATGACGGTTCACGGCTGCGCCACCCTCATGGGCTCCGCCGAACCGGCCGGTCCCAGCAGGACCGCGTCCGTGCCGTCGGTCTCGCTGAGCTGCACGTGGATGGTCTCTCGGAGCGACGTCGGGATGTTCTTGCCGACGTAGTCGGCCCGGATCGGGAGCTCGCGGTGGCCGCGGTCGACCAGGACGGCGAGCTGCACGGCGCGCGGACGGCCCAGGTCGGCAAGGGCGTCGAGCGCCGCTCGGACCGTCCGGCCGGAGAACAGCACGTCATCGACGAGGACCACGAGCTTGCCGTCTATGCCGTCCGCGGGAAGGTCGGTTTCCTCCAGCGCCCGCGGGGACTTCAGCCGCAGGTCGTCACGGTAGAGCGTCACGTCGAGGCTGCCGGTCGGCACCGTCAGCCCCTCGAAGGCCAGCACGCGGGCGGCCAGCCGGGCCGCGAGGTGCGGACCTCGGGTGGGGATGCCGAGGAGGACGACGTCGGCGCCGCCGCCGTTCTTCTCCAACAGCTCGTGGGCCATCCGGTCGACCACGCGGGAGAGAGCGGGAGCGTCGAGGACGGGCCGCGCAGCGGCAAGGTCTCCCGACACAGGACGATCTGAAGCAGCCGTCACCGGCTGTACCTCCTTCCCCGCCTCACGGGACGGGCTCGGTGGAGATGCGTCGCCAACGTAGCAGCCCTGACTCCCACAGGCTCCGATCAGGTTTCCCCGCTAGGGTGCTTGACCCTCTGCGCTCCGCGCCCCTATCGTGACTGTCTGTAATCGGCGAGGCATTGACGCCGGGGGGTGCACGGTCACCCCGCTCCCATCCGGGAGCGTCCCCCGGTCGAGCCAGTGGTGAGACCGACGCCGCACACCCGCCCTCCCAGCGCGTGTACGTCGAAAGGTCCACTCGATGAGCGACTACGCGAAGGCCCTCGGAGCCCGCCTCCGTGCGATCCGGACCCAGCAGGGCCTGTCCCTCCACGGCGTCGAGGAGAAGAGCCGCGGCCGCTGGAAGGCTGTCGTCGTCGGTTCGTACGAGCGCGGTGACCGCGCTGTGACGGTGCAGCGGCTGTCCGAGCTCGCCGACTTCTACGGCGTACCGGTCTCAGAGCTGCTGCCGGAGGGCGGCACCGTCGCCTCCGCGGCCGAACCCGCGCCGCGCCTCGTCATCGACCTGGAGCAGCTGTCCAGCGTGCCGCCCCAGCAGTCGGCGCCGCTGGCCCGCTACGCCGCCACCATCCAGAGCCAGCGCGGCGACTACAACGGCCGGGTGCTGTCCATCCGCCAGGAGGACCTCCGCTCGCTCGCTGTCATCTACGACGCGTCCCCCAGCCAGCTCACCGACCAGCTGATCGGCTGGGGCGTGCTCAACCCCGAGGCCCGGCGCGCCATCATCGACGCCTGAGCAAATGCCAGGGCAGTCGCCGGAGTAGTCGTATGTGACCACGTCGCTTCGAGGGGCGAGCTGGTCGCATTCGGCTGTTTGTCAGCCGTCGGCTCAGCCCCCGCCCGTTCGGCGACGAAGCGTTTCAGGTCAGGCAGAGTGCCTACCCGGGCAGCTCGCCTGCTCCTGAGAGGCAAGCCATGCAGCCAGGCGCTCGCAGTCGGCCACGCCCGCACGCAGACCGCCGTGGTGTGCCGCTCCCGGTGAGGCACAGCCTCCGGAGCCGGTGGAACACGGCCTTCGCCGGTCTGGTCGTGGTGATGCTGCTGGGCGGCGTGGCGAGCGCGCTCCTGACGCACAAGCTGGTCTCCGACTACCGGACGACGGCCCAGCAGATCGAGCACGAGGCTAGTGACCTCAGCACGCTGAGGGCCCAGGTCGTCGCCAACGTCGTCGCCATGTCGGTCGCAGCCCGCACCGCGGCGCAGGAGGATGCCCTGCTCGCCCTCGACTCCCAGATTCGGACCCGCTTCGAAGGCGGCAGTTCGTCGTTTCGCACGTCCCGGAGCCGCGAGCTCTTCCGCCAGAGCTACAGCATGTGGATCGCGCTGCACCGGGACGTGGACGCGGTGCAGGGGCTGCCGGTCGCCCAGCGGGCCGTGACCGTAGGCAGGCTGCTGCTGAGCCGGACGCCACCCCTCCTGTCGACGATCGACGACCTCGCGGCTTCCGGCCGCGCCGAGGGACGTGCCGAGCTGGCCTCCAACGCCAAGCTGGAGCACCTGGCCTACCTGGGCCTGTTCTTCATGACCCTTGTGGAGCTGCTGCTGATGGCGCGTCTGGGTCGGCGCCTCTCGGTCGAGGTCCTGAGACCGCTGACCGGCCTTCGCACCACGGCCAACCTGCTGGCCACCGGCGACCTCGGTCATCGGGCAGAGGTTGCCCGGCATGACGAGCTGGGGGACCTCGCCAACAGCTTGAACACGATGGCGCACGCCATCGCCGGCACGCAGCGGCAGCTGACCAGGCAGGCCAACCAGGATTCCCTGACCGGCTTGCAGAACCGCGCCGGCTTCTACCGGCACGTCGCAGAGATGCAGGCGAGGACGGGGTCGCGTACCGGCCAGCAAGCGGTGCTGTTCATCGACCTCGACGACTTCAAGAACGTGAACGACCGGCTCGGCCATGCTGCCGGCGACGAGCTGCTGCGGGTGGTGGCCGAGAGGTTGCGCGAGCAGGTCCGGCCCGGAGACGTCGTGGCGCGGCTCGGCGGCGACGAGTTCGCCGTGCTCCTCGACAGCGTCCGGGACGAGGCCGCTGCCGAGGCCTTGGCCACCCGTGTGGTCGCCGTCATCGCCGAGCCGGTCGAGATCCTCGGGCAGACGGTGCAGGTGGGAGCGAGCATCGGCCTGTCGATGCCCGCCGATGACGGCGATCTCGACGCGGTGATGGGGCGAGCGGACATCGCGATGTACTCCGCCAAGGGCAAGGGGAAGAACCGGGTGGAGCGCTACGACGCCGCCCTCAGCAACGCGATCACCGAGCACCACGGGCTGAAGGCGGACGTTCTCGTCGCCGCGGAGCGGGGTGAGCTGGTGCTCGAGTACCAGCCAGTCTTCGACCTGGGCAGTGGCGTCCTGCGCGGTGTGGAGGCGCTGGTCCGCTGGCAGCACCCGACGCGCGGCCTGCTCCCCCCTTCGGCGTTCATCCCCCTGGCCGAGACCGTCGGCGCGATCGACTCCATCGGGAGCTGGGTGCTTCGCACCGCCGCACAGCAGATGCACGAGTGGCAGCGGCGCTACGTCCTGCCCTTGCTCTGGCTCTCCGTGAACGTCTCCATGCCGCAGCTCGAGGGACCCGAGTTCACCGCGCTCGTGAGGGATGTGCTGCGCACCACTCACCTCGATCCTTCGACGCTCGTCCTGGAGGTCACGGAGTCCGTGCTCGTCAACCCACGGGCAGGCGGGGCCGAGGCGCTCGAGGACCTGCGGCGACTCGGCGTGCGGGTTGCGCTCGACGACTTCGGGACCGGCTACTCCTCGGTGGGCTACCTGAGAGCGCTGCCGATCGACATCCTCAAGATCGACAGGTCCTTCGTCTCAGGACCCGGCGCGAGCGAGCGCGGTCGCCCGCTGCTCGAGGGGATCGTCGCTCTCGGCCACCATCTCGGACTCGACGTGGTGCCCGAGGGCATCGAGAGGCCGGAGGAGCTGGAGCTGGTCCGCTCGCTCGGTTGCACGACCGGTCAGGGCTTCCTGCTGTCCCATCCCGTCCCGGCACCGAGCATCGACGAGCTGCTGGCAACGTCCCTGCCGCTGCACCTGGACCTGTTCGGACCGGTCCCGGAGAGTCCGCGGGATCACGAGGGCAGCAGCGCCCTGTCGCCCTGAGCAGATGAGTGCGAGACTGCTTGCGGAACGCACCCAAGCGACTGTCCACCCCGTGTCCCCGAGGGCGCAGGATCGCTGGCGTTCCTTGGAGCAGCGTGACGACTGCGAGTCTGCCCGAGGCCCATCGCAGCGGCACGCCGTCGCAGCACTTCGACCTGAGCCCGCTCGCCATGATGCGGCTGTCCACGGACGGTCGGGTACTGCTCGTGAACGACGCCACCTGCGCGCTGCTCGGCAGACAACGTGTCGACCTGCAGGCGACGGACGTCGCCAGCTGGTGCGCGACGGCTGCTGATCGCGACGCCCTCGACCAGCTGCTCGCGGCGGCAGCATCGGGGACAGCCGCCGGCCAGGGCAGGCTGGTGCTGACCCGGGCGACCGGCCGGGCGGTGGGCATCATGGCGTCGTGGACGCTCGGCGGAGACGCCCTCGCTGACGCTCAATCCCTGAACGTGGTGCTCAGCGTCGAGGCTGGCGGCCTGCAGGCAGAGCGCGTCCTGGCTGCCAGCGTGGCGCGCTGGCGCGCCCTGCTCGTGAACGCCGCGGACCTCACCTGGACGGCTGACAAGGCAGGAGTACTGCTGTCGGTCACGTCGGCAGTGTCCCCGGCGTTCGGGTGGCAGCTCACCGAGCTGCTTGGACGCGGTGTCTTCGAGTTCGTGCACCGGCAGGACCTGGCCGCTTTCCGGGCTGCCTGGCAGCGCGTTGCCGGTGGCGAGGGGCACCGCGAAACGGTGGACTGCCGGGTCCGTCGCGCGGACGGCTCGTGGACCTGGGTCAGGCAGACCCTCACCGACCTGCAGTCGGACTCGAACGTCCGAGCCGTCGTCGGAAACGTCGTCGACATCGGCGACGTCCGGCTTCGCGACCACGAGCGGACTCAGCTGCAGCGACGCTTCCGGGCGCGGTTCGACCAGTCACGGGTGCCGCAGGCCATGGTCGAGTCCGACGGCGCCCTGTCGTCCGCGAACGACGCCTGCTGTGAGCTGGTCGGGCGGCCCTGGGAGTCGCTGGCCGGTAGCGATCTGCGGGAGCTCTTCCACCACGAGCCCCTCCCCGGTGACGACGTGGACCTCGCGTCGGTCCTCACGGGCGTCAGGGAGACCCTGGAGGTCCACGGTTCGATCGCAGGCGCCACCGGCCCCGTCCCGGCGGTGCTGGAGCTCACGCTTGTGAGGGACGCTTTCGGGCAGCCTGCCGGTGCCGCCGCCTACTTCCAAGACCTGACGACGCTGCAGGACAGCGTGAGCAAGCGGGTGCAGCAGGAGGACTTCTTCGCGGCGCTCAACGAGCTGGCCGGCGAGGTGCAGCTCGTCGGTGACCCGGATGGGACGCTGGTGTACGTCTCACCGGACGTAACCCGCGTGTTCGGCTACACGGTGGCGGACGTGCTCAGCGCGGAGGCGTGGTCCTTCCTGCACGTCGATGACCTGCAAGCCGCACGCGCGGCCTACCTGGACGTGGCCGCCGAGGGCGGCTCGCGCACCGTCCTGCTCCGGCTTCTGGCCCGCGACGGCGACTGGCGCTGGGCAGAGGTGACCGCGACGAACATGATGCACACCGCGCTCCGCGGGGTGGGGTGCACCGTCCGCGACGTGACGGAGCAGGTGGACGGTGGCCGGTCACCGCGGACCTCCGATGCGCAGTACCGGCGGATCGCCGACACCGCCGAAGAAGGCATCCTGGCCGTCGCCGCGAGCGGCAGGACGCTGTACGCCAACGGCAGGATGGCGAGCATCCTCGGACTTCCCCTGCGGTCGGTGTACGACGCGCCGGTGGGCGCGCTGCTCCACCCGGCTCTGGGCGAGCCGGTCGTCACGTCGCCGGACACCGGCGGCATCAGCAGGTACGAGATCGGGTACGCGCACCCGAGTGGGAGGGAGCGGCGGCTCTGGGTCGTGACGAGCCCACTCACACCGATCGACGGGGACGAGGACGGATCGTTCGCTTTGGTCTATGACGTGACGGCTGCACGCGCCACCGAGGCCGACCTCCGCCAGGCCGCCCTTTCGGACCCTCTCACCGGGTTGCCCAATCGCACCCTGCTGCTCGAAAGGCTCCATCACGCGCTGAGCGTCGAGACCGGCTGCACGGCGGTGGTGCTGATCGACCTCGACAGGTTCCGGCTCGTCAACCAGGCGCAGGGCCACACAGTGGGAGACAACCTCCTGATCGCCGTCGCCGAGCGCCTGACGCAGACCGCCCAGGCTGGCGACACCGTGGCCCGCTTCGGCGGCGACGAGTTCGTCGTCATGCGCGAGGACACCGACGACGAGCAGGCACAGGAGCTGGCCGGTGATCTCCTGTCCCAGCTGGCCCAACCCTTCGACCTGGGCGGCGAGCCGATCCACCTCTCCGCGTCCGCAGGTGTCGCGACGTCCCCTCCGGCCTCGGCGACCGAGCTGCTCCGCTACGCGGGTGCCGCCATGCACTCCGCCAAGGAAGCCGGTCGGGGTCGGGTGCGGCTGTTCGACCGGGCGCTCACCCACGACGCTGAGCAGCGCTTCGCGGTCGTCGCGGACCTCCGGCTGGCCCTGGCGCACGACGGTCTCAACCTGCACTACCAACCGGTGGTGGACCTCCGGTCCGGCGCCGTACTCGGCATGGAGGCGCTGGCCCGCTGGAACCACCCTGTGCAGGGTCCGATTCCCCCGAACGTGTTCGTCCCGCTCGCCGAGGCCAACGGGCTCGCAGCCCTGCTCGACCGCTGGGTCCTCCGGCACGCGCTGAACGAGGCGGGGGCACTGCGCGCCGCGGGCTTCACCCGGCACGGCTCCTACATCGCGGTGAACCTCTCCGCTGGCAACCTGGGCGAGAGCGGGCTCGAGGACCTGATCATCTCCGCCACCACAGAGGCAAGCTTGGCGCCGAGCCAGGTCGTGCTGGAGATCACCGAGAGCGCGATCATGCACGACACGGACGCGGCGATCAGCCTGCTCGAGCGGCTCCGCGCGCGCGGCTTCCAGGTGGCGCTCGACGACTTCGGCACGGGGTACAGCTCACTCGCGCATCTTCGGGAGCTGCCGATCACCCACCTGAAGATCGACGCGACGTTCGTCGCCGACATCGCCGAGGACGCGGACGCCCTGGCTGTCGTCGCGTCGATCATCGACCTGGCGAGAGCGGTGGGGATCACTGCCATTGCTGAAGGCGTGGAGACCCCGCAGCAGGCGGCGCTTCTGCGTGAGCTCGGCTGCCCCGCGGCGCAGGGATGGCAGTGGAGTCCCGCGGTGAGCAGCGAGCAGCTGTGCCTCAGCGGGGCCGGCACCCGCCTCTACGACGTCCCCGCCGACGCAGTGACGGCGTCAGCCCGTCGGCGCGCGCCGCGCATGCCTGTGACCGGTGAGCACGGGCTCGAGCTGCTCCTGACGCTGCATCGCCAAGGCGCCTCGATCAGCACCATTGCCGCAGCCCTGAACAGGGAGGGCTTCCACTCCTCGAGCGGCGCCCGCTGGCACGGGTCCAGCATCGCGCGGGTCATCTCCGACCACGCCTACCCGGCGCTGTCCGTGGACCTCCGCTAACTGGGGCGGCGCTGTCAGGCCCCGAGGGCCGGCTTCAGCTGCAGCAACCGACCGAGCAGGCCGTTCACGAACGCCGGGCTGTCGTCGGTCGACAGGCTGGCCGCGAGCTCGACGGCCTCACTGACCGCGACCGCGTCCGGCACGTCGTCACACCAGAGCAGCTCGTAGACCCCGACCCGCAGCACCGCCAGGTCGACGGCCGGGAAGCGGTCGAGGGTCCAGTCCTGCGCGTACGTCTCGAGCAGCTCGTCGATCCGGGTACGCCGGGAGACGACCCCCTCGACCAGGGTGACCGCGTACTCGGGGACCGGCGGGTCGGACTGCGCCAGCCGCTCCTTCAGGGTGACCAGCGGGTCGCTGCTGCGCTGGTCGGCCTCGTAGAGGACATCGACGGCTCGCTTGCGCGCCTTGGTCCGCGCCCCCATTACTTCTCGTTCACACGACCCAGGTAGCGCCCGTCGCGGGTGTCCACCTTGATCTTCTCGCCGGTGGTGAGGAACAGCGGAACCGCGATCTCGGCGCCGGTCTCGAGGGTCGCCGGCTTCGTGCCGCCTGTGGAGCGGTCGCCCTGCAGACCGGGGTCGGTGTGGCTCACGACGTACTCGGCACTGACCGGCAGCTCGACGTAGAGGGCCGCGCCCTCGTGCATCGCGACGATGACGTTCATGCTCTCGAGCAGGAAGTCCTTGCCGTCGCCGAGGGTGGTCTCCGGCACGTACACCTGGTCGAAGGTGTCGCTGTCCATGAAGACGTAGTCGGTCCCCTCCTTGTAGAGGTAGGACATGTCGCGCTTGTCGACCTGGGCGACGTCGACCTTGGTGCCCGCGTTGAAGGTCTTGTCGACGACCTTGCCGCTCACGACGTTCTTCAGCGTCGTACGGACGAACGCACCGCCCTTGCCCGGCTTGACGTGCTGGAACTCGACGACGCTCCAGAGCCCGTTGTCGAGGCTGAGCACCATGCCGTTCTTCAGTTCGTTCGTGGAAGCCATGA
>JAOPVZ010000041.1 GCA_025965935.1 Frankiales bacterium | reverse complement strand
CGATCGTCGGCGAGATCAAGCGGCACTTCCGCGACAAGGGCTGGGCCATCCGCGTCCCCCGACGGCTGCAGGAGCTCAAGCTGGCGCTCACCAAGGCGACCGGTGAGCTGTCGCAGAAGAACGGCCGCGCCCCGACGGTGCACGAGCTCGCCGAGCACCTCGGCCTCTCCGAGGAGGAGGTGCTCGAGGGGCTGGAGTCCGCGAACGCCTACTCCGCGGTCTCCCTCGACGCCCCCGACGGCGGCGACGACGACAGCCCGGCGGTCGCCGATTCGCTCGGCATGGTGGACGAGGCGCTCGAGGGCGTCGAGTACCGCGAGTCCCTCAAGCCGCTGCTCGAGAAGCTGCCCGCGCGCGAGAAGAAGATCCTCATGCTGCGGTTCTTCGGCGGCATGACGCAGTCGCAGATCGCCGGCGAGCTCGGCATCTCCCAGATGCACGTGTCCCGGTTGCTGGCACGGACGCTCGCCCAGCTGCGTGAGGGCCTGCTCGCCGAAGACTGACGCAGACTGACGCGCGCAGGCAGGCGCACCGCGGACGATGTGAGAGGCACCGCGCTCCACCGCGGACGAGCCCACTTCGTCGCCGCCGGGGGCTAGCGCTCGCGGAAGGTGTCGCGCAGCTCCGGGGTGGCGAACAGGTAGAGCACGCTGCCGGCCAGCAGCACCAGCGGCAGGGCCACCCACCAGACCCCCGCGTTGAGCATCGACAGCGCGAGCGGGAACGGGAAGACGTTGAGCACGACCGCCGGCGAGCGCGCCCAGCCACGGCCGCGGTCCGCGCCCCACGCGAGCAGCAGCAGGACGAGGCCGGTCAGCACCGCCGTACCGGCCTCGAGCTCGGCGGGCAGGCGCTGGCTGCGGTCACTGAGGCTCGCGACGGCGTACCAGGCCCCGACGCCGACGAGCCCGAGGCCCTCGACCGCCAGCAGCAACGCGAGTCTGCGGGTCAGCGGCACGGCGGCGAGGTTAGCCTTTGGGGGTGCGAGCGCTCCTGGTGGTCAACCCGAAGGCCACGACGACCAGCGCCCGGGCGCGCGACGTGCTCGCCCACGCACTTGCCAGCGAGGTCAAGCTGGACGTCGCCGAGACGACCCATCGCGGCCATGCCACCGAGCTCGCCGAGCAGGCCACCCGCGACGGCCTGGACGTCGTCGTGGCGCTCGGCGGCGACGGCACCGTCAACGAGGTCGTCAACGGGTTGCTCCACGCGGGCCCTCAGCCCGGCCTGCCCTCCCTCGGTGTGGTGCCGGCCGGCAGCACCAACGTCTTCGCACGGGTGCTCGGCATGCCGAACAACGCCGTCGAGGCGACGAGCCAGCTGATCGAGGCGCTGCTCGAGGACCGCCGCCGCACGATCGGCCTCGGCCAGGCGGACGACCGGTACTTCACCTTCAACGCGGGCCTCGGGATCGATGCCGGGGCGGTACGCCGGGTGGAGGCCGTCCGCCGCAAGGGCCGGACCGCGACCCAGGCGCTGTACGTCCGCTCCGCGGTGCGGGAGCACTTCTTCGGCCCGGGGCACATGCTCACCCTGGACCTGCCCGGCGGGGAGCCGCTGCGCCTCGCGCTCGCGCTGATCTGCGCGGTCGACCCGTGGACCTACCTGGGCAACCGCCCGGTGCGTCCCTGCCCGGACGCGTCGTTCGACACCGGGCTGGACCTGTTCGGCCTGACCTCGGCGCGCACGCCCGTCATGCTGCGGCACCTCGTCCAGCTGCTGCAGAAGGACGGCCGGCCGCACGGCAAGCACGTGGCCCTGCTGCACGACCTGCCCGGCTTCACGCTCACTGCCGACGGGCCGCTGCCGTTCCAGCTGGACGGTGACGAGCTGGGTGACCGGAGCTCGGTGGTGCTGCGCAGCGTGCCGAAGGCGCTCCAGGTCGTGGTCTGACACGGCGCTGAACACCCGGTGGGATCGGCAAGCGAGCCGGTCCGTGTGACCTTGATCACAGATCTGGGGGGATGATCGTCGCGAGAACCTCCTGACGTGACGAAGCCGACACAGAACGTTGCTCCTGAGCGTTGCAGAAGCCTTGCCAGAGGTCCCGCGCGGGTGATTGTGTGGAACCGCGTTCGACGGGCAACAACCCCCCTCCACGCGACCGCCTCCCTTGGTCGGATCCGCTTGGACGAGCGTGCAAGATCGTGAAAACTTTCACAAGCAAGCTTGATCGGACAGGCACCACCACGAGCCGGCCGCTGGTCGGCATGGACGCTGAGCCGCTCCCCCGAACGGCAGGCGAGCCCGAGGAGTTGGATCGCATGGACTGGCGCCACAGCGCGCTCTGCCGAGAGCAGGATCCCGAGCTCTTCTTCCCCATCGGTACGACGGGTCCGGCAGCCGTTCAGGTGGACGAGGCCAAGGCCGTCTGCCGGCGCTGTCCCTCGCTCGAGCCGTGCCTGAACTGGGCGCTTGAGACGGGGCAGGACGCCGGCGTGTGGGGCGGGACCTCCGAGGACGAGCGGCGCGCCCTCAAGCGGCGCAGCACCCGCGTTCGCACCGCCTGACCACGGTGCCGCGCGAGCGCTGGGTCCGCCCTCCGGTCGTCGCTGCCGAGCTGCCGTCACGGCGACTGGCCCTCTGGCGCTACCGGGTGGTCTCGCTGCTGCTGCTCGCCGCCGTCGCGGCCGCCGTGGTGCTGCTGTTCCTAAAGTTCAGCAACGTCACCGGCGGTGAGGACCCCGGCATCGGCGGCCTCACGCGCCCGGCTGCGGCCCGTCTGACGGAGCCGGCGGGACGCTGAGGGGGACGCTGAGCCGGGCTCGGGTGCCGCGCGGCACCCGGGGCTCCAGGCCGAGCGAACCGCCGAGCTCACCGGCCACCAGCGTCCGGACGATCTGCAGCCCGAGCCGAGTGCTCGCCTCCAGGTCGAACCCCTCCGGCAGCCCTGCGCCGTCGTCCACGACCTCGATGTCCAGCCGGTCGGGCTCCCGGGCGACCAGCACGTCGATCTCGCCGGCTTGCCCGTCCGGGTAGGCGTGCTCGACCGCGTTCTGGACCAGCTCGGTCAGGGTCATCGACAGCGGGGTGGCCACCTCGGCCGGCAGCACCCCGAAGGACCCGGACCTGCGTACGACGACGGGCTCGCCGGTCGTGGCGATCTCCGCGCACATGGCCAGCACCTTGTCCGCGATGACGTCGAAGTCGACGCTCTCGTCGAGCGCGAGCGACAGCGTCTCGTGGACCGCCGCGATGCTCGCGACCCGGCGGACCGACTCCTGCAGCGCGGCCTGTGCGGCCGGGTCGCTCATCCGGCGGGCCTGCATGCGCAGCAGCGCGGCGACGGTCTGCAGGTTGTTCTTCACGCGGTGGTGGATCTCGCGGATGGTCGCGTCCTTGCCCATGATCGCCCGGTCACGGCGCCGCACCTCGGTCACGTCGCGCACCAGCACCAGGGCTCCGCGCGGCTCGCCACCGGGCACCAGCGGCAGCGCCCGCAGCGAGACGACCGCCGACTGCGCCTCGACCTCGCTCTCCCGCGGCTCCCGGAAGCGGAGCGCGGCGGCCAGCGCAGCCGACCCGCGCGGCTCGTCGAGCTTGCCCGGACCGGCTGACAGCCGGGCGATGGTGTGCCCGAGGTGAGCGCCCAGCAGGTCACCGGGCACGCCCAGCCGGCGATAGGCCGACAGCGCGTTCGGCGAGGCGTAGACGACATGACCGGTGCGGTCCAGGCGCATCAGGCCGTCCCCGACCCGCGGCGAGTGCTCGGGGTCCGGGTCGCTGCCGGGGAAGGGGAAGGTGCCCTCCCCGACCATCTGCATCAGCTCACCCGCGCTCGACAGGTACGCCAGCTCCAGCTGCGACGGGACCCGGGCGGTCGCCAGGTTGGTGTCCCGGGACAGCACACCCACCACGCGGTCGCCGTGTCGGACCGGGACCGCCTCCCGGCGTACCTGCAGGTGCTCCTCGACCTGCGTCCCGTCCCCCGCGGCCAGGTCGAGGCGCCGGTCCTGCTCCGGCTCCTCCCCCACCACGTCGTCCGGGTAGGTGGTCGGGCCAGTCGTCGGACGCATGTGGGCGGCGGCCAGCCAGTGTCCCTCCTGGGTGCGCACCCACAGGACGAGGTCGGCGAACGAGAGGTCGGCGAGCAGCTGCCACTCGGCCACCAGCCGCTGCAGGTGGTCGAGGTCGAGCGGGGTCAGGTCGGTGCGGGCCCGGACCAGCTCCGCGAGGGTCGCCACGACCGGAAGCCTAGGGTTGTCACGTGGGTGATCCGTGGCAGTGGCTCGATGAGGCGCGCGCCGATGTGCGCGCCCGCGGCCTGGTGCGCCGGCTCGACCCGAGCGAGGGGCTGCTCGACCTGGCCTCGAACGACTACCTGGGGCTGGCCCGGCACCCGTCGGTGGTCGCGGGTGCGATCGCCGCTACCGAACGCTTCGGCGCGGGGTCGACCGGGTCGCGGCTGGTCACCGGGACGACCACCCTGCACCTGGACCTCGAGGACACGCTCGCCGCTCGCTGCGGCGCCGAGTCGGCGCTGGTGTTCTCCTCGGGCTACCTCGCGAACCTCGGTGCGGTGACGACGCTGGCCGGTCCCGGCACCCTGATGGTCAGCGACGCCGCCAACCACGCGTCGCTGGTGGACGCCTGCCGGCTCTCCCGCGCCGAGGTCCGGGTCGTCGGTCACGGTGACGTCGCAGCCGTCGACGCGGCCCTCGCCGGCTGGACCGGTCGCGCCGTGGTGGTCACCGACGCGGTCTTCAGCGTCGACGGCACCCTGGCACCGCTGGTCGCGCTGCACGAGGTGGTACGGCGGCACGGTGCCCTCCTCGTCGTCGACGAGGCGCACGGCCTGGGGGTGCTCGGCCCGTCAGGCGCGGGCGCCTGCAGCCTGCTCGGGCTGGACGGTGAGCCCGACATCGTCCGGACGGCGACGCTGTCGAAGTCGCTGGGCTCCCAGGGCGGCGTGGTCCTCGGCCCGGTCCAGCTGCGCGACCACCTCATCGACACCGCGCGGGCGTTCGTCTTCGACACCGGGCTCGCGCCGGCGGCCGTCGGCGCCGCCCTGGCCGCGCTCGACCTGGTGACGGACGAGCGGATCGGTCAGCTGTCGGCCGTCGGCTCAGCCCTGGCCGCCGAGCTCGGGGTCGAGCCGACGCCAGGTGCTGTCGTGCGGGTGCCGGTCGGGGACCCGTTCCGGGCCGCCGAGGCCCGAGACCGCTGCCGGGCCCAGGGCGTGCGGGTCGGCTGCTTCCGGCCGCCGTCGGTGCCGGTCGACGAGGCCTGCCTGAGGGTGACCGCGCGTGCCGACCTCACCGCCGACGAGGTGTCTCGGGCCGCCTCCGTCGTACGAGGGTCTCTCAGGCCGCCTGCCGGCTGACCCGGCTCCGCAACCAGGCCAGGCCGTCCTCATCGGTGCGGTGGTCGCGCCAGCCGTCCAGGACGGCGTCCAGCGCCGCCTCGCTCGGGATGACCGCCAGCACCCGCACGTGCTGGCTGGGCCCCGGGTACCCGCCTGCCTGGCAGAGGTACAGCTCGCCGGTGTCGCGGAGCCAGGCGAGCCGCCAGGCGTCGTCCGACCCGGCCGTGCGCCAGGTCGCGCCCAGGTCGACCTCGTCGCTGGTGCGTCGACGGGGGTCTGCGGTCTGGAAGGCGTTCTCGTCCGCGTACGCAACCGTCATGGCCTGTCTCCTTGCGGGGGTCGGGGGGAGCGAGTCGTGGTCATGGTGGGACGCTCCACTCTCGGCACGGGTTGCTGTGCCCAAGGCAACAGCAGGCTGAACATCTGGTGTGAGGTGAAGGAGTGCTCTTCGTCACGGGGACGGGCACGGAGGTCGGCAAGACCGTCGTGACGGCCGCGCTCGCTGCCCTGGGGCTCCAGCGCGGGCCGGTCGCGGTCGTGAAGCCTGCCCAGACGGGCGTGGCCGACGACGAGCCGGGCGACCTCGCGG
>JAOPVZ010000034.1 GCA_025965935.1 Frankiales bacterium | reverse complement strand
GGCGGCTCGCACATCAACGGCAGCGCCTGGGCCCCCGAGCTGCCCGCGTGACAGCCACAGCGAGCGGCTACGGGGCGTGGGCCCTCATCACGGGTGGCTCCGAGGGCGTCGGTGCCGCCTTCGCGCGACAGCTCGCGGCCCAGGGCGTCAGCAGCGTCCTCGTCGCGCGCAAGGCCGAGGCGCTGGCGCAGACAGCAGCCGAGGTGCGTGGGCTCGGTGCACAGGCGCGCACGGTGCAGGCCGACCTGACGCAGGGCATCGAGGACGTGCTCGCGGCCACGCAGGACCTCGACCTGGGGCTGCTCGTCCTCAACGCAGGTGCCAACTCCTACGGCCACGACTTCGTCGACGGTGATCTGGACCAGCACCGCGGCGTCGTCGACCTGAACGTCACCGCGGCGATGGGCCTGCTGCACGCCGTCGGCGGCCGCCTCAAGGCCCGCGGACGCGGCGGCATCCTCGTCGTGGGCTCGATGGCCGGGTACGTCGGCCAGGAGCGGATCTCC
Source organism: Frankiales bacterium (assembly GCA_025965935.1). Taxonomy (GTDB): domain Bacteria; phylum Actinomycetota; class Actinomycetes; order Mycobacteriales; family SCTD01; genus RYN-111. The sequence goes on along the minus strand of JAOPVZ010000034.1, from coordinate 7,333 downwards.
GTCTACGCCGCCGCCAAGGCCTTCCAGCGGATCCTCACCGAGGGCCTCTGGCTCGAGCTGCGACCCCATGGCGTCGACGTGCTGCACCTCGTGCTGGGCCTCACCCGCACACCTGCCATGGAACGCGCCGGTCTCCGCCTGGACGGCGCTGCCGATCCTGAGGACGTCGCGCGCGAGGGGTTGGAGCAGCTGGCGCACGGGCCGGTGCATCACGTGGGCGGTCACCAGCGCTCGGCTGGGCACCTCAGCGGCTTCCCGCGCGACGAGGTCGTGGCCGGCCACGCGGACATGCTCCGGAGGCTGTACTCATGAGCGACTCATGAGCGAGGACATCGTCGCGATCACACAGCTCATCGCGGCCTACGGCGTGGCGGTGGACAGCGGGGATGCCAGCGCCGCAGCCGCGCTGTTCACCGATGACGGCTGGTACGACGTCGCCGGCCGCCGCTACGAAGGGGCGGCGGCCATCGCGGAGATGGTGTCGGGGCGAGCGCATCAGGGGTTGCTGGCGGAAGGCGTCGCCCATCTGCAGGGCCTGCCCCGCGTCGACCTGGACGGCGACCGGGCGGTGGCGGTCAACCACTCCGTCGTACTCCTGAACGGCGCCGTGTGGCGAGTCGCCGCCAACCGGTGGGAACTGGTGCGGACGGCGGCCGGCTGGAAGGTGACCGCGCGGACGAACCGGCTGCTGGACGGCGGCCAGGAAGCGCGCGACCTGCTCCGCTGATCAGGCCGGGAGCGTGGCCCCTGGCGGTCGGGCCTCGAGCCAGGCGAGGAAGCCGGTGAGCGCCGACGGGTCGAGCGCGATCTGCACCGGGCCGGTGGTCGACACCAGCTCGATGACCTCGACGCCCTTGAGCAGCGCCAACGACTCGGGGCCCTTGGGCTGCCGGCGGCACCGCACCTGCAGGTCACGCCGGGACAGCGTGCGGCGCGGCCTCGGGCTCAGGCTGAAGACGCGGAACCACTGCAGGTCGTCGCCGGCGTACCGGCCGACGCCGAGCACCCAGCCGCCCCCGTGCCGACGGTCCTTCAGGCGGAGCGAGACCTCGATGGCGCCGCCCTCGCGGGCGAGCAGGCGGCGGCGGAGCGAGACGGCCAGGAAGGGGACGAGAACCAGGACGACCACTCCGAGGAGCAGTTCCAGGGTCAGCACGGGTCTGGGTGCCGTCTGAAGTCGCTGCGCGCTAGGCCGACGTTGACTCGCCTGGCAGCGTCGCCGTCTCCGCGAGGATGGTGACGCCCTCGTCCGTCACGGACAGGAAGCCACCGCCGACCGTGACGGCGAGCTCGCTGCCGCCCTCCTGGTGGATCCGGACCTCATGGCCCTCGGCCAGCTCGCCGAGCAGCGGCGCATGCCCTGGCAGCACGCCGATCTCGCCCTCGGTGGTGCGGGCGACGACCATGCTCGCCTCGCCGCTCCAGACCTCGCGCTCGACCGCGACGAGCTCGACGTGCAGGGCCACGGGGATCCTCCAGCAGGCAGTGTTGCGGCGGAGCGCACAAGCAGCTCCGGGGGCGGTCAGACGATGTTACCCGTTGAGCCGAGCGCGCAGATCAGCGGCCGCCGCGAGCAGCCCCTCCTCGCTGGCGGGCGGCAACAGCTCCTCCCACTCCACGAGGTAGGACCCGCGCAGGTCCAGGTATCCCAGGGGCCGTGGGAAGAACCACACGTGGAAGTGCTCACCGCCGTCCCCCCAGAAGTGCATGTGCACCCGACCCACGCGGCCGTCGCCGAATCCCGGGGCGCCCGCCGGGCGGGCGAGCAACGCCCGCGTCACCCGCTGACACATCACGCCGAAACCGGCCGCCTCCTCGGGTGTCAGGTCCGCGACGCCCTTCGCGTGCCGCACGGACTCGAGCATGGCGCTGCCGGGGAAGGACATGTCCCGGCGCAGCGCGCGGACGCGCCAGGTGTCGTCCTCGAAGACGGTCCACTCGTCGACCGGACGTCCGCAGGCGTCGCAGTCGATGCCGTCCACACCGCTGAGCGGCGGCTCGGGCAGTACCGGCGGTGACAGCTCCTTGAGCGGGAGGGTGTTCTCGTCAGCGCCGATCCAGGGGTGCGTCATGGGCGCATCCCATCAGACATCCCACCAGACCTCCCAGCAGATCAGCGCGAAAGGCCGGGCCCCGATGAGGGGACCCGGCCTTCCGACGTGCAGCTGGTACTAGCCGGCGAGCTTCTTGGCGTTCGCCTCGACGTCGTCGAGACCACCGCACAGGAAGAACGCCTGCTCGGGGATGTGGTCGTAGTCGCCCTGCGTGAGCCGCTTGAAGGCGTCGATCGTCTCGTCGAGCGGGACGAACTTGCCGGGCTGGCCGGTGAACTGCTCGGCCACGAAGAACGGCTGAGACAGGAAGCGCTGGATGCGGCGGGCCCGGTTGACCAGGACCTTGTCCTCCTCCGACAGCTCGTCGATGCCGAGGATGGCGATGATGTCCTGCAGCTCCTTGTACTTCTGCAGGATGCGCTGGACCTCACGCGCGGTGTCGTAGTGCTCGTCGCCGATGTACTTCGGGTCGAGGATGCGCGAGGTGGAGTCGAGCGGGTCGACGGCCGGGTAGATGCCGAGCTCCGAGATCGCGCGGTTGAGCACCGTGGTGGCGTCGAGGTGCGTGAACGCGTTGTGCGGCGCCGGGTCGGTGATGTCGTCGGCGGGCACGTAGATCGCCTGCAGCGAGGTGATCGAGTGACCACGGGTCGAGGTGATGCGCTCCTGGAGCACACCCATCTCGTCGGCCAGCGTCGGTTGGTAGCCGACAGCGGAGGGCATGCGGCCGAGCAGCGTCGACACCTCGGAACCGGCCTGCGTGAACCGGAAGATGTTGTCGATGAACAGCAGCACGTCCTGCTTCTGCACGTCGCGGAAGTACTCGGCCATGGTGAGGGCCGACAGCGCGACGCGAAGTCGGGTGCCCGGCGGCTCGTCCATCTGACCGAAGACGAGCGCGGTGTCGTTGATGACACCGGACTCGGTCATCTCACCGAACAGGTCGTTGCCCTCGCGGGTGCGCTCGCCGACCCCGGCGAACACCGACACACCACCGAACTCCTTGGCGACGCGACGGATCATCTCCTGGATGACGACGGTCTTGCCGACGCCGGCGCCGCCGAACAGGCCGATCTTGCCGCCTCGCACGTAGGGGGCGAGCAGGTCGACGACCTTGATGCCGGTGGTGAACATCTCGGTCTTGGACTCGAGGGTGTCGAAGGCCGGCGATGGCCGGTGGATGGGCCAGCGCTCGACCTCGCCGAGCTCCTCCTCGGTGATGTCGAGCGGCTTGCCGAGGGCGTTGAACACGTGACCCTTGGTCTTGTCGCCGACGGGCACCGAGATGGCGGAGCCGGTGTCGATGACGGGGGCGCCGCGCACCAGTCCGTCGGTCGGCTGCATCGAGATGGCACGCACCTGGTTGTCGCCGATGTGCTGCGCGACCTCCAGCGTGAGCGTGACGGTCTCACCGCCCATGGTGCGGTCGACGTGCAGCGCGTTGTAGATCTCCGGCATCTCGTCGGGCGCGAACTCGACGTCGACGACCGGGCCGATGACGCGAGCCACACGACCTGTCCCGCCGGTCTCCGCGCCCGTGCTCGGGTTGTCTCCTTGCGTAGGAGCGATGGTCACGTCTTACTCCGTCCCTGCCGAGGCGAGCGCACTCGCGCCGCCGACGATCTCGCTGATCTCTTGGGTGATCTCGGCCTGACGGGCCGAGTTCGCCGCTCGCGTGAGCGACTTGATGAGCTCCTCCGCGTTGTCGGTCGCAGCCTTCATGGCGCGCCGACGGGAGGCGGACTCCGACGCCGCGGACGCCAGCAGAGCGGCGTACACGCGGGTCTCGACGTAGCGCGGCAGGAGGGCGTCGAGCAGCGCCTCCGGTCCGGGCTCGAACTCGTACAGCGGCAGCGGACCGTCCGGCGGCGGCGCGTCCGACTCCTCGACGACGAGGGGCAGGACGCGTACGGCGGTGGCCTTCTGCGTCAGTGCGGAGACGTACTCGGTGAAGACGATGTGGATCTCGTCGACGCCGCCCTCCTCGGTGGGCTTCACGAAGGCGTCGATGAGGGTGTCCGCGACCTCCTTGGCGTGGGCGTAGCTCGGCTTCTCGGAGAAGCCGCTCCAGGCCTGCTCCACGGGGCGGTTGCGGAACCGGTAGAAGGCCTGGCCCTTGCGGCCCACCAGGTAGCTCACCGGCTCCTTGCCCTCGCCGCGGAGCAGGTTGCCGAGCGCCTCGGCCTGCTTCACCGCGTTGGAGCTGTAGCCGCCGGCGAGGCCGCGGTCGCTGGTGATGACCAGGACCGCAGCGCGCGACGGGTTCGGCTTCTCGTTGACGAGCGGGTGGTCGATCGTCGACTGCGACGCGAGGGCGGACAGCACCCGCGTGATCTCGCGCTCGTACGGACGCGCGGCGTTGACGGCCTGCTGCGCCTTCGCGATGCGCGAGGCGGCGATCAGCTCCATCGCCTTGGTGATCTTCTTGGTCGACTGCACCGCCTTGATGCGGCGGCGGTAGACCCGCAGCTGAGCACCCATCAGGGCGTCGGCGGAGCAGGCTTGTGCACGGTGACCTTCATCTGGCCCTCGGCGCCCTTGTCCATCGGGTCGACGGCCGCCTCGTTGAGCGGCCTGCCCTCGGAGGTCTGGAACTGCTGGGAGAACTCCTCGACGGCCTGCTCGAGCTGCTCGATCGTGCTGTCCTCGAGCTTGCCGGTCTGGGTGATGGCGTCGTAGATGCCCTGGTGCTTGCGACCGATGAAGTCGAGCAGCTCAGCCTCGAAGCGGCGCACGTCACCGACGGGCACCGGGTCGACCTTGCCGTTGGTGCCGGCCCAGATGGAGACCACCTGGCGCTCGACCGGGAACGGCGCGAACTGCCCCTGCTTGAGCAGCTCGACGAGGCGCTGACCACGGTCGAGCTGGGCCCGGGAGGCCTTGTCGAGGTCGGAGGCGAACGCCGAGAAGGCCTCCAGCTCGCGGAACTGCGCAAGGTCGAGGCGGAGGCGGCCGGAGACCGACTTCATGGCCTTGATCTGGGCGTTGCCACCGACGCGGGAGACGGAGATGCCCACGTTGATGGCCGGGCGAACACCGGAGTTGAACAGGTCCGACTCGAGGAAGATCTGGCCGTCGGTTATCGAGATGACGTTGGTCGGAATGAAAGCCGACACGTCGTTGCCCTTCGTCTCGATGATCGGGAGCCCCGTCATCGAGCCGGCGCCGAGCTCGTCGGACAGCTTCGCGCAGCGCTCCAGCAGGCGGCTGTGCAGGTAGAAGACGTCACCGGGGTAGGCCTCGCGGCCCGGCGGGCGGCGCAGCAGCAGCGAGATGGCGCGGTAGGCGTCGGCCTGCTTGGTCAGGTCGTCGAAGACGATGAGGACGTGCTGGCCCTGGTACATCCAGTGCTGGCCGATGGCCGAGCCGGTGTAGGGCGCGAGGTACTTGAAGCCGGCCGGCTGCGAGGCGGGGGCGGCGACGATGGTCGTGTACTCGATCGCCCCGGTCTCCTCGAGACGGGCGACGAGCTCGGAGATCGTGGACGCCTTCTGGCCGATGGCGACGTAGATGCACTTGACCTGCTTCTTCGGGTCGCCGCTCTTCCAGTTGTCCCGCTGGTTGATGATCGCGTCGAGCGCGACGGCGGTCTTGCCGGTCTGGCGGTCACCGATGATGAGCTGCCGCTGGCCGCGGCCGATGGCCGTCATGGCGTCGACGGCCTTGAGACCGGTCTGCAGCGGCTCGGTCACGGGCTGCCGCTGGACGACGGTGGGCGCCTGCAGCTCGAGGATGCGGCGACCCTCAGACGCGATGTCGCCCTTGCCGTCGAGCGGCGTGCCGAGCGGGTCGACGACGCGGCCGAGGTAGCCGTCACCGACGGGCACGGAGAGCACCTCGCCGGTACGGCGGACCTCCTGACCCTCTTCGATGCCGCTGGCCTCTCCGAGGATGACGCAACCGATCTCGCGCTCGTCGAGGTTGAGGGCCAGGCCCAGGACGCCGCCCTCGAAGGTGAGCAGCTCGTTGGTCATCGTCTGCTGGAGGCCCTCGACCCGGGCGATGCCGTCACCGGTCTCGATGACCCGGCCCACCTCCTCGCGGGTGGTCTCCGGTGTGTACGACGAGACGTAGCGCTCGATCGCGTCGCGGATCTCGTCCGGCCGGATGCTGAGCTCCGTCATGGTGTCCCTGCTCTCTTCTCTTCGGTGAAGGCTTTCTTGCTGGTGCTGCGGCGGGGTCGGCCGCTGGCTGGTGCTGCGGCGGATCTCGGCCGCTAGGTGATGCTGCGGCGGGCCTCGGCCAGCCGGTGTCGGGTGCTGCCGTCGATGACCTCGTCGCCGATCCGGACGAGGACGCCGCCGAGCACCCGCGGGTCGACCTCGACCTGCAGCTGGACCTCTCGGCCGAGCTGCTCCCGCAGGCTGGCGACCAGCCGGCTGCGCTGCGCGTCGTCGAGCGGTACGGCGGTGGTGACCGTCGCGAGCGTCCGCGACCGGACGTCCGCGGCGAGGCCGGCGAACTCCGCGAGGGCGTCCTCGAGGGTGCGGCCGCGCGGCTCGAGGACAGCCGCGGCGATCAGCCTGCTGGTCGTCGGGTGCGCCTTGCCCTCGAGCAGGCCGTCCAGCAGTGCCGCCTTGCGGTCGTCGCCGAGGGCGCGGTCCGTGAGAACTGCGCGCAGCTCCGGCTCGCGGGCCACGGTGCGCTCGAAGCGGAACAGCTCCTCCTCGACCCTGTCGAGGCTGCCGTCGGCGTCGGCGACCAGCAGCAGCGCCGTGATGCCGAGCACCTCGATGCCGTCGACCAGGTCGCGGCTGCGGCTCCAGCGCTGGGCTGCTGCGGCCTTGACGAGCCGCAGCGCCCCCGCGTCGAGCTGGCTGCCGAGCAGCGCGTCGAGCAGCCCGTTCTTGGCAGCTGCCTCGGTGGTCGGGTCGCCCAGGGTGCGGCGCAGCGCGCTCTCGCGGTCGAGCAGGCGCACGACCGCGAGCAGCCCCTCACCCGCCGTACCCAGGTCTGCCCCCTCACCCGCGAGGGCAGCGAGCTGCTCCCTGACGGCGGCGAGCGCGTCGCGGCTTGCCCCCTGCATCAGGAACCCGTCCCCTGACCGGAGGTCTGCTGCTGCTCGAGGTCGGCGAGGAAGCGGTCGACGACACGGCGCTGCCGGTCCTCGTCCGCCAGGGACTCACCGACGATCCGCTCGGCGAGCTCGACGGCGAGGCGGCCGATGTCGCCGCGCAGCTGCACGACGACCTGCTGCCGCTCGGCGGCCAGCTGCTCCTCACCGCGAGCGGTGATGCGTGCCGCGGTCTCCCGCGCCTCGGCCGTGAGCTGGTCGACGA
>JAOPVZ010000001.1 GCA_025965935.1 Frankiales bacterium | reverse complement strand
GCCGCGGCGAACAGGTCGCGGTACAGCACCATGTGCAGGTTCTCGTCGGTGGAGATCCTGGAGAGCAGCCGGTCCAGGCCGGGGTCGGTGGAGTGCTTGCCGGTCCCGCGGTGCGCGACCCGGGTCGCGAGCTCCTGCATCGAGACGTAGGCGATCACCCGCAGCCCGTCCCGGTCGCCCGCGTCGAAGCCACCGCTGACGGTGGCCATCCGCTCCTCCTCGAGCACGATCGGGTCGACGGCCCGGGTGACGGTCAGGTAGTCGCGCAGCGCGATCCCGTGCCGGCCCTCCTCGGCCGTCCACCGGTCGAGCCAGGTCCGCCACACGTCGGAGTAGCCCATGACCCGGCTGATCGCGCCGTGGTAGCCGGGCAGGTTGTCCTCGGTCAGCAGGTTGAGCTGGACGCTCGCCCGGACCTCCTTGGACAGCCGGCTCTGCGTCTCCTCGAACGGCAGCTCCGCGAAGTCGCGCGCCTCGCCCCACGGCACGTACTCGTGCGGGTACCAGGCCTGCGCCCGCTCGAGGTGCGTCGCGAGCGCCACCTCCAGCCGTGCGGTCAGGTGCTCGGTCAGCAACTCAGGGCGGACCAGTGCAGTCGTCATCCCACAACCATCCCGGTACGGCGGCCAGGCTCGCGCTGACGACGGCTACCGCACCCGGGCGACACCCTTGTAGGAACCCTCCAAGAGGTCCTTAGATGACAACGGTCTGGCCTGCCACCGTCAGCTCGACGAGCGCGCCGAGGTCGAACTGCACGAGCCGGCCGCCGGCCACGGTCCGGGCCTCCTTGGCCGGCAGGCCGAGCACCGACGACGGACCGCCGAGCTGCTCGTACCGGTCCCGGATCGCGCCAGGCACCAGGTGCACACCGCTCGAGGTGGCGTAGAGGCCGCCGCCGAGGAACTGCTGCGAGACGCCCTTGCGCGCGGCGGTTGGGAGTCCTTCCTGCGAGCGAACGCCGCCGTCCTTGTTCCAGCGCGCCAGCATCGCCCCGGTGATCGGCTGGCCGCCGGTCACCTTCGACCACACGATGGTGCCGCCGGCGAAGCGCTGCATGACGACGCCCCGCACGGGCTGGGTGGCCGCGGCCACGGGCACCCCCAGCGGGCCGGCGGCGCCGCTGAGCGAGCGGTAGCGCTCCCAGATCGGGCTCAGCACCGCCCAGGTGCCGTGCGCCTTGGTGGTCGCGACGTAGCCGCGCTCGAAGGCCTGGCCCCAACCGCCGGGGACGGCCGACTCAGGGCCGAGCGGCAGGCCCAGGGTGCCGGAGGCACCGCCGAGCTTGCGCCACAGCGCGGTGATCGGGCCGCTGCGCCCGTCGGCGAGCGCGGCGAGCGTCCCGGCGCTGCAGCACATCACGTCGTGGTCCACGGCGCCGGAGATGCCGGCGACGCGGGCGGAGCTGGTGTGCTGCCAGAACGTCCAGCGGTCCCAGCCGGCGAGGGGCGCCGGCTGCGGGCCGTACCTGGCCAGCCAGAGCGGGTAGGCGCCGAAGGTCCGGTTGTTGCGCATCGGGCCGGACCAGAAGCTGACGTAGGTGTAGAGGATCGGCACCCGACCGGTGCGGCTCTCGACCCGGCTGAGGAAGCTGTGCGCCCACTGCGCGAGCCGGGCCGGGGACAGCCCGCCGGTGTCCTCCAGGTCGAGGACGATCCCGAGGTCGTTCGCCTCGCGGGTGGTGCCGACGACACCGACGATCGCGTCGGCCTGCGCCACCGCGCTGTGCGAGGGGTCGGCGTAGTGGTAGGCGCCGCGGATCATGCCGGCCCGGCCGGCGGCGGCCCAGTCGCGGGCGAACCAGGGGTCCGTCCTGTCGGCGTGCCCGGTCGCCTTGATGAACGCGAACCGCTGGCCGGAGCGCTTCACGGCCGCCCAGTCGATCGCCCGGCCGCCGTCGTGCTGGTACTTCGCGGTGTCGATCCCCTGGATCCGGCTGGCGGCGTCAGCGGAACCCGGGACCAGCAGGCCCGCGAGGACGGCGAGGGACAGGGCAGCGACGAGCCGGGAGCGCACGCCTCTCCAACGCCCCACCGTGACCCAGGTCACGGGTCGAAACGTCAACAACGGGTAACAACTCGGTCACCTGACAGCTCCCTGACCATCTTGGCCTCAGAGTCCAGCGGCGTACAGGTTGCGTGCCATGCTGGCGTCATGCCCACTGTGCTTGTCGTCGAGGACGACCACCAGCTGCGTGACGTCGTCGCCCGCGTGCTCCGGGAGGAGGGCCTGTCGGTCGTCACCGCCGCCGACGGCCACGCCGCGCTCACCAGCGCCAACCCGCAGACCAGCGCGGTCATCATGGACATCGGGCTGCCCGATGCCGACGGCCGCGACGTCTGCCTGGCCCTGCGCACCCGCGGCGTGCACGCACCCGTGCTGTTCCTCACCGCGCGGGACGCGGTGCACGAGCGGCTGGCCGGGTTCGCGGCCGGCGGCGACGACTACCTCACCAAGCCCTTCCACATCCCGGAGCTGCTGGCGCGGTTGCGCGTGCTGCTGCGCCGCAGCGACACCTCCCCCGCGTCGACCGGCAGCGGCTTGGTCCTCGACCCGGCCCAGCACGCGCTGACGCGCGAGGGCCTGAACGCGCCGCTGTCACCGACCGAGTTCCGGCTGCTCGCTGCGCTGCTCGGCCACCCGGGCGAGGTCGTCCGTCGGCGTGAGCTGCTCCGCGCCGGCTGGCCCGACGGCGCGATCGTCCACGAGAACACCCTCGACCAGTACGTCGCGCGGGTGCGCCGCAAGCTCTGCCAGGTCGAGGCGCCCGACCGCATCGAGACCGTCCGCGGCGTGGGGTACCGGGTCGTAACCTCCTGACGGTGAAGGGCCCTCGCACGCTGCGTGGCCGCCTCGCCCTCTCGGCCACCCTCACCGCCGGTACGGCGGTCGTGCTGCTCACCGTCCTGTTCGGGGTGCTTCTGGACCGCCGGCTCACGGCGGAGGCCGAGAACGTCCTCCGCGGTCGCGCGGAGTCGGCGCTGGCGACCGTGCACGTCCAGGGCGCTGCGCTCAGCAGCACCGAGAGCGACGCTGCCCTCGACACCGGCATCTGGCTCTACCAGGGGGGCACTGCGATCGAGCGGCCGCGCGGCGCTTCGGTCCTGCAGGCCGAGGCCGACCGGCTCGCCGGCACCGACAACAAGCTCGTGCGCAGGCAGAAGTCCGAGTTCCTGTCCGTCGCCGTCCGCTCCAACGGTCGGCAGGTCGGCACGCTGGTCGCGGCGATCTCGCTGGAGCCCTACCAGCGCAGCGCGCGGGCCACGATCATCGGGGCGCTGGCCCTCGGCACGGTGCTCGTCGCCCTCGTCTACGCCGTCGCCCGCAACGTCGCGACCCGGGCCCTGCGTCCCGTTGCGGAGATGACCAGGCAGGCCGGCGAGTGGTCCGCCACCGACACCTCCGGCCGCTTCGGCGGGGAGGCGCGGCCCGGCGAGCTGGAGGAGCTCGCCACCACGCTCGACGGCGTGCTGGGCCGGCTGTCCGCGGTGCTCCGCAGGGAGCAGCAGCTGTCGGCCGAGATCTCCCACGAGCTCCGCACGCCGCTCACGAGCATCATCGCCGAGTCGGACCTGTTCGCGGCCCGGCCGCGGACCCCCGCCGAGGCGGCGGCCGCCATGACCGTCATCGGGGACGGCGCGCGCCGGATGGAGCGGATCCTCGACACGCTGCTCACCGCCGCCCGCGCGGAGGCAGGTGCGATCCGCGGCCGGTGCGACGTCGTCTCCGTCGCCCATCGGCTGGTCGACGACGTGGAGGCCGCCCCCGCTGTGCAGTTCGCAGGTGCCGAGAGCGAGGTCGTCGAGCGGCTGCTGTCGCCGCTCGTCGACAACGCCTTCAGGTACTCAGCCGCGGTCCGGATGACGGTCCGCAGCACCGCCACGGACGTGCTCGTGGACGTGCTCGACGACGGGCCCGGCGTACCCGCTGGTGCCGAGGAGGCGATCTTCGACGCGGGCTACCGGCACGAGCCGGACGACGGCCATGCGGGAGCCGGGCTGGGGCTCGCGCTGACGCGCCGGCTCGCGCGGGCCACCGGCGGCGAGGTCACCGCGGCCGCTGGGCCCGGCGGGCGCTTCACCGTCCGCCTGCCCAGGGCCTGAGGGCTACTCCGCGCGGGAGATGGTGGTCATCGACTCCTTGTCGACGACCTTGACGCGGAGCCGGGGGCTGGGCTGGCCGTCCTTGCCGAGGACCGGGCCGAACGCCTCGCCGAGCGACTTCTCGTGGGCGTCGAGGCGGTACCAGCCGTCCCAGGTGGTGTAGCGGATGCCGCGGCCCTGGAGGAACTCGACCACCGCGTCCTCACTGGGCTCTGCGGCGGGCGGGGTGGTGGGCAGGTCCTCGAGCAGCGACTTCACGGTCTCGATGGCGTCGCCCTTGGTGTGGCCGATCAGCCCGACCGGGCCGCGCTTGACCCAGCCGTTGACGTAGATGCCGGTGAGGTGGTTGCCGTCGATGTCGAGGACCCGGCCGAGCGCGTGCGGTACGACGTGGTTGCGGGCGTCCCACGGCAGGCCGGGGAGCTCGGTGCTGCGGTAGCCGACGCAGCGGTACACGGCCTGGACGGGCCAGTCGTTGAAGGCGCCGGTGCCGCGCACGTTGCCGTCGCCGGTGAGCTCGGTCCGCTCGGTGCGCAAGCCCTCGACCCGGCCGTCGCCGTAGACCTCGACGGGGCTCTCGAAGAAGTGCAGGAACAGCTTGCGGGGGCGGCTGCCCAGGCCGTGCTCGGCGGTGCGCATCGCATAGCGCTCGAGCTCGCGGACGACCAGCTTGGTCTGGTTGTCGGAGTTGATGGCCTCGACCGAGCCGTCGTCGTACTCGATGTCTTCGGGGTTGACGATCACCTCGACGTTGGGGCTGTGGTCGAGCTCACGCAGCTCGAGCGGGGTGAACTTGGCCTGCGCCGGACCGCGGCGGGCGAAGACGTGCACCTGCTCCACCGGCGAGGCCTTGAGGCCCTCGTAGACGTGCTGCGGGATCTCGGTGACGAGCAGCTCATCAGCCGTCTT